>JABFSR010000159.1 GCA_013140495.1 Verrucomicrobiota bacterium
AGCCAGTGCTGACCAAACCCGCGTTCGCCAATCTGAAAACTCGCAATCGTTGTCCCCTCTCATCGGGGGAGAGGGCCAGGGTGAGGGCGGGTGTTGTTCCAACTTTTCTTTCACCTTCCGCACTCCGCATTACACAATGAAATCCGTAGCCATCGCCATCGGCGCGCACCCGGACGATATTGAGTTCTACATGGCAGGAACGCTCCTGCTGCTGAAGAACGCCGGTTGGGAAACGCACTACATGAACGTCGCCAACGGCTGCAACGGAAGTGTGCAATACAACGCAAACAAGACCCGCATCATCCGCCGTGGCGAAGCCAGACGCGCCGCCAAGGTGCTTGGCGCACACTTCCACGAGAGCCTGTGCAACGACCTTGAAATCTTCTACGACTTGAAACTTCTTCGACGCCTTGCCGCTGTCATCCGCGAGGTGAAACCGAATATCGTCCTCACCCACTCACCCGTGGATTACATGGAGGATCACACGAACACGAGCCGGCTGGCGGTGACCGCTGCATTCACCCATGCCATGCCGAACTTCCGTTCCACCCCGCCCCGCCCCGTCGCCGATTACGACGTGACAATCTACCACGCCACACCGCACAGCCTGCGTGGACCTCTGCGCGAGATCATTACGCCGGGTGCATTTGTGAACACCGAATCCGTGCAGGCCACCAAACGCGCCGCACTTGCCGAGCACAAGAGCCAGCAAAACTGGCTCGACGTCAGCCAGGGCATGGATTCACTCGGCGACAAGGTGGATGACATGGCGCGTGTTGTGGGCAGGCTCTCCAGGAAGTTCAAGTTCGCCGAGGGCTGGCGACGCCATCTGCATTACGGCTTCAGCGCCACGGAAGTTGATCCGCTACGTGAGGCGCTGGGAAAGCATTATCTCGTGAACAAGGATTACGAAGAAGGTTTGGCTGAGATCGCTGAAAGGCAATAGCGCATTCGATAACTCACCATGAGTGCTTGGGATTTGTTCATGAGCGAAAGATTCGCGGACGCCATCTCTGCTTTCTCTAAGGAGCTGAGAGACGCGCCATCAACTTTTGAGTTCAACAACCGAGGCATGGCTTACCTTCATCTCGGAGAATTTGGTGCCGCGCTAAAAGATTTTCAGGCCGCGGATGCGCTGAGTGGCGCGGATTTACAGACGGAATGCGATGGCGCCCTATGCGGAGTTGCTTTGTGGATGGCGAGACGTGAGCGGGAAGCTCTTAGGACGTGGATCGACGGTGTTAGTACGTCGTTTGCGGGCAAAGTCCGTTATGGTGATGCAGCCGGAGGCGTGACCATCGGCAACCTCTTGATGTTCGGTGGCATCAGACTTGACGACGAGGCGGCGCGAACGCTGGCGACTCGATATCTGAAGAAACGGCTGAGAACCAAGCAATCGTCAGCTTGGCCCGGGGCAGCGTCTCGATATTTACTTGGAACAGTTACGGAGGACGAGATGCTCGCAGCAGCAGCGAGCGTCCCCATTCTTCACGAGCGTCAGAATTGCCAAGCCCACTTTTACATTGCCGTACGCAAGCTCTCAACTAAAGATAAAACTGGCTATTTTAGCTCAATGCAAAAGGCGTTTGAATTGGGACGCCGTGCCAAGTTGGGAGCAGAATACTATTTGGCTCTCCACGAAAGCGGTCAGCAACATCGCTCATGATAGAAGGAAAATATTGTTGAGTTCTTTTCCCGTGAGTTGAAACTTGGATTGAATGTTTCTCGAACCATTTCACGCTTTAAGCTTTTAACCCATCCACAAACCATGCCCCGCAAACTCAGCGCCATCTCGCCAGACTGGTGGGATTACACCACCCTCGACAACGACATCGTCCGCGACGCCGCCAGGCTCACGCCGGAGAAAATGCTCAAGCTCTCGCGGCCTGGCTTCAAGGTCGTGTTACATGACACACTCGAAGACTTTTATCTCGCCGAGGCGCTCGAATACATCACCGCCTGGAAGGAGTCCACGTCCGACAACCCCGTCGGCATCTGCGGACCGATCGGACCAACCGAGCAACTGCCGCTCGTAGCCCGATTGGTCAACGCACTCAATCTCAACATCAAGTCCGCGCATTTCTGGGGCATGGACGAATGGTTTCTGAACGGCAGGGAAACGCCGGTTTCACATCCGCTTTCCTTCGAGAAGGCCGACCGCGAAATGTGTTTCAGCCGCATTCGCAAGGAACTCGTGATGCCGGACACTAACCTGCATTTCCCCAAGGGCAACACCACAGCGTATCGCAAAAGCTGGGAATCCGGCGCGCGTTGTGCCGTGATGCAGGGCGGCCAGGGCGATGTGAAGCATTGGGCCTTCAACGACCCACCCAAGCGCGCGGGCAAATACAAGACTGCCCCGCCGTCGCCTGCCGAATATCGCAAGCTGGCCACGCGCGTGGTGGATCTGCATCCGCTGACCATTGCCCAGAATGCCCGCACCTCCGGCGGCGGGAACATCTCTCTCGTGCCGACACAGGCCATTTCCGTCGGACCGGTGGAAACATGGAAGGCGGACAAGGTCTCCATCTGGCACGCGGGCAACCACGACAATCCGTTCGGGCAACGGCTCACCTGCCTGATGATTGCAAAGAAGATTCCCGATGCCGCCGTGCCCATGTCGCTGCTCGCCGATCATCCTAACGTGGAGTTTCATTACTACCGCAAGGGCATCGGCAGTTGCGACGTGGAAATGCACTGAGCTGCGGAACAACCATCGCGGCCCGGTAGTTGTTTGTCACGCTGGACGGAATCTAAGCTGTGGAGTTACTCCGAGCTGACCCGTTTCCGCCGGGATATTCGATGCGCAGTGGGCGTGGCATGGGCATCATTTTCCGCCGCGCCGGATTTAAGGAGCGACCCAGGAGCGACCCCTCCTATGAGGGTTTATTTGGCAAGAGTTAAGTGAAGGGTTTCATTTTTTTCTTAAAAGCGGTTTTTGTTTTCCGGTTCGCGTCTTCGTCCGCAGTGGCGTTGGAGTTTGTCTCCAAGCTCGG
>JABFSR010000034.1 GCA_013140495.1 Verrucomicrobiota bacterium
CGGGGTGAGGGCGGGCGTAAACTCAAAAATCTCCTTTCAGTACGAACTGGGTTTGCTGTATTCGTCGCAGTCTTGTTCCCCATCTTCATGGCGCAGGCCCAGCCCAACACGCCTCGCATCGGCTTCGTGTATCCCGCTGGCGGTCGGGTAGGCGCGACCATCAAAATCAAAGTCGGCGGCCAATTCCTCCAGGGCGTGACCAACGCCTTCGTCACCGGCGACGGCATTGAAGCCGTCGTGACGGATTTCAATCGTCCGATGCCGCAAGGCCAATTCAACAAGCTGCGCGACCGATTGCAGGAGTTGCGCGAAAAACGGCAGGCCTCACGCAAAAACGATAACCCGACCAACACCTGGACGACTGCTGACGAACAGGAGATGACGGAAATGCGGGACCAGATTCTGAAGAATCCGCCCAATCGCAACGCGACGCAGGCCATCGCCGATGTTGCGACGCTGCGATTGACCATTGCGACCAATGCCGCGCCCGGCGAACGCGAAATCCGCCTCGCTACGGCAACTGGATTGTCCAACCCGATGAAATTCCTTGTTGGTGCGTTGCCGGAATTCTCCGCGCCGCCAGCACGCGCACCAAATCCGGAAGAGGAACGCTTGCGTCGCCAGTTCAACCTTCCGCCTGCCGAACTTCCGAGCACGAACATTGCCCGCGTGACTCTGCCCGCCGTTATCAACGGCCAGATCATGCCCGGTGAAGTGGATCGCTATCGCTTCAGCGCCCGCCGCGGGCAATCGCTCGTCGTCGCCGTCAGTGCGCGCGATTTGATTCCGTATCTGGCCGACGCCGTGCCCGGCTGGTTTCAAGCGACCGTTGCCCTTTACGATGCCAAGGGCAAGGAACTCGCCTACGACGACGACTTTCGCTTCCAACCCGATCCTGTGCTGCACTTCGAGATTCCGCGCGACGGAGATTACTTCGTTGAAATCAAGGACAGCATCTATCGCGGGCGCGAGGATTTTGTCTATCGCATCGCGCTGGGCGAACTGCCTTTTGTGACAAGCATCTTTCCATTGGGCGGGCGCGTCGGTGAACGAACCACCGTTGAACTGAAAGGCTGGAATCTGCCGACCAACACGCTGATGCCCGAAACCACATCGCCCGGCGTCACATTCCTTGCCGCCCGGAAAGGTGAAGAGTTCTCGAATCGCTTTCCTTTCGCCGTCGAGGATTGGCCCGAAGTCCGGGAACGCGAACCCAACAATGATTCCGCCACCGCGCAACAAATCACGGCACCCATCGTCGTCAACGGGCGGATTGATGAACCGGGTGACGCGGATGTATTTCAGATCACTGGTGCGACTGGTGATGAAATCGTTGCTGAGGTCACCGCGCGCCGGCTGAATTCACCTTTGGATTCAATCCTGAAAGTCCTCGACGCGTCCGGCCAACAACTCGCCATCAACGACGATCTGGAAGACAAGGCCTCCGGTTTGAACACCCACCATGCGGATTCGTATTTGCGCGTCAAATTGCCGGCTGCTGGAAAATACTTCATCCACCTCGGCGACACGCAGCGCCAGGGCGGACCGGAATTCAGCTACCGTTTGCGCGTCAGCACGCCACAGCCAGACTTCGAGTTGCGCGCCGTTCCCGCGAGTCTGAGTGTTCGCCCCGGCAACAGCGCGGTGTTGCGCGTGGTGGCGCTCCGCAAGGATGGCTTCACGAACGACATCACCGTCACGCTGAAAGATGCACCGGCGGGATTCAAGTTGAGCAATAATCTCATCCTCAACGGGACGAATGAGGTGAAGCTCACGTTGACCGCGCCGTTTGCGGCGGCGTCTGAACCATTCGCGATTTCATTGGTTGGCCGCGCCCGCGTGGATGTTGCCGAACTGATTCGCCCCGTGGTGCCCGCCGAGGATCAGATGCAGGCGTTCTTCTATCGGCATTTGGTGCCGGCGCAGGAGTTGCAGGTAAAGGTCATTCGACGTCCAGGCGCATTGCTGCGTGATCAGTCGCGTTAGCCTCGGAGCACGCGGTCGCTACAACTCAGATCATCGGGAAAAGAACGGTGACAGGGCTAGTGACAGCCATCAAGGGTTTCACCAGTTTTGATCTGTACGCTGCCACCACCGGATTAAACCGGCTGGAAGCAGGAATGGAAAGCGCGGTGCGGCAATCCATCGCCCCCCAGAGAACTCTGCAAGGATGGTTGCCCCATGTCCGCCTGCCGGGTCAAAATTCCTGCTCCGGCGATGAACACCGCAGCCAGATAACAAGGCCGACGAGTGAGAACGCAAAGCTTGACCAAGATCAAATACCGGCCGCCAAGAAAGGTTTAGGCTTTGCCAATACCGCGCAAGCAACCTGCGGCGGATGGGCGCAAAGTTATCCGTGAAGTCCGGGCCGTCACACCTCGCTTGGTGCGAGGCGTGTTTGATTTGGTGCCGGTCCGCTCGTTACCGACTATGAATACCGAGCAACGCAAAGAATTGGCCAATCGCCGCGAATTCCTGCGCGGCGGAGCGCGTTACGCGTTGGTGGCTGGAGTGGCGGCGGTGTCCGCCGTCTTGGCGAGGAAACGAGTTGCGGAATTGGCGGATCAAGAGTGCATCAACGAAGGCATTTGCCGGGCCTGCACTGCGGTTGGAGATTGTGGCCTCCCCCAGGCGCTTTCCTTAAAGGACGTCACCCAAAGGAGAATGTCATGAAAAAGGAATTCCAGCTTCTCGACCGTCGGGAGTTCGTCGCCGACGCAATCAAAAGCGTCGCTCTGCTCGCGACGTTCTCGTCCGCAGCCTCCTCCGCCACCGAAAAGGCAGCGTCCAATCCATTCGCCTACGATTTGAGCCGCTTGGAAAAGACTGATCCCAAACTCATCAGTCACGTTGAAATCAAACGATGGCGTGCTCCCCATGATGAGGCACGCCGTCTTGCCCTCTCGCCGACTGGCCGATTGTTCATCGCATCAGGAAACTACGTCACCGAGTTCACATCGGATGGTGAACGAGGCATGGAGATCGCCC
>JABFSR010000169.1 GCA_013140495.1 Verrucomicrobiota bacterium
TTGGTGACGTGTAATGGCTGTGAGCAATCGCCGACGAAGTGCCCCATCACACCCATGATATAGATGACGTTCGCCTGCGCGTTGGCAATCTCCTCCGGAGTGCCGCCGTAATCTTGAAACGCCTTGAGGTAGGAAAAACCTGAGCGCAGTTTTCCGCAATGTTCCGTTATGGCCCACGGAGCAAAGCCGACGAGTTCGCGTGTGTGGTCTTTGTTCTTCCCCGGATCAATAGGCTCGAATCGCCCGGGGTGGAATGTCCGGCCAAGAGCCAGTTTTGCAACAAGGTCATAACGCAACTGCGGCACCGTCTCAGATGACAGGCCGTAGTCTGTGATTTGTTCGAGATCGAGATAATGGTCAGGTCCGTTGCAGTGCGGAAGCGATTGATCATTGGTGATGTTGCGCCAGCGATCCGGCTCGCCAGCGAGAAATGCGATGCGTTCGCGTGCCTCCTTTGTGAAAACAAAAGCAGGAAAATTCGTCGGCAACGCCGCGATGGCGAGTTGGTTGACAGCCCGATGACCTTCGTAATCCCATGCGTGAGCCAAGTTCGCTGTGAGCAGGACGATTGAAGGAGCAAGAACGGAGAAGAGACGTTTCATTTGAGTGGCTGGTTTATTTTAAGCGCAGACACTGTAATGACGGCGGAAGGAAATGGAAATTCAATTTGGAGGGCCAGAGGCAGGTTAATTCCATCCGCAAGAAAATCCGTGCCTATTCCGCCTATTCCATGTTTGAATCTTCGCCGTGAAGATCATCACCGACGAAAGATGTGCGGGTTATCACGCGCCCGGGCATCCTGAGCGACCGCAGCGGATACTCTCCACCCTGGATGCGTTGCGTGCTCAGAAGGAACTGCGGATCGAATGGCTCAAACCGCATCAGGTGGGGGACAAGCCCATTTTACGAGCGCACTCACCGGAGCATATTGCCAGATTGCGCATCCCACAGGATTTTGATGCGGACACAGCGTTTCACCCGGGAATTGAAGAACTGGCGCGGATTTCGGCGGGAGCAGCCATTGACGCCATGAGATCAGCCCATGCGGGGGAAACCGTCTTTTCACTAATGCGTCCGCCCGGACATCACGCCACGCGGTCGCAGGTGATGGGTTTTTGTTATCTGAGCAACATCGCGATCGCTGCTCTTGAAGCGCTCTCGCATGGCAGCAAGCGAGTGGCCGTCTTTGATTTTGACGTGCATCACGGTAATGGCACTGAGGACATCCTGATGAACCAGCCGGGTGCAGCGTTCTTTTCAATTCACGAATTTCCCTGCTACCCGGGCACCGGCGCGGCCAACGTTGGCGACAATTGTTTCAACTATCCAGTGGCGTCATATACCCCACGCGCAGGCTATCGCAAGGTTCTTGAACGCTCGCTTGCCGATTTGAAGGCGTTTCGCCCTGACCTGATCGGGGTGTCTGCCGGCTTTGACGCGTATGCCCGGGATCCTCTTGCCAATGGGCCGCTGGAAGCCGAGGACTTTCACTGGCTCGGTTCTGAGCTTCGCAAGGTTGGGGTGCCATTGTTCAGCGTGCTGGAGGGCGGTTACAGCGACGACTTGCCGCAATTGATTCTTTCCTATCTCAAGGGTGTTGCGGGAAAATAGAAGCGCAACCGACGAGTCGGCATCGCGGGGCGGATGGTAAAATTTGAATTCCCTCCCAACCCGAAAAGCCTCATCATGCACCCGAAACTTTTAATCTGAAATAGTCCCATGAAAAAACCTTCTCTGAAAACCGCCTCACTCAGGATCGCTGCAGCTCTGTTTTGTGGTGTGATGATCCTTTCCGGGTGCGCAACCTCCCATTCTGCCCCAAAGCATGTGCTCGTGGTCACTACTACCACGGGCTTCCGGCACAGTTGCATTCCTGTGGCTGAAAAAGTTATTGCACAATTGGCGGCCCGAAGTGGTGATTTTACAGTTGAGTTCGCTGGAGTTGACCCGAGTTCGGCTGAATATAAGGGCGTAGATGGAAAGGCGGATACAGCGAAGGTCAACGCGGCAATCACCGCAGTGCTGGCTGAGAAAATGAGTCTTGAGGCGCTGAAGCGTTTTGATGCGGTCGTGTTTTGCAACACCACCGGCGACCTGCCGCTGCCGGACAAGCAAGGGTTTATTGACTGGGTGAAATCCGGCAAGGGCTTCGTGGGTATGCATGCGGCGACGGATACGTTTCACGGTTTCCGGCCGTACATCGAGATGATCGGCGGTGAATTTAAGACGCATGGAGCGCAGGTGTCCGTGGACACGATCAATCAGGACAGTAAATGCGCCGCGTGCCGCCATCTGCCCGCAAGCTGGACGGTTTTTGACGAGATTTATCAGATGACGAGTTTTGATCGTGCGAGCGTTCACGGTCTTCTTACGTTGGACAAACATCCCAATACCAAGGAGACGGGGGATTATCCCGTGGCGTGGTTGAAGAAAGTCGGCAAGGGCCGCGTGTTTTACACGTCACTCGGCCATCGCGAAGACATCTGGTCCGCCGAATGGAAGGCTGGAAGTGGCGAGCGAAAGAATACACCTGAAGTTTCTGAGGCATATCAAAAGCATTTGCTTGGCGGCATTCGTTGGGCACTTGGGCTTGAGTCTTGTGACGCGAAGCCTCAATCTCCCGGTGGCAGATAGTTTCCGTTGCTGGGATCGTCTGGAGCAGCGTGATTCCACCGGAAAACGCCGGGTTAGGGAAAGTTGTTAGAATTGACCTAGACACTCATCACGATGCAAAACGAAATTGAACTATGAAAACATCCAACCACAAAAACACCATCACGCTTAAAACATTCGCAGGTCTGTTTGCCTTGGCGCTGTTCCTTGGCTGCGGCAAACCCAGTGAAGAGAAGTCAACACAGACAAATGCCCCGGCCGCTCAGGCGGCAGCACTTGCTGCAGTTCCTGCCGCAGCACCGGCAGCCGCAGTAGAAGCGGCGCCCGCTGCCGAAGCTCCTAAGTTGGCTCCAGGGATGGTTCGCTACGAGGCTCTTCCCACAGGCAGTTACAGCAAGATCGAAGGAGACTCCACATTGCATGAATGGAAGATGGAAAGCAAAATTCTGGGAGGTTCGATCGAGGCTGACGAGAAATTTCCTGAATCCGCGCTTGCCGATGCCAAAGCGGCGAAGCCTGTCGTGTATTCCTTTATGCCTGTGAAATCGTTCAAGAGCGGTACCAAGAAGATGGATGACGTGATGCAAGACTCAATGAATGCCACCGCGCACCCCAAGATTGAATACAGGCTGATTGAATTGAAACCCAAGTCACCAGCCGGAACAACGGGCGCAACCCAGTTTGAGGCGATTGGTTCACTGACGATTTCAGGCGTGACGATCACAAACACAATGCCCGTTACCATCGAAAAGAAGGACGGGAAGCTCAAGGTCAATGGTTCGACGCCGTTAAAACTCTCCGATTTCAACGTCACAATCAAACTGACAGGAATTGCCTCGTTAATGAACCTGAAGGTAAAAGACGACCTGAAGATCACGTTCGAGTGGGCGCTTGCACCCAAGGCCAATTAAGGTTGAGGAGCAACCCAATTTTCACCAAACAGGCGCAGGGGACAAACTCCTGCGCCGTTTGCTTTGTTGGGATTGCAAATGGAGCAAAGAGAAAAGTGGCGGGAGCGGCGGGGCTCGAACCCGTAACCTCTGCCGTGACAGGGCAGCGCTCTAACCAATTGAGCTACGCCCCCGCACTGGGCTGCAAACCGTAGGGAATTGTTTCGTCCGGGTCAAGCCAACTCTCAAATTATGAAAAAGTATTCGGGCGACAGACGCCAAGGAGGTGGGGGTGGGGAACCCCGCTGAAGAAACGTACTGCCACCCGAATAACTCAATACTTCGGGAAACCCCGGTTTTTGTCAACCCCCCAAATTACCCGCAAAAATACTGCCATTCCACACCCGGATGGTTAACATTTCAGGGTGACCAGCGCAGAAGCCAAAGCACGCCACCAGAACCTTGCCGCCGAAATCCGCCGACACGACCACGCCTATTACGTCATCGGCAAGCCGGACATCACGGACTACGAATACGATCAGCTTTTCAAGCAGTTGCAGGATTTGGAAAAGGAATTTCCTTCGCTCGTTACCTCTGAATCGCCGACCCAGCGCGTCGGTGGTGCGCCTGCCGAGGGTTTTGCTCGCGTAAAGCATCTTCAGCCGATGTTGTCACTGGAGAAGGTCGAAGGCGCAGAACAACCCACCAAGGACGAAGAACCCGACCGTGATAAACGCAATCGTCTCCAAGATGAGAATACCCTCGCGGCGCTGGAATCCTTTGATACGACCATTCGCAAGCAGCTTGGCCGCGCTCACGTTGAATACGTGATGGAGCCGAAGGTGGATGGGGTTTCGATCAGTGTGCATTACCGGCGCGGTAAGCTCGTGCTCGGTGTCACACGCGGCGACGGCGTGTTCGGTGACGACATCACTGTGAACCTCCGCACCGTGCGCGCCATTCCGCTGGAGTTAAACGTCAAAAAACCGCCCGAACTGCTGGAAGTGCGCGGCGAGGCGTACATGGCGAACAAGGATTTCGATGCGCTTAATGCCAAGCTCGCTGCTGCCGGGGAGAAAACTTTGCCCAACGCGCGCAACGCCACCGCTGGCACGCTCAAGCAGCTTGATCCGAAAACCGTCGCGCAACGCCCGGTCAGCGCGGTCTTTTACGCCATCGGCGCGTGCGAGGGGATTGAGTTTGAGTCACACGCGGAGATGTTGAAAACGCTCGCCGAGTTCGGTCTGCCGACACAGAAGAAATGGTGGCTGTGCAAGGACATCGCCGAGGTGTTGCGCGTGTATCGCAAGGAAATCGTGGCTGATTACGACGAAGATCGCGACCTGCGGCGGCAGTTGCCCTATGAAATTGACGGTCTCGTGCTGAAGGTGAACCGCTTCGATGACTGTGCCAAGATTCCGAGCAAGACCCGCGCGCCCGGCTACGCCATCGTCCACAAACCCATCCCGTGGATCACGCCCGCTGAAACCATTCTGCGCGACATTACAATCCAGGTCGGTCGCACCGGTGTGCTGACACCCGTGGCGGAACTTGAACCCGTCTTTGTGCAAGGCTCGACGATTTCGCGCGCCACGTTGCACAACGAAGACGAAATCCGCCGCAAAGACATCCGCATCGGCGACACGGTGGTCATCCGCAAGGCGGGCATGGTGATTCCCGAAGTGCTGGAAGTGTTGAAATCCAAGCGGCCAGAAGGCGCGAAGGAGTTTGATCTGTTCAAATTCGTCGGAGGCAAATGCCCCGCGTGCGGTGGTTCGATTGCAAAGGAGAAAGTTTCCGATGGCGCGACGGAAGCCGTCGCGTGGCGCTGCCAGAACGTCGCCGGCTGTCCCGCGCAACTCATGCGGCGCGTCGAATACTTCGCGCAACGCAAGGCGCTGGACATCGAATCGCTCGGCGGCATCGTGGCAGAAAAGCTCGTCGAGCGCGGCTTGGTGAAAGAACCGCTCGATTTGTTCGACGTGAAGCTCGAATCCCTTGCCAAGCTGAACCTCGGCACAGACGAAGAACCGCGCACGTTCGGCGAAAAGAACGCCACCAAGATTCTTGAAGCGCTTCAACGCGCCAAGACTGCGCCGCTGCATCGTTGGATTCACGCGTTAGCCATTGCCGATGTGGGCGAAACCACCGCCAAGCAACTCGCCGCCACGCACAAGACGCTCGAAACTTTGGCCGACTCTGCCGTATTGCGCAACATTCTCGCCCTCGGCACAAAGGAAATCGAACGCGCCGAGATCAGCCCGCGCTCGCGCAAAAACCCGCCCAAGAATGACGCCGAAAAAGCCGTGCGCGAAAAGCGCGATGCCGAACTCAAGGCTGAGATCGCGGAAATCGAAGCGCGCTTGGATGCGGGTGGTTTGAAAGCCCGGTTGCCAGAAGTCGGCCCGGTGGCGGCGGCGAGTGTGTTGAATTACTTCAACTCCGAGGCTGGGAAGAAGATACTCGCTCGTATCCATGAGTTGGGCATCAAGCCGGAGAATGATTTGCCCGCCGCCGCTGCGGCTTCCGGCTCTTTCGCTGGCAAGACCATCGTGCTGACCGGCACGTTGCCGACTCTGACCCGGGAGCAAGCTGCTGCCATGATCGAAGCGGCTGGCGGCAAGACAAGTGGCAGCGTGAGCAAGAAAACGGATTTCGTTCTCGCCGGGGCGGAAGCCGGTTCAAAGCTCACCAAAGCGCAGGAGTTGGGCGTGAAGATTCTGGATGAAGATCAATTTCGTAATATGTTGGCTGGAGCGTCATGATCAAAACCATCCGCAAGATTGCTGGCGCGTTCATAGGAAGAGTGACTGTGACATCTGTGGAGATGCACACGTCACGGACTTGTTCGGAATGTGGATCGCGCTTCGCTCGTAACCTTGACGCTGATGGCGCTCACACTGACTGGCATTGTCCGAATCCGGATTGTCCGCCGCAGGTCTTGAAGCGCGTTGCGTTGTGGGCTTCGCCGGAGGCGATGGACATCCAAGGTTGCGATGCGGCGTTGGTGGCGCAATTGGTGAACCGCGGTCTGGTGAGTGATGCAGCCGACTTTTATCGCCTCAAGGTTGGAGAGATTGCAGCGCTGGAGGGCATGAGCAAGGATGCGGCGCAGAAATTCTTCGACTCGATCACTGCGAGCATGAAGCGCGACGCTTGGCGGGTGTTGTTCGGTTTAGGAATACCGACCGTTGGCGCAACAGAGGCTCAGGCGCTGTGTCGGAGCTTTCCCACGCTCGATGGCTTGTTCGCAGCAGGCAGGGAGAGGATTGCGAAGTCCGGTCGAGTGAGCGAAACGGTCGCCCGGAATATTGCGGATTGGTTTGCTGATCCGGTGAACCGTAAATTGGTGAGGCGACTTGAAAAGGCAGGTGTGAATTTCAAAACGACGGCAGTCTGAACGTGCATTCGAAGCTTCCGGAGCGCGGACCGCCGAGTCCGCGTTTTGTATCCACGCAAAATGTAACTCGCGAACTCGGCGGTTCGCGTTCCGAGGGTCAGGCCCAATATCTGAAATTGATCTCCGGAAACAAATTGTCCCGGCTTTCGATGTCGCGCAGCCATTTCTCGTCCACGCGAGTTGTGGTGAGTTGCTCATGCAACGCGATGAAACGGAGGAGGTGATCCTTCACACGCTGCCGGGCGTATTCGGGGTTCGTGCCGGTGTGAAGCATGAACGGCCAGTCACTCGATTGAGCGAGGAGTAGTTCGCGTGCGGCCTGCTTGAGCGCACGTTCGCGGAGCGCATTGGGCTTGGGATATTTTGCGACGAGCGCACTCATCCGTTCCTGCGCGATTTGGAGGTGTGGAAGTATCCACTGATTTTTTTCATTCAGCCAGACGCGGCCATGGCCTTCCTCGCCCCAGCTCGAAGCACTAGGTGTGACCACTTGATTCGTCTGATGGCGCACGAGGTATTCACCGGGCGTGATCAATTCAAAAGTCTGCTGGTCGTAACACGCCTTGCGCACGAAATAATCCAGGAACTCAGGTCCTTCGTGCCACCAGTGGCCGAACAATTCCGCGTCGTAGGGTGAAAGCACAAGCGGCGGGCGGTCCATGATGCCGCTGATCTTCTCAATCTGGGCAACACGAGCAGCCAGGAAGTGCGCGGCATGTTCGCCAGCGGCGTGGAGAGCGGCATCGCGATGGTAGATTTGCTTCTCGCCTGTGCCTCCTGTGATGCGGTAATACTTAAGCCCAGTGAAACCTCGATGGTCGGGCGAGGGCAGGTGAGGTCTGACGTAATCGAAATCAAGATCGAAGCCGATGTCGCGGTAGAAATCGCGGTAGCGCGCGTCGCCGGGATAACCCTCGTGTCGGCTCCAGACTTGACGTGAGGATTCGAGATCGCGTCCAAATGCTGCAACGCCGTTTGTCGTGAACACGGGGGCGAATACGCCGTAACGCGGGCGAGGATTGCCGTGGAGCAAACCATGGGCGTCCACGATGAACCATCGGATGTCCGCCTCCTGCAAATAATTCTCCAGACCTTCAAAGTAGGCGCATTCGGGCAGCCAGATGCCGCGCGGGTTGCAACCGAAACAGTCGCGGTAGGAATCGCGAGCCACGAGTACCTGCGCTCGTACGGCGGATGGATTGCTGTTGAGCAAAGGAAGGAACCCGTGCGTGGCGCCAGTGGTAATGATTTCGAGAATGCCGCCGTCCTGGAGCTTGCGAAACTCACCTACGAGGTCGCCCGCGCAGCCGTGGTACGTGTTTCGCAGGTCGGTGAGGCGATGGTGATAATTCCAAGCGAGGTCATGAAAGGCAGCATCCCAGTGCGTACGATGAAGTTCCTTCTCTGCCAATTCCAGCAGACCGTTGAGATAGCGTGTGTAGCGATCCTGCAAAAGTGGATCGCGCAACATTGCGCAGAGGGTAGGGGAGAGTGTGAGGGTGATCTGCGCACGCAGTTGGTGATGCCGCCAGCCTCGAAAAATCTGGAGCAGCGGCAGATAGGTTTCTGTGATGGCTTCGAAAAGCCATGCTTCCTCCAGAAACTTTTCGTGCTCGGGATGGCGCACAAACGGGAGGTGCGCATGCAGAACCAGTGAGACGTAGCCTTTCATTGAAGTCTTAAACTTAATCTTATTCTTGATCTTAATCTGACCGGTTGGATTGCCGGATCAAGATTAAGAGGGGATTTGTTACGCTCAGACATTTGGGGCAGATAGCTTTGGAACAACGGATTTTTCGAAGAGTGCTTTTACCGAAGGTCGAATCAAAACGATGATGGTGAACACGCCAAGGGCCGTGCCGAATGGCATGAACAGACAGGCTGCGCCAGCCATCACCATGCAGAAAGTGTAATGTTTACGCCGGCCAAGGCATCTCCCAGCCCACGCCAATAGCGCTGCAAAAGTCCATCCCATCAGGATCAAAACAGATGCAATGACAATGAAAATCCATCCGATGAACATCGGTGGTGAATCGCCCTTCTTAAGAATGCTTTCTCCAACGGCTACAAAAAAAATCCCGACTATCAGGTGAATAATTGGAAAGCACGAAACCAATGCGGCCATCGCCGCGCAGACAAAATGAAAAAGTCTGAGCAACTTGAGATGCTCATTATCTGGATTGGTGGGTGGTGGCTCAGACATTCTCTGGCGTCGGCGGTTTGAGCGATGGGTCCTGCGGGTACGTTCCAACGTCTCCCCGATGCTCCGTCGCACGGGAGAATTTCAACTCCGCAGCTCTTCCGTCCGTTTCGTCGGCGGAAACCGCGACTACAGGAAGGTCATATCGTCCGTCCGGGAGCGAGAACCTGCAGCTAAACGATCCATCCGCACGCAGCTTGATGGGGCGGCCGCCGATGCTGACGTGTGCGTCGGGTTCCGTGGAGCCGTAAATGATCAACTCCGCGTTGATGTTGAACCAGAATCCCTTTTCACCCGGAGGCGGTCCTCCGGACGGGCTGCTGAGTTCGCCTGACCAAGGCAGGCTGAGTGACGATGCTCCGATTGAGGAAAGTTCACGTTCGAGACGGCCACGGATCAGTTCTGTGATTTCCATTGAACCAATCCACACCCGGCGCAGCTGATCCACAGTGATGATTTCCGCAAGGGCGTGCTCCTGTTCAGCCGTCCAGCGTGTGCTGCGCGGCGACTCGGGTAATTGGGGATGACCTGCTGCGCGCAGTGCTTCGATGGAAAGTGCCAGTGGAAGATTTGAGCGCGTGGCGTCACGAACCATCGCGACGAGTCGTTTGAATGGTACTTCGATCGGGATGGTGGTTGTGGAGAATGAAGCATCTCCTGATGCGGAATCGCGCGGAGTTGCCGACAGACCTGAGAAGCCAAGGCTGTTCCAACGACGGCCCTTCATGTAGTAGCCGATCTCGGCGATGTACCGCGTGCCTGCGCGTTCGACGTGAACAAACCAGTGATTGGATTCAGGGTGAACGTGAGTTTCGGAAACGGGTTTGCCTTCCGCCTTGTCAGCGTAGATGCGAAGGATGAGATGATGGTCAACGGACTTGGAATTGTGGGCGCGCAGTTGAGCAGGTGTGAAATCCCAATTTGCGTAAAGCCAGTGGGGATCGCGCGCGGCAATGAACAACCGGCCCGTACCGTAAGCCTCGGGCAGTTCGGTGGCCTGGGTGAAATGCCGCTCCGGCGATGTCGGGCCGAGCGCGAACTTTTCTCCGGGTCCGCTCGCGGACGTTGACGATGGCGCATCGCCTTCGAGGAGCAGCGGTGGAATCTTGATCGCGGGTTTGGTTAAGGACTTTGCGGCAGGTATTGTTGGGGCGGATTTTTTCCTGCTGACGGCGGATTTGATTCTCGCAACGGCGGATTCTGCGGCGGCCTTGATTCTTGCCATGGGCCTGGCGCTGGAGCGAGTGGATTTCGCGGCGGGTTTTGTGGCCGGGGCTGTTTTCTTTGGAGTGGAGG
>JABFSR010000030.1 GCA_013140495.1 Verrucomicrobiota bacterium
GAGGGGAATGGTTTGACGCCCGCCCTCACCCTGCCCTCCCCCAGGAGGGGGAACAGCCACCGCGCGCTACATTTTCTCTGAACGCCCGTTCTGCCAATGCAGCCAGGGGTTTTCACCCGAGACGGCGAAGGATTCTCCCTCTCCCAGGGGGAGAGGGGCCGGGGTGAGGGCGAGCGTTCAACAAACCCAAGAGAGATTGCAGGAGGCTGGAATACGCCTGATTCATTTTCAACGCAGAAGCATGCTGGACAGATTTTTTCGTCCAGAATACAATCGCAGCCATGAACCGAGATAGGCTGCAATACGCAGGGCCTACTTAGACGTTAGACCGATTCACACTATATGCGCGATTCACGCCCTTTATCAAAATACGACGACCCGGAGATTGAGTTGTTTGTTCAGTCAGGCCGGACGATTTCCGAGATAGCTGAGATTTACGGTTTTGATATTTACGATGTAGAACAATACCTGCGTCGCCGGAGGCCGGGACTGTATCAGCAGGCGGTAGAGAATCAGGAAGCAAAGGCCCAAGCCAGAGGGCAGAGTATTCCGCCGCCCGCAGTCACCCCACCCGTCCACACACCGCCACCATGAGCTTGCCCCCGATCTTCAATATTTCCACGATACTAATAACACCAGAGCACCACTGCCACCAGTATCCTTGTTTGAGTGGAGTGTGTTTAGACCATCGGCCTAAAAATGCGCTGCATCGAACAGCCGCCCCGCTTTCCGGTCAAGGGGTGGGTTTCATTTCGATTCTCCTTTCTGCGGTCCAGCGTCGCCGTCGGCGGCTGCGCTGAGCTTGATTCGTTGGCCGTTCCACGTATGTCAGCATCTTCATTTCCTCCGTCGTCGGAATACTCACCCACACAGTGGGCCAGTGACTTGTTTGAATTCCAGCGATTGGCGGGAGCGACGTCAGCGGCGGAGTGTCGGGTTCACATGGACGAATTCCTCTACTCACGATTTCCAGATAGTGCCGCAGGTCCGGCGATTGGGCTGCGCTTGCTGGCCGCGCATCTTTGGGTGAGGCTGCATCATCAGGAGCTTGATTTGCCGGATGTGGGTGTTGTGGGCGCTGGGGTAGTTGCGATAACAGGGCACACTGCGGTTGCTCTTTACCGAGTGTTTGCAGCGATGCCGCATGAGCGAGTGGGCCGGGATTTTCCTGCATCGGTCGTTGTTCCACTCGCGCAGGAGCACGCCAGAATAAATCCACCAACGGCCTAAATACCGAGATGGGCTGCAAATCCCCTGCCCGTTTAGACCATGCCGGGGAACTTAGAGTTTCTTCAGTTCTGTCCGCGCCAATTCCATCAGCGGCCTGATTGTCGCCGCGTCGAATTGAAACTTGCAACCGGCGGCAGCAAACAGTTCCGGCAAGGGACGCGAGCCACCGAGCGCGAGTGCGGTCTTGTAGTCGCGCAAAGCTCCCGCCTTGTCGCGCTTTGAATTGGCCCAAACCTGTAACGCACCCAACTGGGCGATGCCATATTCAATGTAGTAGAACGGATGGATGAAGATGTGGAGTTGACGATGCCACAGATGCGCGCGGGCCTCCTCATAGCCGCTCCAATCCACATCGCCGGCAAAACGATCCATGAGTTTGTTCCACGCGACAGCACGATCAGCGCGGGAATGACCGGGATTGGTGTAAATCCAGTGCTGGAACGCATCCACGGTCGCAATCCAGCCGAGAATACCCACGATGCCTTCAAGATGAGTGCGACGCGCGCGGTTCGCGTCGCCGGCGGAATAAAATTCCTCGATGAATTCGTTGCCAAGCAATTCCATGCTCATTGAAGCCACCTCGCAGAATTCAATCGGCGCACTCCGGTACGCAACAAGGTCTTCCTCGCGCGTTGCGAGCGCGTGAAAGGCGTGACCCGCCTCGTGGAGTATGGTTTCCACGTCGCGTTGCTGCCCGACGGCATTCATGAAGATGAATGGCACACGGGATTCGTTGAGCGTGGATTGATAACCGCCCGGCGCCTTGCCTTTGCGGTTTGCGAGGTCGAGCAGTTTCAAGTCCTGCATCCTCTGGAATCCGTCTCCGAGTTCAGCGTCGAGCTTGTCGAAGATTTTCTGTGAACGGGCCACCATGTCTTCGACTTTCTCAAAGGGCTTGAGAGCGGGACGATTCAGCGGATCAACCGACATGTCCCACGGCTTCAGAGCGTCGAGACCCAGTTGCTTGCGCCGTTGCGCCTGTTGTTCGCGTACGGCAGGCATCACCTCACGCTCCACGGCCTCGTGGAAATCTAAGCAATGCTTCGCGGTGTAATCAAATCGGCCCATGCGGCGGAAAGCATAGTCGCGGTAATTCTTGAACCCCGCATTAGCGGCAATGCGCTCGCGCAACTTAAGCAACTCGTCAAACTGTTCCTCGAATTTGTCACGCTCCTGCAAACGCCGCTTTGCCACCAGTTCCCAAACCTCCTGTCGCAATGCGCGATCGGGTTCTTCAAGGAATTTGCCCATCTGCACAAGCGTCTTTTCTTCGCCGCGAAACTGGACTGTGAGCGAGCCGGAAAGTTTTTGATACTGCTGGGTGAGCTTTGCCTCCTCGGTTTCAAGCGCCACGTTTTCCTCACGGAACAACTCGACGTGATTCTGAACGTCGCGGAGGAACACATCGTAGCGCGGTGACGGCAGCTTCGCGCGGAGCGGGTGCGCCATCAGCAATTTCTCCAGCTTGAACTGACGCGGCTTGAGTTCAGGCTCAATCCTCTCGACGAACTGGAGGAAGGACTTTTCCGCATCGGCATTGTCTGTGTGGCAGGTCATGGCGATGTAACGGCGCGAAGATTCCTCGTCGAGTGCCGCGCTGAGTTCCGACCAGTCCACCAGCCAGCGTTCGAGTTCGCCGACAGTCGCGCAAGATGGAGCAACAACTTCAAGACGGTCAAACAAGGGAGCAATCTGGGACCAGTCACCAAGATCAATGGTGGCGGGCACAAAGCGCCGCGTCTTGTGGGCGGGCATCGAACCAAATGGCAGCAAATTCATGCCTTGAGGATACGGATGCGGGCGGAGATGAAAAGACTTTCGGTTCGAGGTGAGGCGCTTCGGGGCGCAAAACGAAACACAATTATGTCATCGGTGTGTTGACGTTCCGATTGCGCAATCACTTGATTCCGGATAGGATCAACACAGAATCTGAAATCAACCGCCACCGCACAATGTCGTTCGTTCGTAGAATCCTTCACCCCACCCTCACCGCACTCGTCTGCATTATCGCGATGCTCGTCTTGCAGCCGGTGGCGGAAGCTGAGTCACCCAACGAACAATCCGTTCGCGTCCGTTTCGTTGACAGCGCCACGGGGCGCGCGGTGGTGCCGGATTCCGTGGAGGCGCAGCCGCAGGAGGCGGGACGCGCGGGCCGGCGCTTGCATCGCGACAACATCGAAACGGAAGGGCGCGCGGAGTTCGTGCTGGATAACGGCACGCACACGCTCTCGGTCTCGGCTGCGGGTTACAAGCCCATGTCCGGCACGTTCACAGTGTCGCCGGAGAATCACTTCAACATCGAATTACAACTCGATCCGCTCGACGTACCACGGGAAATTTCGCCGGAGCACGTTGCGTCGTTGCATCGAGTGAATGAAACCGTGTTTGTCGGCCACGTGGTGGACGACGATTCCGGTGAGACATTGGCCGGCGTGTCAGTACGCGCAGAGCCGTCCGGCAACGAGACGCTCACGGATGCACGCGGTTATTTCCAAATCTACGTTCCGGTGCAAACGCTCACCGAGGCGACCAACGCTCCTGCCTCGCTCGTTTTTTCCAGGTACGAATTTCGCACGGAGGAACGGCAGTATCTGGAACTCTCATCACAGGGCGATGGTGTTTACCGAATCCGGTTGGAACGCGGCGCGGACAAAATTATCGTGGACGAGCGGCTCTTGCGGCGGCGGAGCGCCTACCCGGTAAGTGTGAGGGAGGAATTTCCGCCGCCAGCAGAACTTCCTCCCTCCCTCATTCAACCGGAGGCGACAACGATTGAGAGCTTCATGGCCCAGGCGGTCGTTGACGGTGGCATTTCGACGCAGCAGCTTGCCTCCACCACCGCTCATGTCCGCATCCCGACAAACATCCGCGTGCTCCGTCAGGACAACGTGACGATTGATTACATTTCGCTGCAAACCTACGGGCAGCGTTCGTTGCCGTCAGAATGGATCGCATCGTGGGGCAGCGTCGGGCCCGGCAACAGTGGAACAAATTCATTGAACGCCGGAGCAGTGGCGAACCGCACCTACGCCGTCGGCTACGTCAACAATCCCGCCAGCGCCAATTACGACATCTGCGCCTCGACTTCGTGCCCAGTCTATAACCACGCGTTCACAGACAGCCGCACGACCACGGCGGTGAATTTCACGGCAAACTACGTGATGTTCCAGCCAGGCACGGGCCGCGTCGGTTTCAAAATCACGGAATACTCGGCGGAGAACAACCAGCTCGGCATGGCTTGTGGCGATGGCTTTACCGCGCCCACCGGCGGCTGCCTCTTCGATCCAGTCTGCATGGGTGAGAATGAATTCGGCCATGGACGCGGCATGTGCCAGTGGGGTTCGGCCCGCTGGGCAAGCGGTCGCAAAATGGCTGGTCGCGTCACGGGTGATACGACGACAAATAATTTCCCGTTACAGAACTGGATCTGGATTTGTGAACATTACTATCCCGACCTCGTGCTGGCACAGGGCGCACCGCTCGCAATCGGCGATGACGTGAAAGTTCTAGGCACGGTGAGTCTGAGCGTGCGTCAATGCCCTGGCAACACGATCACCAACGGCGCGCTTTGCGCACAGGTCGCATCAAAGCCCACCGACAGCATCGGCACGATCATCGGCGGGCCCATGTTGGTATCGGTGGATGGCGTCGGCCACACATGGTGGCAGGTGAACTGGGGAGACACGAATGGATGGAGCGTTGAAAATTATCTCGAACGCGTCAGTGCCACGCCCGGCACGCCAGGGACGTTGACCGCAACGGCAATCTCATCTTCGCAAATCAATCTTGCATGGGCAGACAACGCCGCGAACGAAATCGGCACCTACATCGAACGAGGCCCGGCGGCAGGAGGTCCGTGGACTGCGAATGCATTCGTTCGCGCGGGGATCACGAACTTTGCTGACACCGGGCTGGTTCCTGGCACTACGAACTACTATCGTGTCCGCACATTCAACCAGTCAGCCGTGTCGGCCTATTCGAACACGACCAATGCAGTCACGCCAGGATTGCCGCCGGTGCTTGCCGCAATTTCAAACCGCACCGTAGTCGAGAATGCCCTGCTCACGTTCACAAACACGGCAACCGCGACGGACTTCGTCACGGAGTTGTCGGACTTTGAGAACTATTCGGCAGGAACAGCGGTGATGTTTCGTCTCCCGAATTTTTCCGGCAGCACGAGTGCGCATCTGAGCAACTCACCAAACGTGGCTGCGGTTTCCTCAACAATTCCGACGGGCAACGGCAGCGCGCGTGTGTTGAACGTGAACTGGGCGTTCACAAACTCGGCCCCAAATCCATGGCTGCGATTGACCACGTTCAATTCCACAACGCTGCCGAACCCGGTGATTGATTTTACAAGGCGTCTGCGCTTTCGCATCTGGACGGACAAGCCTCTGCAGGTCGGACTCGGGTTGCGCGAAACGACCACCGCATCCGGCACGCCCATCGGCTCGGACGGCGGCACGACCGGAGACATCGAATGGGTCGGCGTGACCAACTCCATCAGCGGCCAACCGCAACCGACGCGGCTGATCGCCGCCAGCAACTGGACGACGCTGGAGTTCAACCTCCCTGCCGAACCGGTGCGTAGTTTTGCCAGCGGAAATGGTATTCTGTCCACGGCATCCGGACTGGGAACGCTTGAGCACATCGCATTCGTGCCGATGGCGGGCAACGTGGCCTACAATGTTTACCTGGATGACTTCGACATGTTCTCGCCCAACGCACTCACTTACAGCCTGAGCAACAACCCGGCAGGCGCGACTGTTGGGTCCTCCAGCGGCGTGTTCAATTGGACCCCTTCGGAAGCGCAGGGCCCGGGCGTCTATCCCATCACGGTCATCGTGACCGACAACAATGTCCCGCCGCAGAGCGATTCAGAAACCTTCAGCGTGACGGTGACGGAAACCAACGCCGCACCGATCCTCACCTTGCCGCCGTCTCAGAACGTCGTCGAGCTTTCTTCGTTCATCGCCACGAACAGCGCAAGCGACACCGACTTGCCGGCCAACACTCTTGCGTTCGGACTTGTCTCGGGGCCGGTGGGTCTCACGTTGAACACAAACAGCGGCGTGATGACGTGGACTCCGACGGAGGCACAGGGCCCGGGGACGTATCCCGTGACGGTGTTCGTCTCCGACAACGGCACGCCACCACTCTCTTTCACGAACAACTTTACGCTCACAGTGCTCGAATCAAATTCGCCACCCACGCTCGCGGCGATTTCTGATCGAACGGTTCACGCTGGCACTTTCATCTCGTTCACCAACTCGGGCACAGACCCGGATCTACCGGCAAACGCCCTCACCTATTCCATCTTCGGCACGCCGCCGGAGGGAGCGTCTGTGAATGCCACAAACGGAATTTTCACCTGGCAGACCGGCGATGCGAACGCCAACACGACGAACACAATCAACGTGCGGCTGGCCGATCACGAAGGCATCCTGTCCTCAGATTCCAGGAGTTTTGCAGTGGCAATTTTCCCGCGTCCGTTGATCCAGCAAATTGAACTGTCCGACACCAACGTGGTCCTGACGTGGAGCGCCATCAACGGCACGAGTTATCGGGTGCAGTCGAAGACGAATATCGAAGACGTGTTGTGGACCGACCTCACGCCTGATGTGAACGCCACCGGCACAAACGCACTGCGAAGTGAACCCCTCGGTTTCTCGCAAAGGTTTTACCGGGTGCGCGTGCTGACTCCCTGACAAACTGCACGAGGGGTCACGAGTCAAATCCAGGGCGCTGGCACCCTGCATCTCCAGCCTCGCCATCCCAGCGACCGGTTTGGTAAGAATTCGCGCATGACTCAGATCGCAACGGACGAACCCCGAAGACAACGACTTGTCATCTCAATGAAGCGTCGCCCGGAGCGCGGACAGCTTTGTCCGCATGAACCACAATCGCGGAACACGCGGACAAGGCTGTCCGCGCTCCTGTCCGGAGGCCAGCCAACATGAGGCCACCGTCATTTCCCACATCGGCGGTTCTCCTGGTTCTGCTGTCGTTGTCCATCGGCTGGGGCATCCGTGGCAATTATGGTCATGAAGCCGGCGCGATGATACCGGGTGCTTTGGCGGCCATCGCTGCGGCTCTGATGTCAGGTCGCGAAGATTGGCGGAAGCGCGTGCCTTACTTCGCGTTCTTCGGTGCACTCGGCTGGGCTTTCGGCGGCTCGATCGCTTACATGGTGCCACCCACCTACACTCAAACGGGCCACCTCGCAACGCAGGTTTATGGATTCTTTGCCACGTTCCTGGAAGCCTTTCTTTGGGCAGGAATCGGCGGCGCGGCCACGGCTTACGCCGCAGTGGAAGATCGCGAAAAACTCACGGCCATCTTTCGCCCGTTGCTCTGGATTTTTGGAATCTGGACGATTCAATACGTCATTCAGGATACGCCATTCGACATTCAAGACCAGTTGTTCTCCGCCTTCGGAGCAGACCGCTCCGACTTTCGCCAACGTGACCCGCTCTACTGGCTGGACAGCGAGTGGCTTGAGGCAATGCTGGCATTGATGGCCTTGTGCGCTTTCGATTTGTGGGACCGGCGTTTCAGCAAGTTCGGCCATCTGGTTCTGTTCGCTGTCGGTGGCGCGGCGGTGGGTTGGGGAATTCAATCATTGCTCACGACAACGGGCTGGCAAACCACCTTCGTGGGCGCGCTCGTTCACCCGCAAGGCGACATCTCGTTAATTGATCCTTCGACTGGTGCGCCGAAGTTTTCATCTGAGGATATGCTGACCAACTGGCCCCTGCTGTTTTCAAAACTTCCGATGCACGTCGGCTGGCTGCTTGGAGTTGTGGCTGGCATCGGTGGTTATTTCTGGCACTATGGAGCATGGCGCTCCGGTTCCGCCCTGCTCGTACGCATGGCGTTGTGGAGCATGATCGTCTTTCTGGTCGGACCGGTTCTGCTCTCGAACTTGCCAATATTTCAGAGCGTCGGCGGATTCCGCCTCGCGCCACCGCGCGGAGACAGTTGGTCCAACATTCTCGGGTGTTACATCGGACTCGTTCTCCATTTTCGGAAGACCGGCCAGAAACCAATGGTCTTCGCCGCCCTGTTGTCTGGAGCGCTTGGCGGGCTGGCATTGACGACCGCGCAATTCGTCAAGGTGCTGTGCGTTTCCCCTGGCAATCCCGTGCTCACCGACAACGCCGCCGCCATTGAATTCTGGAAGCATTGGCGCAGCGCCAACTGGCACAGCATCGCCCTCGAACAATTTGCCGGCTTTCTCTATGGCCTCGCCATCGTCATTCCCATGGGCATGCTCGCATCGCGTTTGCCTGTAAGACGAGACGAACCGCGCGCCCGACCGTGGACTGAAATCTTCGCCGTCGTTTTCGTCTTCAACATCGTCGCTTACATCAACGTCGTGAAGAACGTGCGCGACTGGACCGAGGTCCACAAAATAGGCGATGGTATCTTCCGCTCCGTTGCCGAATTCCTCCGCGCGCCGCTCATCGGCAACATCACACTGTCTGCGTGGACCTGGTTCACGCTGATGTGGCTGGCGTTCACCGCATGCGTCGTCATCGTGCTGGTGCGGCATCGGAAGCAACCGGTCGCTTTGATTCCTTCGACCTGGCTTGGCAAGGGGCAGTTGCTGTATCTTCTATTCCTCTGGCTGATCGTCATTGCCAACTTCACCAAGGCCGTGACTGCGTTTTCAGATGGGCGCATCGCAACGGAAGGCATGGTCATGGTGAATGCACTCATTTGCACCGTGCTTATCCTAGGCTTCGCCCGTCAGCAGGATGAAACGCCAGCAATCCAGGAAACCAGCTACGGTCTGCTCATCCGCAAATCTGCGATGCTGATCGGCGTTCTCCTGGTAACAACCATGACCCTTTACACAATCGGCATCCGCTCAATTTATGGCGACAAATGGGCCGGTTGGGGTGGCAACAATCTTCGCTTCGGGGATAACGCCGACTGGCGCGTCAAGCCGCTGCTCAAATCGAAACGCCACAACTGAACTCCCAAGTGCATGCTAAATTTGAGCCGTTCCGTTGGACGTGTCGCCATTTGCGGTTTGTCGCGCTATCCCTGCTGGCTTTGCTCGTCACTCCCCTGTCCGGCGCTGTTGCAACAAATCTCAACCATCCGCGACTCTATTTCACGACGAACGACCTGACTGCGCTCCGCGACGGACGCCACACCGGCACGCGGGCGATGATCTGGAAAAACCTCGCCGAATCCGCCGATTGGTGTCTCACACGAACGCCGCGCGAGAAATGGATTGCTCCGATATCGCCTGACCCACGTTACGAAAATCTTTACGACCGTTTCTATGCGATCATGGGTGATCTTGCGATCACCGAGCATCTGTCCTTTGCCTATGCACTGAGCGGCGATGCGCGATACGGAGAGGCCGCCCGGCAATGGGTGCTCGCCAGTTGCCGCGCCTGGTCGCATGAGGCCGACAACAAACCCGATGGCGGTAAGGCGTACGCCGTATCGCGGTTGTTGAAAGGTGTCGCTGTTGGTTACGATATTGTTTACGACCGGTTCACTGAAGTTGAGCGGAACGAGATCCGCGAAACGCTTGGTCGCATTGGCCATAATTATTTCACCGATTATTTCAGCACCGCAACGATTGCCGGTCCGGGGTTTCACACGCACCATGCCATCGTGGAATGGGCATCATTCGGTGTGACAGCGCTCGCGTTGTTGGATGAAGTTCCGGAGGCTCAAGCATGGCTTGATACCACCACACGAAAGTTTGAGGAACACCTTCTCCCAAACGGACTCGCACCGGACGGGGCACAAACCGAAGGTTCAACCTTCTGGGCTTCCACCATGCAGTATCGGCTGTTCTACATGGACGCACTGCGGCGCGTGACCGGAAAAGATTTGTATCCACGGTTCGAGAAACAGATGAATGCCGATCTTGCTCTAGCCAGCATCGCCTGTCTCAAGCTACCCGGCCTGGACGAACATCACGCGAACGTGGTGCTTGAACCTTCCTATGGACAGCTTGACTACTATGCGCCGGTTCTTCTTGCACTCGCGCGGGAATATCGCCGTCCGATTTATCAACACCTCGCACGCTGGGACAAGTCTCTTGGCTCCCTGCAACACACCCGTTACATCACACCGCATGGGGAAGAACTTCTCTTTGAACTCGGCGGTTATGCCTACGTGTGGAACGACGATTCGTTACGAGCAAAAGGCGATGAGCAAAAACTGTCCTGGCACTTTCCTTCGGTGGACGAAGCTTATGCACGACGCTCGTGGAGGCCAGGTGATTTGCTGGCAGGCATCCGAAAAGCTGAAGTGGTTATTCATGCCGGCGGACAGACCGTATTGATTCAGCCGGGCACAACAACCAATGCGCCCATAGGTGACTCCATCATGTCCATGACGGATAATGGTCGTCGTGCGTTGATTCGCTGCGGAACTAACTCCATTTCATCTCTGGAGGTCGAACTGGACCGCCACGGGAACAAGATTTTCCTCCGGCGATTCGGTTCGGCTGCCTTCCAGTTTTGGTCGCAAGGTGAACCAGGCCGCGCCGCCAATGAACTGCGTTGGGCAAATGGAACCAAGCTGATCGTCCGCGAGGGCAAACTCACCGAGTGGTTGCCCGAAGATCACTCCATGACACTTTCGGTCGGCAACGGTTTGCTGCCACTCAAAGACCCGAACCCGAAAGCCCATTCACTCACCACAGTTTTACCGTCCGTCGGCGGACGAGTAATCATCGAAATCCGGCAGAGGCGTTGAGTTTGGCATGTTGCGCTTCGGTCTTGATTGGCTGATGAGCGAGAGGAACACTTGTGAAAATGAATTCGAATCGCCCACTCACTCACGCCGGACTGTTACAGCTCAAGCGTTGGAACACGCCGACGATTTACAACGGCTGGGAGCAGATCACCAAGCGCAACCCCGCGAAAGATGCGTTCAACCTGGAGGAGACGCGCGACTTCATGCCGCACATGGGGCCGATGGTCGGCTACGCGGTCACGGTCGTGATTGAACCGAGCAATCCAAAGCATCGCAAAGAGAACCCAAATGGTTGGTCGGAATATCGCCGCTACATGGCGGGCGTTCCAGGACCGAAAATCGTGGTGATCCAGGATCTCGACAAACCTCAAGTCATCGGTTCATTTTGGGGCGAGGTGAACAGCAACATCCACCGGGCGCTGGGTTGTGTGGGCACCATCACAGATGGTGCAATTCGTGATCTCGATGAAATGAACAATGCCGGATTCAAGGCACTGGCCCGGCGGATGTGCGTTGGCCACGCATTTGGGCATCCGGTTCGCTGGAACTGTGAAGTGGAGGCATTTGGTCGCACCGTTCAGCCGGGCGATTTGATCCATGCCGACAAACACGGATTCATCGTCATCGCACCCGAAGAACAGGCCGCGCTGCTCGATGCCGCAAAATTCATGGATGCGAATGAATGCAGCACGCTGATCGCAGCCGCCCGAGGCTCCACGGGTCTAAGCGCGACTGAGATTTGCGACAACATAGACAAAGCGGCGACCGAGTTTGGCAAGAACGCGAAGGAGAAGTTCAAGCGCCAAGGCGAGTGGTGAAGTTTGGCAGTTTTACAAACATCGAGTGGATCAAATCATCGAGATTGAAGTTCAGCCTCCTCAATCTCCACACCAAGTCCGTTTCCAACCGGCACAACCAACTCGCCACCTGTGGCGCAGAAGGGTTCTTTGAGGACGCTCCCCTCAAGAAACTGTGGAGCATTCAGCGCGGCTGCGTATTTCAGATCATAAGCACCGAATAGAGCGAGAGACGCCGCAAGGGACACGTCCGGATCAGTCAGGCCGCTGCCCAAAAACATCAGCCCTGCGTCCATCACCATTTCAATTTGTCGTCGCGCCTCGGTTATTCCGCCACAACGAGCCACCTTGATCGCGACGCCATCAAGCAAATCCAGTTTGATGAACTCCTCAAGCTCGACACACGAGACGATGCCTTCGTCCATGATGATCGGCAGCGCGCCCTGGCGTTTGAGCTTTTGATAACCCGTGAGCCGGTTGGCGGGCAAAGGCTGTTCCAACACTGGCACACCAAGGTCCGCAAACTTCGGTGCAACGGCCAGAGCCGTTGCCTCGTCGTAACCGCCATTGGCATCAACCCAAAGAAATCCATCCGGTGCGAGACGCTTCACGATGCGACACAGCTCAAGATCGAACTTTGGATCAGGCGCGACCTTGACATTGAAATTCCGATAGCCGCGTGCCAGGCCTTGTGCAACGACGCTCTCGGCTTCTTCGAGCGACCGCACGTTCACCGTCCAACTTAAGGCGATCTTGTCGCGACCTTTTCGCTTCCATCGTTGCGCCGCCGATTGACCAAGCATTTTTCCAGTCAGATCAAACAACGCCAAATCCACGCCCGCCTTGCAAATCGGCTGGCCTGTCGAAAAGGAATTCGCGACGACACTTTTCATCGTAGCCTGGATGGCCGGATCATCGAAGGGATCAAGCCCGACCAACTCTGGTGCGAGATACTTTTCAATTGTCGTCTCGACAGTTTCAAGCGTCTCGTAACTCCAGCGGTGCGACGGAACACACTGCCCCCAGCCGACGAAACCGTTCTCGTCAGTGATCTTAACCATTACAGATGGCCGACCTGAAGGCCGCCCTTTCGGCCCTTCAAAAAACCTGAAATATCCAGCCGTCGCGTAGTGGACAGGAAACGTTTCAATTCTGGCAATGGCGGTTTTCATTCTGGATTGATGTCGCCATTTTGGAGTTTGCGAATTTCGTAATCAGGCGCGTTGACTCTACGGCACATTCATCGCGGCCAGTGCCTGAAAATAAATCCAGTGCCCGAAATCATTCGGGTGATTGATGTTGTTACCCAGCAGGTCTTCCGGCTTTTTCTTCCCGGCGAATTCCTGCCAGAGATGATACACGTCGGCAAAGGCACACTGCTTTTCCAGCGCCACCTGTTCAGTCAAGGCTGCATACGCCGCCATGTTGTGCGTGCCGTAATGCCATTTCGGGTTTGGCGGGAATGCGGAGAACAAAACGATCTCAGCGCCGGTCTCTTTCCGCACGCGATCAATCATCGTGCGAAGATTGTCCGCAAACGCAGCCGCAGGCACACCGCCCTTGTTGTGATCATTCATGCCGAACCCAATCAGAACCAGGTCCGGCTTTTGCGTCAGCACTTTTTCCGACAGACGCTGCAATCCCTGCACAGTCGAATCGCCGCCCGTCGCGCCGTTGACCGTTTCAATTGTGGCCAGAGGATATTTCTGTCGCAACGAGTCAGCCCATCGCTCCCAGAAAATCAGACCCGGCGCCGTGGCATCTCCGCCGGAAGTGATGCTGTCGCCGTAGGCTATGATACGAACCTTCTCGCCGGCCTTCAGTTTTCGCCGCGTGTCAGCCAGACCGGCCGCGCCCTTTTCAACCGGCCGTCGCGCAGGTGACCATTTTTCACGATGTGAGTAATCCACGAAGACGAAGAATCCGCCGTTCCCGAATCCCGGAAACTGGCTGTGATTAAAATCCTCCTTCCCGTAGAGGCTGTTTGTGCGGAAGTCGGGAATCCTCGAATCCTTGGTGCGCCGAATGTGACCAGAGGGATCCAGCAAATAATCGCGGCCCGGCTCGTAGTGAACGGTCTGTGGCAAACCATCGCGATAGGTGCTGCGAACGTTTACCGATTTGGACATGGCGGGTGCAAATGCGAGGCTGGCCGGCTCTTCACCAATCAGGATCACCGATTCGCCGGTTACAGAGTGTGCGTCAAGGTTGGGTTGATGATTCGCGCAACTGGCGACGAGAATTGCGATGCCACAAGGCAGCGCCAGAGTGAGTGATTTGGAGAGGAACATGATTTCAGTTTTTGAGTCGCAAACGCGCCCGTTTGATTTAGGTCCGGGAAGCTTGCACATCCGCTGCGAACATTTCAAGCAGGACACCGCAATTGACACCAAAAACAGTCGGCGCCAATCTCAACGACGGAAGAACAACCTGACTTGTCGTTCAAACAACCAGCCGACATCACAAAGCGCAAATGCCCGCCTCAATCGAATCCTTGAACAACTGTTCACGTCGCCGTTGGATTGCCGCTGTTGCCAGTGCCACACTCGCCGTTCCATTCGTTGGCATCGCGCGACCGTCCACCACGCGTCGTCGCGATTTCCATCTCTGTCTCGCGCCGCCGCTCATCGAACGCGAACCGGAGTTGCTGGACATCGCTCGCGAGGCTGGCGTTGAAACCGTGTGGCTGGCGGGATTCTTCTATGGCTTCCGTCCGTATCCAACGGAGCAAATCATCAAAGCCCGGCAACTCGCTGACCGCGCAGGCTTGAAAGCGGAGCTCATCACAATTCCCCTCGGGCATCCCGGCGATTCGCTCGGATCGCGTGATGGCGATTTCCCACTCACACCGCCACCGCACTGGCGATTGGGTGAACGGTTCGATGGAAAACAATTTGCCGGCACCTCGCTTCACGAGCCTGCGACAGAAGAAAATTCCAAAGCACTGCGTGACCTTCGACGCCTCGGTTTCCGCACGGCATTCGTGGACGACGATTTCCGGCTCGCGCGAGGCCCGGGCGAAATTGGCGGCTGCTACTGCGCCGAACATCGGGCGGAGTTTCTTCACAAACACGGCTACAGCGATACACGCTGGAGCGAATTGCTCGACGACGTGCGCGAGCGCCGATTCACCAGGCTGCTGCGTTCGTGGGTGGACTGGACCTGCGATCAACTCTCCGACTCCTTCCGCGCCCAACAACGTGCGTTCAACAGCAGCTTCGGAAACATGATCATGTACCTCGGTGCTGAGAAGGCCGGCATCCGATTGCGCGATTACCGTCGAGTGCCGGTGCGGGTTGGCGAACTCATGTTCGATGATGTTTCGTTTGGACGAGTGAAAGGGAAGACAGACGAATTGTTCAGCGTGCTTTTTCATCGCCGCTTCGTCGAACCCGACCACGCCTACAGCGAGACCACCGCCTACCCTGCGGACAAACTCTCTGCCAACAACATCGCCGCCAAGTTGACCATCTCCACGATTGCCGACGTGCGTCACACCATGTTCATGAGCGGCCTGACTCCGTTCCCGCGCACGCATTGGACCACGCTCGGTCCAGCCATGCGTGAACAAGCCCGAATACACGAACTCGTCGCCGGCCACAAACCGCGCGGCCCGTTCAAGCATGTTTGGGGTGAAGCGCAACGTTACGTTGGCGATGACCAACCCTTCAGTCTCTGGCTCGCCGCAGGCGTGCCGTTTGAGGTTGTTGCCAATCCGGCGCGCGATGGCTGGAACTTTCTATCAGACTTCGATGCTCGGGAAATATCGCAATCAAAAGCAGAATGCTCAGGCCGGTTGATTTGTCGCAAACCACCAGCACATGAAGGTCAACATATTGAAGTCGTACCTGAAACACTCGACGAATTGTTTGCCTTCAAGCGACGCATCCGCGCCTCGCTCGTGAACGTGCCCGTGGTGGAAGAGGAAACTCCGGTGATCTGCGCGTGGTATCCCTCGGCGAAACGTGTGCTGCTGTGGAATCTCCTGCCGGAGCCGCACCGTGTCACAGTCAGCTTCCGTGGACGTCGGCGACTGGCCGAACTCGGGCCGCTTGGCAGTGTGGTGATGGAGAATATGTCGGGCTAGACCAAGTTGTGCAATTCCCCATGCCGAAGACGGAAGGAAGAAATTCTTTGCAGATCACCAATCGCCGGCTGTGAAATGATCATATTGAAATCCATTTCGGCAGCATCTTCTCGACCTCCCTCCTTCATCAACATCCCCTCGCCGCGATCTTGGCTTCATCGCGTGAGCCGTGGACGCGTCAGACAACTGCACGCTTCCTCCTCAAGCCACATGGGAGATTGAAACCCGACGTGCCACTGAGTTACAGTCCCGGCTAATGAACGAGAAGAACGATTTCGCGCTGGTGCCAAGTCCGCCAGGTGCGCTTGAAAAGGCACTGCCGGTCCCGAGCCAACTACTGTGTCGAATATTGAAGGGCACGCTTGCACTGGTGGTACTGGTAATGAATTTCTTGGCCACACGCCAAGCTAGCGCAACCAACTCCTTCCCGCAGATCGTGCAGCAACCGTTGAGTCAGGCGGTGGAAGTGGGAAACACAGTCACGCTCGATGTGACCGCCACCGGTTCACCGACGCCATATTTTCAATGGTTCAAGAATAACGCTGCCATCTCCAACGCGACAGAAGCCACGCTCAACTTCAACCCAGTATTGGAGAGTGATGCGGCTGATTACTTTGTGATGGTAAGCAACATTGTCGGTACGGTGATAAGCTCCAACGCAGTTCTTGCAGTCCGCCCGCCCGGTGCGCCAATCATTAGCGTAAACGGCCATCTCGTCGCGGGCAGCGTGAGCAAAGTTGGTTCAGCCACGATCACGATGGCGAGTGGATACAGCAACGGCGTCATTTACTACACATTGGACGGCAGCACGCCGGATTTTGGATCGGCACTCTACACCGCTCCGATTGTTGTCAGCAATAGTGTCGTTGTACGGTCATTGGGGCTGAACGTGGACACTTTTGACGCGGCCGAAGCTCCGGCAGTGGCCATTGCCATCATCCCAACTTACCCACTCAGCTTGGGGTTCATTGGCCACGGCACGGTGGTCGCGGACCCAGTATCAGCATCGTACGCCAGCAACAGTGTGGCGAGCGTGACGGCGACTCCCGACTTTGGTTGGGCATTTGACCACTGGTCGGGAAACGCCACTGGCAATGCCAACCCGGTGAACGTCACGATGAGCGGGCCGCAATCAGTGCAGGCGGTGTTTGTGCAACTTTATCCAGTGCTGGCGTCCACGGCGGGCGGTGGAAGTGTGATCGTTAGCCCAACCCAAGCGTTGTATTCCAGCAATAGCGTTGTGAGCGTGAGCGCAACGGCCAGCAACGACTGGACGTTCATGCAGTGGCAGGGCGATGCCAGCGGGACAAACAACCCGCTAAACATTACCGTCGGCGGCCCAAAAAGCGTCTCTGCGGTTTTCGGAACGACGATGATTACCAGCGTGATTGGTTCGGGTGCAATCCAGATGAACGCGACGAACCCGATTGCTTATGGCATGGTCGTGAGCTTAACCGCGACGCCCGACTCCGGTTGGTTGTTCGACCATTGGGCCGGGGATGTCAGCGGCAGCGACAATCCGGTGAGCGTGACGATGAACGGGCTGCGGTCGGTGCAGGCGGTGTTCGTGCAGGTGGTTTATCCCCTCACGGCGTCGACGGCGGGTGGTGGCAGTGTGGACGTCAGTCCGGTGCAAGGGCCTTATCCGAGCGGTAGCATTGTGAGCGTAAGTGCAACGGCCAGCAACGGCTGGACTTTCTTGCAGTGGCAGGGCGATGCCAGCGGGACGAACAACCCACTAAGCCTGATCGTAGATGGACCGAAAAGCGTTTCTGCGGTGTTTGGAACGCTAGTGGGGACGGGAGTGATTGGCTCCGGGCTGATTGAGTTGAACGCGACTAACCTCGTCGCTTACGGCACTGTGACTCGGGCGACAGCCGTGCCGAACTACGGGAGCTACTTCGTGCAATGGGGTAGCGCGTTGTCCGGCACGAACAGTCCAGTCGATTTCGCGGTGGTAAGCACCAACCCGGTGCGTGCGGTGTTTGCGACCCTGCAACCCGGACAAGTGGCCTTGTCGGTAAGAATCATTGGTGCAGGGAGCGTGAACGTAACGCCGCATCAGCAGGTTTATGCTGTGGGCGACCACGTCACATTGACTGCAACGGCGCAGGACACAGCTACCCAGTTCAACGGTTGGAGCGGTGATGCGGAGAGCGAAACCAATTCACTGGTGTTGACGCTTGATACTAGCAAAGTGGTGAATGCGAACTTCAGCCCGGTTGAGATCAGGCTTCATATCACGCAGCAAGACAGTATGGTCCAATTGAGCTGGCCAGCTTCGCTCTTTTATTACTCTCTGCAGACAGCGACAAGCCTGCTTCCCGCGTCGGTCTGGACCGCCCCCGGCTTTGGTACCCAGACTACGGTCGGAAACATGGTGTTTATCACCGTCCCTGCGACAAACGCACAACAATTCTTCCGGCTGCGCCGTGCGACGATCCCGATTTTCCAGTTTGCTATTTTTTACAACGGGCTTCTGGAATTCAGCACTGCGGCAACCATGACCGTGCGCGGTCGGGTTCATGCCAACGGAAGCATTTACACGGGCAGTGGTTCACCTCTAACTTTCATGGATACCGTAACAACTGCTGGCACGATTTCATCACCGGCAAATGGTGGCGGAACTCCGCCTTGGTCATATACCGGCAACTATCTAGGCGATCCGCAGAGCATCACTAATACGCCGACACTTCGACCCTTGGTTGGAACGAACAACTTGCACGCGATAATTGATATACCACCTGCCGATGAAGACGTGACTTCTCCCCTTGGGCAACAGCGCTATTACAACAAGGCTCATGTCGTCATGCTGGTGAGCAACGACACCGTGACAGCCATGATCAAAAATGATCCCACAGACACCCCGATTACAATTAACGTCATCACCTTCGGGACGAACAGTGCTTCGCTCAGGACAAACTTCCCGTTTCTGTCCATCACCAATCGGTTCAATGAACGGCGTGAAGGAACAAAGACGAACTTTCTGACTCAAATTAACATCAATCTTTACAACCGCTGGCTGCTGACCAATTCGAGCATAGCCACAAAATTTGCTACGAGCGGTAAATACCCAAACATCGCTTATGTGGCTGACAACCGAACACCCTCCAGCACGGTGCTCTACTCGGTGCGCCTCACGAATGGTGTTGCCATTCCAACCAATGGCACTACTGGATTCACGCTGGCCACGCCCAATCCGCTCTACGTTTGGGATAACTATAATTGTCCAATTTCGGCAAACCTCGGGACTACAAACACAGCCGGCACACAGCCGGCATCTTTCGCTTGTGACGCGTTTACCGTCCTTTCTCGCAACTGGTCGGATTCTGCAAGCTATGGTTCTTATGGATCGCAGGCCAATGCGATCAGTACTACCGTGAACGCCTGCATGATCACAGGCGTTGTTCCCTCCACGGGTATCACCACATCAACGTTCAGCGGTGGCGTTCATAACCTGCCGCGCTTGCTGGAAAACTGGAGTTCAAGCGGAGTGACGCTCACGTTGAACACCTCAATCGTCTGCCTGTTTAACAGCACCGTAGCCACGAACAAATTCATCTGGCCGGGGACGACGTACAATCCACCGAGCCGGAATTTCAACTTCGATAACAGACTCACGAGCGCTACCAGACTGCCGCCAGGCACGCCCGTAGTCGGCGTGAGCGACAATTGAATTTGGCAACGAGGCAACGCCTCGTGATCGGGACATTCTCCTTGACTGCCTCGCGTCTGCGCCGAAAGCTTGTTGGCAATAAAACAATCCGTCGAATCCATGCGCGCTGCGAAATGTACCCAACATTCCGTGTTCAATTCATTGCATGGCATTCCATCGTTTTCACTCAGTTCCTTCCTGAACAGGGACGCCTCAAAGGGTCACTGCACGTGATGGAATTCCTGACAACCTGTTTGAAAAGTCGCGATGGTGGCGGTGACGATTATGACGGAGTGCGCCTGTCCTCGGGCGCAGCAATCTTGAAAACGCGGCTGGTATGGAACTTTACAACATCCCAGACATGCTCACGCTGCTGCGCCCGGGGACGGGCGCACTCCGGGATCCGCCGCTTCACACAGGCTCTAAGCAGTCGAACTGATCGGAGCGCCTTTGCGTTGTTGCTGGCATTCTTCGTTGGGATTCTCCCGTTCGGTGCGGGTGCCGTCGAAAAGAGCAACGGCATTCAATCGAACACGATCACGCAACCGCTCGCACTGATTGAAAGCGGTAACGTGCTGCTCGCCTCCGCCGAAGGCGTAAGTGTGTTCACGCGCGATGGGGCGATGACATTCGGACATTTCGTCACCACACTCAAGGACGGCAAGCCCGGGCCGGTGGAATGGGACGACATGGTCTATGACGGCTGGCGATTGGACTCGGGCAACTATCTCTGTTCATCGCATCGTTATGTGCGAGAGCTGTCACCCGAGGGCAAACTCGTCTGGGAATTCCGATTGGCCGCTCCAAACGAATTGAAGACCTGCGTGCCGTTACCCAATGGCGATGTGATGACGGTGGACGCAGAGCGCATGGAACTCGTTCAGGTGACTGACCATGGTCGGCGCGAAGTGAAGCGCATTCCAGTACCCACCAAGAAGGAAGCGCCGATTCACACCCGCTACAATCTGCTGCGCCGTACTCTAGCTGGAACGTTTCTGCTGGCACTCCGACATGAGAAAGCGTTCATCGAAGTGGACGAGGCCGGCGCGGAACTCTGGCGTCACGTTGTTCCAGACCTGCCCGTGGTGGCAGAGCGGTTGGCAAATGGGAATACGCTGATGAGCTGGAGTGGAGGAATCATCGAGGCAGCACCCGATCATCACGTCGTCTGGGAATTGAAAGCGTCGGAAATATCGGAATTCCCCGTGATCCTCTTTGGCGGTTTCCATCGGTTTGCGAATGGCAACACGCTCATCGCCAACTCGGACTGGCATTACAAGAAGCCCGGCCAAAACAGCGTTCAAGTATTTGAAGTCACACCGGACAAACGCGTGGTCTGGAAACTCACCACAGATTCCTTCGCCAACCACAAACCGGGATCACTCGAACCATCCACCGGCCTCGTCGAGCATCGCATCATTGGGCTGCAATGGCTCGGCGGTGAAACTCCGCCCAATCGCACAGCGACAACAACAGCCGACCAAACATTTTTTGAAACAAAAGTGCAGCCTCTGCTGGTTGAGCGATGCTACGAATGCCATTCCCACGGGAAGAAGATCAAAAGCGGACTGGCGCTGGATTCGCGCTCCGGCTGGGAAAAGGGTGGCGAAGGTGGACCGGCGGTAGTCCCAGGCGCAGCAGAAAAAAGTCGTCTCATCATGGCAGTCGAATATGGCGACAAGGATTTGCAGATGCCGCCCAAACACAAACTGCCGGACGCCGAGATCGCCGTACTGGTGGAGTGGGTGAAGCGCGGCGCGTTCGATCCACGAACGCTGACCACCGGCAACGCTTCCAAGGCAGTAGCTGCAAACAAGGATTGGGAATCAGTCTATCAAGACCGTCTGACTTGGTGGAGTCTTCAGCCGGTTTCCAAACCACGTTCGCCTGAGGTGAAAAACAAATCGTGGCCAAGGAACAAGGTGGATAACTTCGTCCTCGCCGGTCTTGAAGCCAAAGGGTTGAAACCTGCGGTTGAAGCTGATCGGCGCACGCTCGCGCGACGACTCAGTTTTGCACTTACCGGATTGCCTCTCGCCCCTGAAGATGCGGAGCGTTTCGCCGCGAGCAAATCGCCGCGCGCTTACGATGATCTGGTGCAGTCGCTGCTCGACAGCCCGCACTTCGGCGAGCGTTGGGCGCGACACTGGATGGACGTGGTGCATTACTCGGACACGCACGGTTACGAGTGGGATACGCCAGCGAAAAACGCGTGGATGTATCGCGATTACCTCGTCCGCGCGTTCAATGCAGATGTTCCATTCCGTCAGCTTGTGTTGGAACAAATTGCTGGCGACCTCATCCGTCCTCGTGTTGATCCGCGCACCGGATTGAACGAATCAATCCTCGGCCCAATGGCAATGCGTCTGGGTGAAAGACGGCATGGTGACAATGCCGATGCCGAGGGCGTCACCCAGGAGGCAACCGGCAACATCATTGACACGGTGAGCAAGGGGTTTATGGCCACGACCGTTGCCTGTGCTCAATGCCACGACCACAAGCTGGACGCCGTAGCTCAACGCGATTACTACGGGCTTGCTGGCATATTGATGAGCACTCGCTGGGGTGTGCGCGTTGCCGACACCAAGGATCCAAATCTGGAAGTGATCAAAGAACTGAAAACCATCAAGCGGAACATTCGGCGAGAGTTAACCAAGCAGTGGCTGGAGGCTGGGATTCCGATGGCGACAAAAATCTCCGCGTCAACGGCTGACATTGTCTCCAAATCCCAAGATTCAAAAACAACCAACAAGGCAAAGCCCTCACCAAAGTCAGGTTTTCCTGATACGATATTGGCGCTGTGGCGACAGTTGAATGAGGCTGCAACAAACAACGCTTCGCTTGAGGCGGCGTGGATCAAACTTGCTGGGGAATTCCAGCAGGAGAGAGCAGTGCGGATTGCTTCCAACCAAACCAACCTGCACCTGCTCGCGGATTTTACCCGGAAGGAATTACCTGCGGACTGGCGGGTGGATGGATTCGGCATGAAACACGGCCTGGTCGGCGATGGAGAAATTGTCATCGCCGGTGAAGGCGACACGGCGCTGGCGCAGCTTCTCCCGGCGGGACGCTGGTCGCACGTGTGGTCGGCGCGGCTCGCGGGCGCGGTGCGCAGCCGGCAGTTTGACCCAAAACCACCGGTGACGTTTTCGGTTGGTTATGCGGGCGGTCAGCAATCGGCACAGTCGGTCATCGTGGATAATTGCTTTCACAGTGAACGGATGAAGTTTCTTGATCAGCGCGTACCCGGCTGGCTCACCCTCACCGCCGGCAACTTCCCTGCCCTTGCGGGTGGCGTTGACCAGTCGCCCCGCCGCGTTTACCTCGAACTCGTCACCAAGTCGTTGAACAATTATTTTCCGCCGCGCACCGCCTACGGCGGCGTGAAGGAAAGCGATCTGACGGACGAGCGATCATGGTTTGGCGTGACGAAAATCCATCAACACGCCGAGGGCAAATCTCCCGCAGACGAACTGACCCGGTTTGTTGCACTGTTCGCGAACAGCGCTTCTCCCAAGACAAAAGATGAACTTGCAGCGCGCCTGGCCGAGCTGGTCCAGGCCGCAGTTGAACGCTGGTCGCACGGCAAGTGCGACAGCGAGGATGTGCGGCTCATCAACGAAGCGCTGACTGCGAAGTGGCTGCCGAATGAATCCAAGGCGACACCCGAGCTCGCGAAGCTTGTGGCCAGTTACCGTGATACCGAGAAGCGCATTCAACCGGATCTCGTCATCGGCTCAGTGGCAGATTGGAATGAAGGCCGGGATGAAAGGATCGGCGTGCGCGGCTCCTACACGGACCTGGGCGACACAGTGCCGCGCGGCAACATTCGTTTTCTTGGTGGCGCGTCGCAGCGGACAATCCCACAATCAAGCGGTCGGCTCGAATTCGCACGCAGTCTCGCCAGTGACAAGAATCCACTCACCGCCCGCGTTTTTGTGAACCGCGTCTGGCATCATCTCTACGGAGCCGGACTCGTGCGCACGGTGGACGATTTCGGCCACCTCGGTGAAAAGCCTTCCAATCCCGAACTGCTTGACTGGCTTGCGCAGCGCTTCATGGAGGACGGTTGGTCGGTGAAGAAACTCGTCAAGTTGATCGTGACCTCGGCGAGCTGGCGGCAAAGCAGCATCGCGAGCGAACCTGCTCTCACCGCCGACCCAGAGAACCGCCTCTTCCATCATTTGCCCATGCGTCGTCTTGAAGCTGAAGAGATTCGCGACTCCATGCTCGCGGTGTCGGGCCGTCTTGATGACACGATGTACGGTACGCCGATTGATCCCAATCGAACTGCGGAAGACGCAGCCAAGCGCCTTGTCAGCGGCCCCATTGATGGCAACGGACGCCGCAGCCTTTACTTGAAGATGACATTGATGGAGCCGCCAAAGTTTCTTGCGCTCTTCAACCAACCAATTCCGAAACTGACCGTTGGCCGTCGTGACGCCACCAATGTCCCCGATCAAGCACTCGCGTTGCTAAACGATCCGTTCGTGATCACAATGGCGAAACACTGGAGCGGCATCGTTCTAAGAGACGATGCGCGGTCGCCTGAGCAGCGGATACAACAGATGTTCGCAGCAGCCTTTGCGCGCCCTCCGAAGCCTGACGAAACAGCACGACTCGTGAAACTGGCGCGGCGATCCGCAGAACTGCGAGGCGTGGGGACTGGAACTCTGTTATCCTGTCAACCGGTCTGGCAGGATGTGGCGCACACAATTTTCAATCTGAAGGAGTTTATCTATGTTCAGTGAGCAATCCCGCCAGCAAAAGTTGTCACTCAATCCACTCTGCCCGGGTTGTGAGTCGCCAGCGCTGACGCGGCGCAGTTTTCTCAAACGCTCCAGCATGGGATTTGGAATGCTGGCGTTCGCAGGACTTGCAAACCAGTGGGCGGCGGCAGAATCACGACGCCCCCTGCCCCATTTCGCGCCGCGCGCCAAGCACGTCATTTTTTTGTTCATGGACGGAGGCGTGTCGCATGTGGACACGTTTGACCCGAAGCCCGAACTCACCAAACGAAACGGCGAAAAAGCGCAATGGCAGGCGGACTCCCGCTCGCAAAGTCTCAGCCCGAATCGAAAGTGGTTGAAGAACCTCTGGGAATTCAAACAGCGCGGACAGTCCGGCCTTTGGGTGAGCGAGCTTCTTCCAAACATCGCAAATGTAGCCGACGACTTGTGCGTGATCCGGTCCGTCGTGGGCGAGACTCCGTTGCACGGCGCGCAGAATCTTTTGCTCCACACTGGGCGCAGCATTGGCGCCGCGCCAAGTCTGGGCGCGTGGATTTCTTATGGACTGGGAACTGAGAACGAACAGTTGCCCGGCTATGTGCTGCTGAACAACGATTGGGTGCCAAACGGCGGCTCGCAAAACTTTGCCAGCGCCTTCCTGCCCGCGAACCACCAGGCTACAATGGTTCGCGCCAAAGGCATGCCCGTGGACAACATCACGGCCGCAGACCCTGCGGACGTGCAACGCGCGAAACTGGATTTCCTTCGCGAACAGGACGGTGCGATGGCGGTAGCACGCGGCGGCTCGGACGCCATTGAATCCGCCATCCGCAATTATGAAACTGCGGCGCACATGCAATCACTCGTCCCAAAGCTTTGCGATGTGAGTGGCGAGACTCCAGAAACACTCAAGCTCTACGGCGTGGATCGCACCAATGACTACGATCGCTTCTACGCCTTGCAGTGTCTGCGCGCACGGCGACTTGTCGAAGCCGGCGTCCGGTTCATCGAAATCACCTGTCCTCTCACGCACAACAACAATGCTCCATGGGATCAACACGGCGAACTCAAACTGCGCCACGAAGAAAATGCGCGCATCACGGATCAGCCTGTTGCCGCACTACTCACGGATTTGAAAGCGCGCGGTCTGTTGAATGACACACTTGTGCTCTGGGCAGGTGAGATGGGGCGCACGCCTCATGCGGCGGGCAACGATGGTCGAGATCACCATGTCAGCGGTTACACCATCTGGATGGCGGGAGGTGGAGTTCGGGGCGGAATGACGTTTGGCACCACCGACGACATGGGCATGTCTGCCGTGGAAAATCCGGTGGACATCCATGACATCCACGCAACCATCCTCCATCAACTCGGCGTGGACCATGAGAAACTCACTTTCCGCTATGGTGGTAGGGACATGCGGCTCACCGATGTGCATGGCAAGGTGATCAGTCAGATTCTAGCCTGACTGCTTCTGAAGAATTTTCTTTGTACCGCTTGAGGCTTAGACCTTCTTCGGCACGACGAATGGCTTGCGATATTCACGCGTGAGCATCTGACTGGCTTCGGGATCGCCAATGAACATCTCTTTTTTTCCGTCAACCTTCAACACCTTGCCGAGTGTTGCAGGCGTCTTCTTTACGTCCACCTGATTGGCCGCCAGATGTTCCTCCATGCGGCCAAGCGCTTCGGCCATCTCAGAGTTGTTCCGAGTTGCTTCGCGGATTTGATCCGGCGAGAGTTTCCTGCCCAAACGGTATGAAATGTTGGCGGTGTGACAGAGCGCAGCGGAAAGATGTCCGTCGTTGATGTCAGCATTCAAGTCGGTGTGTTTGCGGCTGCGAACGGCCTTGATGAAATTGGCAAAGTGGTCGCCGTCCTCATCGAACTTCTTGATCTCCTTGCCTTCCTTGTCGAATACAATTGCGCTGTGATAACTCGGGATGACGACGCGCCCGCCTTCGCAGTCCACCACAACGCCGATGCCTGCACCATGGTACTTGTCCATCTGGTCGGAAGTGCAGCTTGTCGGCAAACCTCGCACCTCAAAAATCAGCGGAGCTTTGGCGTAGGCGTGAACCACGATCTGGGTGTTGGGCGTGGTGCCGTCGTCATCGTAACCGAGTCTTCCACCGATGCTGAAGGACGAGGGCGCGAGTTCGTTCTCGCCGAGCACCCAACGACCGATATCCATCTGGTGAACGCCTTGATTGCCGAGGTCGCCGTTGCCAGATGGCCAGACCCAGTGCCAGTCATAGTGCAACCGCTTGCGCATGACCGGCTCTTTCGGAGCCGGACCACACCACAAGTCAAAGTCGATTGATGACGGAACCACGAGCGGCTGATCTGCCTTGCCGATGCTGGCACGACGTTTGTAGCAAAGACCTCGTGCGCGAATGATTTTGCCGTGGTTTCCTGCACGAATCCAAGCTATGGCTTCCTGAAGACCAGGAGCGGAACGGCTTTGTGATCCAGTCTGAACGATGCGTCCGTATTTGCGGGCGGCCTCCACAGCTTGCCGGCCTTCCCAGATGTTGTGCGATGCGGGCTTTTCTGCGTAAACGTCCTTGCCCGCCTGAGCGGCCCAAATGGTACCGAGTGCGTGCCAGTGATTCGGAGTCGCCAGGCTCACCGCGTCTATGTCCGGATTCTCGAGAAGTTTGCGGATGTCCTGATAGCCGGTGACATTCTCGCCACGGTCCTTGAACTCCTTCACGCCTTTATCCAAAACGGTTTGATCCACGTCGCAGAGCGCAACGACACGAACACCTTTCAGATTTCGGAAACCATCAATGTGGCTCCTGCCGCGACCGTTGAAACCCACGACAGCAATACGAATGTCTTCGTTGGCACCGCGCACGCGGGCATGAACTCCTGTGGATTTGCATCCAAGCATCGGCAATAAACTCAATGAGGCGCTGGCCAGCGCGGAGGTCTTAAGAAAGGAACGACGATCCATGTATTTCATAATTGTTCGCAAGGTTGACGGAACGCGGGCGTGGTTTATTTGGAATTCTTTGCAGCAACTTTCAGATACTCGGCGTAACGAGCAGCCACACCGGCCTGTTGGTCATCACCCTCGTGCATGTAAACGCCGTAGCGGAAGGTGATGCTCTTGTCGGATGCCACCACGAGATTGCCGGCAGTCTTGTCCTTCAAACTCTCGAAATCATGCTGACCGAACGGATTCGCCGCAAACAAACCGTAGTCGCGGACATGCCACCATGTCGGATACCGTGGATTCGACGGATGATCAAAAATCGCGATGCCAACCGTCTTGCCCTCCACCGGGCCGTAGTAATCGCACCATTTGGCGCGTTTGCCCCAGGTCGCGTCATCCTTCACACCTTCACTGTTGACGATGTGGCCCGTAGGTTTGCCCACGTTCTCCTTGTTGGGCTTCAACCGCATGGTTTCATTGAGGCGCACGGCCATCGAGCCTTCCTTCGTATCGCCGAAGGTCAGGTCACCGTTGGAAGCATGGATCGTGATTTCAAAATCCAATCGCCGCTCGCTCGCAGGCCGGTTGTAGATGCGCAACGTCCGTTCATCGGTGCAAACCACCGTGCCGTCTTTGGCCACCCACTTGTTACGAGTCTTGATCACACCCGCATCCGTACCCGAGGCGACTTGAACGAACCCGTCATGGACAATTTTCCCGAAGTCCTTTTGCTCGCTCCAAAAATCTATGCCGTTGACCGAGCCGTGAGTAAACCAGAGCGAGCGATGATGCGGATGATCGTGATCCTCACCGGCAACGTCCTTCATTGGCCAGTTACGCATCATGGGCAAACTGTCCGGGCCCAGCAGCGGATAACAAAACGGGCGGGGCACATCCTTGAAATAATACTCGGTGAAAAGCTGACCGTTGATCTCGACACGGAGACGGTTGGTCAACTCGGTGATTTGCACGCCTTTGTTCGGCGAGGAGGTTGTGGTTTTGTCCGCAGCAACCGCGGCAAAAACTCCGGTCAGGAGGAGACAACCTGTTCCAAACTTTGCCAAACGTCGGGATAACATAGTGCGGTGAATTTGGGCCGGGCCGCACTGGCATGTCAATCTCGAATCATTTCGCCTTCCTTTGTTCAGCATCCATCGTGTCTGCAATGAGTTCGACTTCTGTCCGTGTAAATACCGATACGGCGAGCTCTATATGCCATTAACAAAGACACTTCTGTTGACGTAGATACTATTCTCTGCTATCAGTGTGCTTGTAAAAACAAACTCAGCTGCAAACAAATTTGTAAAACATCCGGAGACTCATCTTCCATGAAACGTTCACCCCATTTTTGTCCTTTGATTTGCGCGCTGGGTTTGTGCGCTGCCTTTTCGGCTACAGCAACCACCCCGACATCCACACTCACCAATGGCAATGCCTCGGTCACAATCAAGACAGGTGCCGGCCTTACAGATCCTGATTTTGGGATGAACAGTTGGACGGTGGATGGCGTGGACCAGTTGTATCGGCAATGGTTTTGGTTCCGAACTGGTAGCACGGGCAAAGAAAAAACAATCAGTCAACTTGACCTCGAAACCCCCTGTCATCAGGAAAGCGACAATTATTTGACAACGAAGTATGTCAGTTATGGGAAGTTCACCATCGGAATCAACTACACGCTATTGGGAGGAGCCGAAGGAAGTGGCAGTTCCACTATTGGTGAGCAAATCATCGTCAAGAACATCTCGGGTGCTGCCTTGGATTTTCATTTTTTCCAGTACGTTGATTTTGACCTCGGCGGATCGAGCGCGGGAGACACACTCGAACTGGGCCAGGATGCGTCGGGTCTGTTCAATTCCGCCTATCAACATAAAGGCGCGTCATATTTCGCGGATGAGTTCCTGACTCCAGGAGCAAACCACGGACAAGCTGCACTCGCCTCCCCGGATTTCACTTTGTTTTACAGTCTGACTGACAACAGCCCGACCACGTTGAACAATTTTGCCGGTCCGATTTCTGGCGACACAAGTTGGGCTTTTCAATGGGATGTAACCATTCCTGTCAACGGCACGTTCAACATCTCCCTTAATAAAAGTGTTTATGTGTCAGCCGTGCCGGAGCCATCTGTTCTGGCCCTGGCTGGTTTGACATGCGCCCTTTTTGCGGGCGCTCGCCGCAGACATTGCAAGAGATAACGCTGCTTCTGTTGTCCATCCGGCGTTGTAGTCTTCAATCGGAAGGGTTACGATTGGTTGCGGGAACAGTGTAACATGATCAACCAACAGCTTATGAACCCTTTCCTGCGTGCAGTAGCCGCCGCACTTTTGCTTGTCCCCGGTGCGATTCACGCGCAATCCCCAGCCGATGTCACACCCGTCGTCTCCTTTTCCGGCCCAAATGGATCCACTCCCTATTCCAGCTTGCTCCCATCCGCCGACGGCAATTTTTATGGAACAACTTATCGAGGCGGAGCGTCCGCTTTTCCTGGGCTTGGAACGGTATTTAGGCTGACAACCAACGGCTCGCTCACCACGCTCGCTTCCTTCAATACCACCAACGGCGCGAAGCCGTTCGCCAGTCTGATTCAACACCCGGATGGAAATCTTTATGGAACCACTTCCGAAGGCGGGACCAATGGCATCGGCACAATTTTCCGCATAACCACGAATGGGCTGCTCACCAGCCTCTATTCATTCACCACCAACTCCGGCGAGAAACCTTCCGCTCGTTTGACGCTCGGCAATGATGGCGATCTCTACGGCACCGCCCAGCTCGGCGGTTCAAAAGATCAAGGCACGATCTTTCGGGTGACGACGAATGGCTCGCTGACCATTCTGTTTTCGCTGGGTGACACGAACGGAGCCGTACCCTATGCGGAGTTATTGCAAGCCACCGACGGTCATCTGTACGGGACCACGACCTCCGGAGGCACGTGGAATCTCGGTGCCGTCTTCCGAGTGACAACCAACGGCGTGTTCACCGTCCTTTATTCATTTGACAACACCAATGGGGCGAAGCCTTACGGGGGACTCATCCAGGGAACAGGAGGCATTCTTTACGGCACAACCGCCTATGGCGGCACAAACGACTCTGGAACTGTTTTCCGAATCACCACAAACGGAAGTTTTCTAAACTTGCATTCCTTCGTGGGTGATCCCGATGGTGCCAATCCTTTTGCCACGTTACTGCGCGGCAGCGATGGTTTTCTGTATGGCACCACCATCCTTGGAGGCGCGTCAGACATCAACGGATCCTGGGGCACCGTTTTTCAAATATCCACCAACGGCTTGTTCGCTTCATTGGCCACGTTCCATTTTGATGCCAACGGAATTTCTCCCTACGGTGGACTCGTGCAGGATGCCTCCGGTTCGCTCTACACAACGACTTCAAGTCAGGGCACAGGACTCCGCGGCACTGTCGTTCGCCTGAAACCCGGCCAACCGTTCCTTGAAGCCTCCAGAACTTCGGCCAACAATTTTAGGGTGGCTTGGAATGCCTGGCTCGGGAAAAGTTATCAGGTCCAATCAACCACAAACCTCTCCCAGCCGAACTGGGCCGATTTGGGCGGTGCATTCACTGCCACCAACAGTCAAATCGCGATTACCAATTCCACGCTGCTGGGTTCATCTCGCTTCCATCGCGTAAAACTTCTTCTGCCGTCTCCGTAGTTCGTTCTCAACCTCTTAGCTCTTGCTTGAAGGTGATTTGAGTGTGATGGAATTGTCGTGCCTATGCTGAGAGCAGAAACAACTTCCGCATGCCCCAGCCAGCCTTGGCGGTAAACCGAAGGACCCCGTCCTTCGCTTCGCATGGAACTTCTTCGGCAAGCGCTCCGGCTCGACCGTGGGCAAAGAACAGAGCTGGGGCGCGCACGGATTCAACGAGCGGGATGCGCACTTCGCCTTCGCCTTGCACCCACACTTCCAATATCGCGCCGCCAGTGACACGTCGGTTTGCCGGAACGGGTGACCAACCGATGGTGGCGAACGGTTGATCGGCAAAACGATGTTCACGTCCGTCCAAGTTAATGGATGCACAATCGTAACCACTGAACGCAGCGAGCCGCTGTTCCCCGTCTTTGCGGAAGGCGACGATCAAGCGGCCTTGGTAATTGACGCGGTGGCCGTTGACATCAAGGTCGCGCAGTTCGAGGGCTTCAGGCGGCAGCGGATTTTGCTGAATGATTTCCGCATCACGCTTATCGTCACGATGAAAGCCGCCAGGCCAGGATTCAACGTGACTCCGGTAATGCACGACGATGGCCGTTGTGCCGTTGGGGAAGCGCGTCGCCAGCCACGGAGTCGAACGGGAGACGGTGCTCGGATTATCACTGTTCTTGAGTCCAGTGCGCGTGGGTACATACGCGCCGACGGCGGTGAGAATTTCAAACCATGTCCGAACTTCGTAACCCAACGACGCGCTTTGATCGTCGCGCGGACGCAGGCCGAGATAAGTCACCGAACCGGCTTCGCCAACTTTGCGTTGCAACCCAATCGTCCGGCCATAGGCGTGTGCTACGACTTCGACGCCATCAGCCGGGTTCACCGGATAAATCCAATCCACGATGAAGTCGCTGAGGATGGTTTGCACGGGCACAGACTTGAGCGGCCCGGAGAACTCGGCACGGGCACCCGGGGCAGTCAGACCCTGATGCACCACGTCATAGTTTTTGATGCCGCAGAGCGTTTGCCAGCGGGCGCGCACGTCCGTGCCGGCAAGATCAAAACGAGGCAGCGGGCCGGACCAGATCAGGCGGCCACCGCGCGAGATGAATTGTTCGAGGAACTCGATCAAGCCCACCGGCGGGAGCGGCTCGAACAACGCAGCGAGCGTCGAGAATGTGCGGCCCGCCATGGTGATCGTGCCGTTGTCGTTCACTCGACCGTATTGGAGCAATTTCTCCGGGGTGACGTAGTTGGCGTAACCGTATTGCACCATCCACGAACCGAAGCGCTCGTCAGCGGCGACGAGTGAGATGGGATAAAGCATGAGCACTTCGATGTCGCGATGTACACCTTCCGTGACAGCCATGAACTGTGGCCGTCCCCAAGCTCCGTACGCATCTTCGAGCGCGTGATGCCGCGCCAAAGCGACGTTCGGCATGCCCCAGGCAGCGGCATAGGAGTTCGGATACTTGTTCAGAATGCCCGTGGAACAGGCGAGCGCGAGGCCGTAGTAATCGCGATCAGACCAACCTCCCTCGGCGTGATCGTTGCCGCTGCCGGTGAGAAATTCGTTCCAGCGAAAATAATCACTGCATGCGCAGGAGGCCTGCTGGACGGTGTTCGACCAGACAAAATTGGGCGTGTAGTCGTATTGTCGCGGCGCGTGCGGGCTGCCGCCGGAGCGCCAGTGATCAATGGTCGGACTTTGCGCCCATGTGGCGTGCGCGCGGGCTTCGAGTTCGTGGCCGTAAAGTTTCTCGGCGTGTTGCTTCGCCTGCACGAACAGGTCAGCGATGGTTTTTTCCAGCAGGTCATAGTAGCGGCGGCGCAGCAACCATGTGCGCTGAACGTCGTCGGGCGTGCTGCCAAGAACATGCTGGGCTGGCGCGCGTGCATCCAGGTTCGGCAAGAAGCCATGTTGGCCGCGACAGAAATAGACGAGATATTTCTCGAAGTCGCTGAACTCGGCGCCGTAAAGCTCCGCGAACTTTGCTGCAAAATTCGGCGTGAGGTAGCGCATCGTAAACTCACCTTCGTCGTGGTGGCCGAAATAATTCCAGTCACCCTGGATGTGAATCTCGTCGCTATAAAGACCGTTCAGCCGGACGCCCGCCGTGTGATAATCCTGCACCAGCTCCTTCAGATACGGCAGCGCCTTTGCACTGAAATAATCCATCTCGGGTGTCTGATAGGAGACAACCGCCAACACGCGGTCGAGATCCGCCACTTCCGTTTCTCCGCTGCCGTGGATGGTAAGGCGATGGGCCGGTGAACCGCCGGCTGCGGATTCGCTCACCGAAATCTGCGGCGGGGATTTGAGTTCAACGATTGACTTCGCGTCCACGACGTAGAAATCCGTGTTGCCAATGCGATGCTCACGATAGGCGAAAAGCCGCACGCCGGTGCGCGCCAGGAGAATTGTTCCTTTGTTGTTCGTCCATTTGCGCTGTTCCCAGAGTTGAACCGTGAACTCGCCCGTCTTGGGATCGCGCCAGCCTTCGCGATACTGAACCCAACGACCCGACTCGCCGGTTTTTTTCTGGTAAGCGCGACCCAGTTCGAGCGGGCTGAGAAGACTCAGTTCCAGGCCAATGCCGTACTGTCCCGCGAAATCGCTGATCTTTTTGATCCGCTCAAGATATTCCGACACGTCGGGAGTAAACGCGCGCGGCTTGCCGCCCTGTCCCGGACGATATGCGCTCCAGAATTCGTCGAAGGCAACGATCATCGTCTTCACGCCACCAGCCTTGTTCTGTTCGCAGATTTTCCGAAGCGTGGTCTTGTTCGGCGTGCTGCTGAGGCTGAGATCAATTTCCTTGTCCGGATCGGTGAGTTCGTCGAGCTGCTGATCGCTGACGAGAATGATGCCGCCCTTGGGCAACATGAATGACCATTGGGCGGGAAACTGGATCACCTGATCCGGACGCGCTCCGGACGCAGGTTGAGCAAAAGCTCTGCCCGCGAATGATACTGCGATGCCGGCTTGTGCGAAAGTGGAGACGAATTCGCGACGAGAAAACAACTGGGTAGGTTGTGACATGAATTCATTGATGCCAAAGCGCCGGACTAAATTCAATCTTAACAAGTTCGTCACGGAGCGAGGCAGGGACGGTGCAGCGTGCCGTCCCTGCCATCTTTGAGTTCGGGCTGACTGAATATTTTCCAGATTGCACGATCCCGCAGGTTTGAGTCAGATTACGACATGGCATCGCCTTTGTCCTCGTCGCTCCCGCAGCTTTGCGCAATGGGAGTTCCGCTTGATCTTTCGCCCGACAAGTTCGGCTTCCTGCGTGACACCGTGCCCGGCGAAGACAGCATGGACACTTTGCGGGACCGTGTCCGTGACGATGGTTATCTTTTTCTACGCGGCTTTTGGAACCGTGATCGCGTCCAGACGGTGCGTGACTCGCTCACCAGCCAGCTTCATCAGCTTGGTTTTCTTCAGCCGGGCACTCCACGCGACGAAGCCCGCTGCATTCCGGGCAGGGAAGTCGGTCGCGCAATGGGCAATCCCCTCGATCAACATGATCCCGCCTTGCACGAACTTGTCTTTGGCGATCACGTCACGTCGTTCTTTGAAGAATTCCTCGGAGGCCCGGCACGACACTTTGATTTCATCTGGTTTCGCACCAAGGGCACCGGCAAGGGCAGTCCGATTCATTGCGATCTTGTTTACATGAGCCGGGGCACTCCAAACGTTTATACCCTCTGGGTGCCACTCGGCGATGTTCCGCTGGACATGGGAGGACTCCTGATGCTTGAGGGCAGTCACAAGAAATCCGCCGAGCTGCAAACCTATCTCGCCCGCGACGTGGACAGCTATTGCTCCAATCACGACGACGCGGCGGAGTTTGCCACCGGTCGCAAATGGTGGGACGGCACGTTGTCCAACAATCCGGTTGCACTCCAGGAAAGGTTGGGTGGCCGGTGGCTGACGGCGGAGAATTTCCAGCTTGGCGATGCGGTGGTTTTCAACATGACACTGGTTCATGGCAGCCTCGACAACACGACCGACCGCATCCGGCTTTCAACCGATACCCGCTTCCAACTCGCCAGTGAACCGGTTGATGAACGCTGGATCGGCGAAAAACCTCCGGGCCATGTTTCCTCGATGAAACGCGGGCGCGTCTGCTGAAAACACCTTCAATAACGACCCGGAAGGAATCGCGCATTGACCGCCGCCCGCAACAATCTGTAAGCCGAAAGAATTCTCTTGAACCACGAAACACACGAACAACACGAAATAAACACCAAAGGAAAACAGTTGGAACTCCCATCCAACTTGGCATTCAACGGGTTCACCATTGGGGAACTCAGTCTCACAACTGCAACGATTCCCTCATTCCCGTTCTTCGTGGGTTTAGTGCATTTCGTGGTTGATTCAACTGCATCGTTCCGGGCAAGACCTCGGCCACGCTTAAAAAAAGAGGCCACCTGTGAAAGGTGGCCTTGTTGCAAAGATTACTTCCGGATCAGCGGCGTTTGCGGAGCAATGCCACCACACCTGCGAGACCCAATAGGGATAGGCTCGTAGGTTCGGGCACATCGCTTATGAAATTATAGGTGACATTAGGCCCGACCCCTCCAGCAAACCCGGGATCCGACGGAGTCAGGGGACGATAGATCGCACCGTTGTTCCCTTCCGGTCCCAGTTCATCTATGAAACGAGTGGGTCTCGTCGCGTCCGGAAGCGGCATTCCAACCACGTCTGCCAGATCAAAGGGCGGCCCATCGTCCGGGTGCAAATCTGAGAAGAAGTACATTTGGTTTTGGTTGAATCGAATGAGGTCGGAAAAAATCTGATTTGGCCCACCAAGTGGCCCTATCTCATAAAGGAAAACATCCCCCGAGGTAACGGTGGTGGGCAGCGTATAAACCAACGTGCTTATCCCCGAAATGGGTTCCACGCCAACTGTGAAGGGTAGAGGAAACGGATCGGGAAGACCCGCAGGCCCAGCGCCAGTAATTTTTCCGTGGCCATTTTCGTCCACCGTCACCTGAATGTTCAATTGGCCGATGGCTGTGGTTGCTGTCAGTGCTGCGGTAACACCGCACAGCCACAGAATTCTTGATAGCTTTTTCATAGGTTGCCTTTTCTGTTGTCTGGTTTGAGTCGCAATGCCACAAGGCTTTCGCCAAAGGGAGCACGCGCTCGGTTGGTTAATAATGGGAACGGGACGATAATGCACAGCGTTTGCAGGAAGTCAAGGTGAATTTCTGAACCAGAACAAAAACACAAAAACAGCTCGTGGGAAATGAAACCTGCCGGGCAAAAAAGCGAAACGGCGTGGCCATAACCAAACCACACCGTTCGCCAACCCCAATGGTGGCTGTCTGCAAAGACCTTGGACCTTCAGCCCCCCTTCGTGCTGCCGGCGCCACTTCGACCTAAATCTGTTGCCTCTGCCGCTGCCTTCCGCTACAAACGGCGCAAGTTACACCCCGGGTTTTGACATGGCCAAACCAATCCAAACCACAACGGCTGTTCTCTTAAACCGTGAACAACGCGAACCAGCTTTGATGCATTGATCATCCTGTTCATACCCTTCGTGCGCTTGATCTTCCTGGCCTCGGCAGCGGTGTTGCCCATCGTGATGGTCATGATGCCGCTGATTTTGGTGGCCGTAGTATTCGCATTGCCGGATCAATCCACCAGTGCCCGCCGCCGCGAATCGTCGAGTCGCATGAGCCGAAACCAGAATTGAGATGCCCGCCGAACCGAAACAGACTACCGCCGCCATCAGGTTGTATCACGGATTCAATTCAACGCAGAGGTTTGAGCAGCACCGCAATGCTGGTAGGGCGGTGCGCTCTCCGCCAGGTCTCGCGAATACAACTCGTGGTAAAGTCTGACGCAGGTGGAAACCCTTGGCCAGCCATGGTAAAGCCGCACCATTCCATCCAATCATGCGGGCGTTTCGGCCAAGGCCAGTTTCTCGTCCAAAGCAGCGGGGTCGCTCATCTTGTGTACGGGCGCGGCAACCCGGCCAGCCGTAAATTTGTCCAACGCCTGCTGCATCTGGTTTTTGTGATTCGCGTAGTGAAAGGCGGTTTCAGGGGAGATATCGCCCCCGAGGACGGCGTTGAGCAGGGATTGTTCGAAGCTGTGCCAACCCCAGGGTGTGACACTGCTTTCGATGATGTCGTGCAGGTTGTGCTTTTCTGATTCGCCCGCGATAATGACTTCCCGCGAGCGCAGGTTGTTCCCCATCACTTCGGTGACCAGATGCAGTCCGCCGTCAAGCCTTGGGACGAGCCGTTGACTCACCACCCACCGCAACGAGTCCGCCAGCCGCTGCCGCATGAGCGCCTCCTCGTCTTTGTCGAACATGCCCAGGATGCGGTTGATCGTCTGACTGGCGTTGATCGTGTGCAGGGATGTCAAAACGAGATGCCCCGTCTCGCCAGCAGTGATGGCGACCTCCATGGTTTCCCGATCCCGGATTTCGCCCACCAGGATCGTATGCGGCGACTGGCGCAAAGCCGCCTTGAGGCCAAATGAAAAATCGTAGTAATCCTTTCCGTACTCGCGCTGGCTGAAACTCGCGCGAATCGGTTCATGCACATACTCGATCGGATCTTCGAGGGTGATTACATGGATGTCCTGGGTGCGATTGATTTCGTTCAGGATCGCAGCCAGTGTGGTCGTTTTGCCGGTGCCGGTGGCGCCGGTGAGGAAAACCAGGCCGGCAGTTTCGTTGATGATCTTTTCGAAGACGGGGGGCACTTTGAGATCCTCAAGCTGCGGGACCGCATTGGAGAGTTTGCGCATCACGATCGCCCGATGTCCTGCCTGCGAATAGATATTCACGCGGAAACGAGCCACCCCCGGGACGGCATAACTGCAATCGCAGGAGCCGTTCTTGCGGTAGTTTTCAGCGACCAACGCGTTGCCATCCATGATGATTTCCGCCAGTTGCCCGGTCATTTCCGCGTTGACGGGTTCAGTTATCAAGCCACTGGTGTATGAACGCAACCGCCCGTAACAGGACATTTGCGGCACCCGCCCAGGAATAAACAACAGGTCGGAAATGCCATCTTCACACAGAACCATGGCTATCAGCAGATCATTGAAGTGCTCTTTATTCATAAACATCTCCTATCGGGTGGGCATCAAGCAGTTTCCGTGTCAGGAAGGAGGAGCTTTTGGATTTAGCCGTGACCCATTGTAAGACGCAGGGTGGCAAAGTTGTTTTCGCGTGGTTCGTGGTTATCTGCTCCGCAGCCATCAGGTTGAATTCGATCCGTGGTTGAGCCCGGCGTTTTGGCAGGGTGTTTTGCCTTGCTCCTCACCAAAATCCGCGCTTCAACAAGATAATATGTTCGCGCTGTTCCCTGTCTCGTTTGTGAAAGAACGGTGTGGCCACAACCAAACCACGCCGTTCGCCAACCCCAAATGTAGCTGCCCGCAAGAACTACGTCGCCATGTGCGACACCGGATCACTCCAGTCCGAGTAACCCGTTGTTCCGCCCACGGCACGGGCCTGCACGGCGTAAGTTGCACCCGGAGTCAGACCATCCAGCAACACACCGCTATTGGCTTCGCATCCGCCCTCCGTGCAAATCTCCACGAGAGACATTGCAACCGATGGTTGATCATCGCTCATCGTTGTTAAGAACTTAACGCCCGCTGAATTCGCCGGAGCAGGCGCGTCTCGTTATTGCGGGCAAGTTCGTGCTCCCATATCCGCAAGATGTGCCAGCCCGTCCGCCGCAAGGTGCGGTTTACCAGTCGGTCACGTTTTTGATTGGCGGACAATTTGCGACGCCAGAACGCGCGATTGTTCATCGGCTTCGTGGCGTGTTTGGGGCAGCAATGCCAGAAACAACCGTCCACAAACAGTGCGATCCTTTGTTTCAGAAAGACGAAGTCCGGCCTCACCTTGAATTTCTGCTTTCCGCTTTCTGCTTTCCGAATTTCATAATGTCGGCGCCAGCCGGAAATCCGATTCGCCCGCAACAACTTTGCCAGCACCAGTTCCGTGTCCTTGTTCCCGCGACTCCGGATGCGTGACATCACTTCCGACCGCTTTGCTTTGGTGAACACGTCAGCCATTTTTTCTTAACCACGAAACACACGAACTACACGAAAATCATTTGCCACAAAAGAACACAAGGAACGCAATGGATTTTGGACTGCGGTGGCAAGCGGAGCGCGACACCGCTTTGGGATGACGTTAAGCGACGGGGTACGCTGCGGTTCCGAAAAGCGCCGTCGTCGCTGCGCTCTGCCGGCGCACTCCAAAAGGAGCGCGACTGTGTGTTGGTGGCCGTGCGCAAGCACCACCAGTCGCAGCACACACGAACTTTCAGGATGCCCTCGATTCATCGCAAGCTGCCGTTTGCATTTCCACCTGCTGCGGCTGGTCTGCGACACAGCCGCGCTCCGTTCACACCGCCACCGTCTCCACCGTCTCGTAAAGTGCCCCGATGTTCTTGGACGCCACGCGAAACTGACTCCGCTTCTTGGCCTTTGCCTTTTGCGTGGACGCGTTCTCCAGTTTGATGCCCGGATCGTAATACATCGCGCCGGACGCGAACGCCCGCAACAGCCGCAGCGAATCCGTGCCCTGCGCCAGTCGCACCTTGTGACCGTAGGCGTATTGCCAGTTCGGTTCGGTCTGGCGTTTCGACGGCACATAAACCGCCTTCGCGTGCTTGTGCGCCCAATGCTCCAGTATCTTTTTGAACGACCACGAGGCGGCCACCTCATCCGCGTCACTCACCAGCGCGATCTCGCCATTCGCATCCGTGATCTTGCCCGTCGCCGCGTTGAAGCCGACCAGTTGCATCGTCAACCCGGTGGGCGGACAACGCTGACCCACGACATGCCGCCCGCCGAAGTTCAGCCGGTCTGGTTTGTCATTCTTGTCCGCATAACCAAACTTGCGGATGAACGATGCCACGTCGGCGTCCTTGTAAAAGCCGCCGTCTGGTTCGGGCGTCATCATGGTGATGGGTTTGGCGGATTCGATGCGCTCGAAATCTTCGACGGCAAACTGTTTGACCTCCCAGCCGAGGAAATCCGGCTCGCCCGAACTGTTTTTGGCGATGCCCAACTCCGCCTCCAACGTGAATCCGCCGCATTGCGGAGCGGTGCAAGGCTTCAACTGTCCATCCGAATCAAGCTGCTTGGAATCAATCCAGCCGAGGCCGTGAACGCGCCGCAACTCTGTTCAACCCAGATCGCGGCATGACACAACTTTCCCCCGCGCGAACGTAATTGTCTCGTCATACTCCTGCGCGTCGAAAATTCCGTCGCCCGGCACGGTCAACTTGGGAGCACCTTCAATCACCAGCAATGGCTGTGCTTGTCCCTGCCTGTCCCAAATCAAATACAAGCAAGCCTCGTTCGCCGCATCTTTGGCGTCGAAATCGTTGCGGAGAACAATCGCGACCGTCTGCCAATTATCGCAGGCATCCACACCCGGATTCCATTGGCAGATGACCGTGAATAGCTGGTTTGTTGTCTGCATATCTCGGCTGATACACCTGGCCAGGTTTGCCGAACTCGGCAAGCACTTTCTCGCTTCAACTTTGAGAGAGGGTCAGGCAGTCTGGCCGCATGGCAAAAGCTCCGTCTGTGAAATGGACGCCCGAACACACGCTCATCGCGCTGAATCTTTACTGCAAACTGCCGTTCGGGAAAATGCACAAGGGCAATCCCATCATCATCGAAATAGCGACGAAGATGGGGAGGACTCCAAGCAGCCTTGCGATGAAGCTGGTAAATTTTGCCTCCCTTGATCCAGTGCATCGTGCTCGCAAGGTTGGTGGACTCTCCAACGCATCGAAGCAGGACAGAGTTGTTTGGGCTGACTTTCAAACAAACCTTTCTGCTCGTGGCGAAGAAAGCGAACAAATGCTGCATGATTTGTTCACCAAGGATGAAACAAAGGAGGTGGACTTCCTTGATCGCAATAAAGTCGGGCTGGTTGCTTTCAGTGGGCCGACTGAAACGCAAGCGACAGTCAAAGTTCGTCGTGGCCAGCAATTCTTTCGTCAATCCGTCATCAATGCCTACGGAGTGCGTTGTTGTATCAGCGGCATCAATGTTCCGCGTTTGCTCATCGCAAGTCATATTAAGCCTTGGCGCAATTGCTCCGACAGTGATCGTGTAAGTCCACGCAACGGTCTTTGCCTCTCGACACTTCACGACGCCGCGTTTGACGCTGGGCTTATCACGCTGGATGAGAAGCTGGGCATTGTTCTGAGCAAGCGATTGCGGAGCTTCTTTCCGCAGCCAGCACTCGAACAGAATTTTGTTCCATTCGCGGGCCAGCCGATTCGCTTGCCAGAAAAGTTGGCCGAGCCGGACGGAGAGTTTCTTCGCTTCCACCGTGAGGAGATTTTCCAAAGCTGAAGCCCAGCGCCAGAGGCGCGACATGTTTATAGTAAAACCATCTGCCACCCAACCAAGCTCCGTAGGAGCGGCATGTTCTTTGTGGCTTTCCGATGTGTCGCTCCTACGGAGCTTATAGACTGTGTGGGCGATTTAACTATAAACATGTCGCGCCTCTGGCGCTGCAAACGGTGGCTCAACTCAGTTCCAACTGTTGTTCAGCAGCCTGTATTTCTCCGGCACATTGTCTTCGAGGATGGTTTCGAGCTTCGGCCCTTCCGCCGGGAATTCTGGGAATTCAAACCCGCGCCGTTCCTTGAAGCCGACGAGGAAGATGCGTTCGCGGTGTTGCGGCACGACGCTCCGCGCATCTATGACCTGATAATAAACGGTGTAGCCGAGCGCCTTGGTCAGCGTGTCGTGGATGACCTGAAACGTGCGGCCCTGATCGTGGCTGCGGAGGTTCTTCACGTTCTCCAACACGAACGCCGTGGGCCGGTGGTAATCAATGATGTCGGCCAGCGTGAAGAAGAGGTTGCCCTGTTCCTTGTCCTCGAAGCCGTGCTTTTTGCCGAGGCTCAGTTTCTTGGAGACGCCCGCGATGCTGAAGGGTTGGCAGGGAAAGCCGGCGCACAGGATGTCGTGCGCGGGAATGTCCGCCACGGCCACGGTATGAATGTCGCCGTGCGGTCGCTCGCCGTGATTGGCCTCGTAGGTGATCTGGGCCTGTTCGTTCCAGTCGGAGGAGAAAACGCATTGGCCGCCCGCGCGCTCGAAGGCGATCCGGAAGCCGCCAATGCCGCAGAAGAGGTCGATGAAGCGTAGCTGGTTTGGAGTTCCGCCTTCAGGCGGTTGGGCGGCAGCGGACCGGCTAAAGCCGGAACTCCGAACGGTGTAAGGCGGCGCGTCTTCCTTGAGGATCGTAGCAGCCGAGGTGACGAGGCTCTGACTTCTCTTCCGGTTTTCAATTTGAGCCTCCTTACGTCGGCTGCTACGGGATTTCGCTTTCCCGCTCACGCGTCCACCCCTTGGCAGAGTTCCGCGGTGGTGAGGCCCAGCGCCTTGGCGAGCTTGGCGACGTTCTTGATGCCGGGATTGCGCAGGCCGCGCTCAATCCCGCTGATGTAGGTGGCGTCCAGCCCGGCGCGTTCGGCGAGTTTTTCCTGCGTGAATTGTTTTCCCTCGCGCTGGCGGCGGACGTTCAGTCCGAGGCGGGCGAGGATTCCGTTGCGTTTCGACATGACTCATAGTCCATGCGAAACGCCGTGAAAGGTCTATGGACGATCAGCCAGGTTGAGCGGGGAAAGGCAGACACGAATTATCACGAATTGATTCCGGGGAACTGTCTTAATCCCAATTCGTGTCAATTGGTGAAATTCGTGTCAACCGCTTTGCGCTCCATGTGCTCTTTCGCGGCAAAATTGTTTTCGTGTGGTTCGTGTATTTCGTGGTTGAAAGGAATTGATCCGTCCTACTTCACGGTGGTCATCTCAATCTTGGGGTTCAGTTCCAGTTTCAAATCCTTGAAGCGCACCTCGGTGGGGCCGCCGGAATGGACTTGCAGGCCGATGATGCCGCGCATGGCCACCAGCGGATCGTCAAGGTCCGTGCAGAGGTTTCCATTCAGCGCCGTGCGTATCTTGCCGCCGACGGCGAGGATTTCGTACGTGTTCCAATCGTTCGTTTTCACGAACTGATCGCCGGGCTTTTTGGAGAGCAACTCGCGACCGTTTTCCTCGTAGAGCTTGCCCCACCAGCCCTGCCCCATGTCAGCCTGGCAACCTTTCATCTCGTATTCGCCGTGAGGCTCGCTGCGGAACTGGATGCCGCTGTTGGCGGCGTTCGGCGTGAGCTTGACCTGGCAGACAAGCCGGAAGTCCGACAACACAAACTGGCTTTTCAGGAATTCGTTGTGCTTGAGGCCGGTGGCGGTTTTACCAACGATCTCGCCATTGTCCACATGCCAGAGTTCGGTGTCGCCGTCCCAGTTGGAAAGGTCCTTGCCGTTGAAGAACTGCGCGACGGTTTCCGGAGTCGCAAGCAGCGGCACCTGACCCGGCTGACGCAGGTAATAAATCAGGTCGCGAACCTCCTGCTCGTTGAGTGGCGTGAGCAAACCCTCCGGCATCATGGAAAGCTGGCCCTGCTGCATCTTGGCGATTTCATCGCGCGGAAGCGTGAGTGTTTCATTGGCGGTCACGACGACGACGGCCCGGTCATTCTGTTCCTTCAAGATAC
>JABFSR010000232.1 GCA_013140495.1 Verrucomicrobiota bacterium
GTTGAACCTGTTGAAACGCGAGGCGACCAAGAAACGCGGCATCCGGGGCAAACAACTCAACGCCAGTTGGGATCACTCCTATTTGCTCCGCCTCCTCGGCGTCCCCATTTAGATGCGTCTGCCCTGGCTCCCAGGCCGCGGCGCATTGACGCCCCGGGCGCGTGGCGTTAGCCTTCGATCATGAGTGATGACAATACGATCATGCTGCCGGGCGCGGATCATGCAGTCGTCCGTCCGCCGATGCTCGCTGAACGCTTCGATCCACTGGCCAGGGAAATTTACGCGCTTAAGAAGCAATTGAATGCAGTCATTCTCGCGCACAATTACCAGGTTGGGGAAATCCAGGACGTGGCGGATTACGTGGGCGACTCGCTCGGGCTCGCGCAACAGGCGGCGAAAACCAGCGCGGACGTCATCGTGTTCTGCGGCGTGCATTTCATGGCCGAGACGGCGAAGATTTTGAATCCGAATAAAATCGTCGTGCTGCCGGACAAGGACGCGGGTTGTTCGCTTGAAGAAAGTTGTCCCGCCGACAAGCTCGCGGCGTTGCAGGCGACGAATCCGAATTTCTGGACGATTGCCTACATCAATTGCAGCGCGGCGGTGAAGGCGCTTTGCGATGTCATAGTCACGAGCGGCAATGCGGAGAAAATCGTCCGCGCCGCTCCGGCTGACAAAGATCTGCTGTTTGTGCCTGACGAGAATCTCGGCCAATGGGTGATGGAACAAACCGGGAGACCCATGACGTTATGGAAAGGGAACTGTTATGCGCACGTGGAGTTTCAGAGCGCCACGTTGCTGAGAATCAAGGCTCAGTTTCCGGCGGCGAAAGTTGTTGTCCACCCCGAGGCCCTGCGGGAAGTGCGCGAGCTGGCTGATGCGGTCTGTTCAACCGAAAAAATGATCACCTACTGCCGTGACAATCCGGCGAAGCAGTTCGTGATTGTGACCGAGTCGGGCATCATCCACCGGATGGAGAAGGAATGTCCGGAAAAGGAATTCATCTGCGCACCGACGTTCGACGTGATGAAGATGCCCGGCGACAAATGCCGTTGCAGCGAGTGCAAATTCATGAAGCTGAATACGCTTGAGAAGGTGCGCGATTGCATGAAGAGCCTCGCACCTCGCGTCGAGTTGCCGGAGCATATTCTCAAACGCGCGCGGCTGCCCATCGAGCGGATGCTGGAGATTTCGGTGAGGTGATGGCGATGTCTCGGTAGCGTTATTCGGTGTGCCGCAGATCGAGAACGAGTTCAGCCTTTTCGTTCTTCATGTCGGTCCGAGTCCGTCACCTTTAATAGAGCTCCTGAGTCTGGTGAATCGCTCAGTGAATGGGCCTACTAAGTCATAATGCAGCACAATGGGCTGATTGACTCTCTGGTAGAAACATTCATCGAGCTTTGTGACGACGATCTTTACTGCTCTCTCCCAGTCAACGTCACGAGGGCTGTCAATTCGGTCGAAAAACTTGGGCTTCGTTGTATCGTAGGTGAAATGCGCATTGATCTTGCAAAGCGTACGGTGAAGCTTGGCGACAAGCGCTTCATCTTTGCCAAAATCCGTACCGCTGAGATTTTTCAATGCGGCTCCATTCAAGTTTGTGAAGCACGAGAGAACGAGATCTGTCGGATGGATATCTTCGCCGTTTCTCAATGAAGTCCTTTCTTTCAGCTTCCAAGTAGCCTGCTCTGCTCCCTTTACTCCGAGGAATTCAATAAACAACCGGAGCATCACATAGCTTCCTTCCTTGGCCGCGCGGTAGGCGTCATTCCGACGGCACGGACAGTTCCACAGCGGATGATTCTTCGGGAGACAGATTGGTGAAACCATTGCCGTAAGGCGGTGTCCAAGGTGTGTTCGCACGAACTCTTCGAGTTCTTTTGGATCGGTTATTCGAATTTTTGATGCCATGTGATCGATATCTTCTGATTCGTTGCTTAGGATTTGAGCCAGTGCTTACGCCTCTCTTGAATCCAATCTTGAACCAATAGTCGATACTGGTTCAGAGTTTTTTCTGGTAGCTGTAAATCATTGCAGATGACATTGCCCAATTCGTGTTCTGCTTTTCTCCTCCAGCAACTCATCGCGCTAGTTTGACCTTTTAGCTTGGCGGAAACATGCAGGATGTTGTTTGCATCAACCTCAAAAATAACCTCGATTGTTTGAGTCCCGGCTCGACGAGCAGGGATGTTTTCCATTCTCAACTCACCGATAACCTTGTGTGAATCTACCCCACTCTCTGCTTCCTCCAAGATAGGCACATTGATCGACGTTTGATTGTCCGACATAGTTGTAAATGTCTTCGCAATCCACGCTGGAATTGTTGAATTCTTGCGAACAAGAGGTTCAAAAGTTCCATCTTGCTTCAGGATGCCCAACGAACAGGGTGTTACGTCAAGAAGTAGAAGGTTTTTGTCCAGTCCTTTCAAAACTGCCGCATTCCGAGCGGCGCCAAGTGCAACTGATGCCTTCAAATCTGCCAGTGTCGGAGGCCTCACCTGATATTTGCGTCGGAGATGTTGGCTGATAGCAGGCATGCGGCTAGCATTACCGAGTAGCCAAATGTTCGCCGATGCCGCAGGAAGCTCAGCTTCGCGTAACACTCTTTCGATATTCTTTTCCATTCGAAGAAGGAGTGGGGCACATTGGGCTTCAAATTCGGCACGACTCACTGTGCAAACAATGTTTTTCAAAATATCCCGATGAGTCTTGATGTAAGGTACTCTCACTTCCACCGCTTCAGAACCGGATAGCAATAATTTGGATTCCTCGGCCACATCTTTGATTCTCTGCATCGAGAGGGAATCATGCTGGATGGATTCGATGTCAAAATCGTTTGGTGCTTTATTGAGGATGATCTTTATCAATATGTCCGTGAAATCTTCTCCTCCAAGCCTCCCGTCACCACCTGCCGCTTTGACTTCATACACTCCATCGCCAAAGAGGATCACAGACACGTCGAAGGTGCCGCCGCCGAGATCTGCTGCAATGACAAGTTGATCCGATTCGCTGGAGAGCCCACATACAGCCGCAGTTGCTTCGTTCTGAATTCGCAAGACTTCCCACCCCGCAATTCGAGCTGCCTCTTTGACAAATTGTCTTTGGAAAAAGCCGAAATTAGCTGGCACTGCAATTACGGCTTGGTTTACTTCCTTCCCAAGATGCATCTCGGCCTGTATCTTCAATTCAGCAAGGATTAGAGCTGTCAAGATTTGAGGTGACGAACGGACTTCACCGCTCTGAAATTCCTTTTTCCGATCCATCATCCGCTTAAGCGAGCCAATTGTAAGATTCTGGCCAGAGTACTTGCGCGCCTCCGCGACGGCTTCATGGCCAACAAAAAATTGACGATCCTTTCGAATCACGACCAATGAGGGAAGAATTGTTCTGCCAAGGGAGTCCGGAATCAGACGCGGTGTATTCCCGTCTGAAATTGCTACTGCGCTCGAAGTCGTACCCAGATCGATTCCAACACAGATCATGTGCTGACTTTAAGACTGGCCCGACTAAGGAAAAGACAATTTTGGAATCTTGATTCATCGCCTTCCTTTCGGGGAGACTGTCGGATCAGTGTGTGCATCTTGGAGGTTCCCCCCCGGAACGCCGCCTTCAGGCGGCAGGAATCGGCGAAGTGCAGCGGCTGCCGCGTAACCGCAGCGTTCCGATTCCAAGGCATTGTGACAAACGGGGGAACCTTCAAGATGTACGCCGGATCAGTTAGCTGTCTCGCAAAACATTGACTCAACGCGGCCCGTCGTTATCCTCCGCTTCTCTGGAAGGTAGGAGTCAAAACCGCTCCCTTCAGGATTTTTATGGCAAAGCTGACAGTTCGCGATCTCAACGTTCATGGCAAACGCGTTTTCATGCGCGTGGATTACAACGTGCCTCTTGATGAAAAAGACGGTGTGATGGTCATCACCGATGAAACCCGCATTCGTGAAACCCTGCCCACGCTCCGTCTCCTGATTGAAAAAGGCGCACGACTGATCCTCGCGGCCCACATGGGTCGTCCTAAAGGCAAGCGCGAGGCAACGATGTCTCTGCGCCCGGTGGCGGCGCGGCTGTCTGAACTGCTTGGCTGCAACGTGAATTTTGCGGACGACTGCATCGGCGAAAAAGTTGAGGCGCTTGCCAACGCGCTTCCGCCCGGTGGCGTGTTGTTGCTCGAGAATGTTCGTTATTACAACGAAGAGGAAGCCAACGATCCTGCATTTGCAGAAAAACTCGCACGTCTTGCGGACATTTATGTAAATGACGCGTTCGGTGCGGCGCATCGTGCTCATGCCTCCACCGAAGGCATCGCGCGTGTTGTCGCAAAACGCGGCGGTCAGTGCGCGGCGGGTTTGTTGATGGAGCGTGAACTCAAATTCCTCGGAGACGAGTTGGATAATCCCGCGCGGCCCTTCGTTGTCATTCTCGGTGGCGCGAAAGTTTCCGACAAGATCAAGGTGATTGATCGTCTGCTCGAAAAGGCGGATGCGATTCTCATTGGAGGCGCAATGGCCTACACATTCAAGCTGGCGCAAGGATTCAAGATTGGTCAGTCGCTCGTGGAGAAGGACAAGACGGACGTGGCTCTGGCAGCGTTGGAGAAGGCGAAGAGGCGCGGCGTGAAATTCCTTTTGCCGACGGACAACGTTGTCGCCACACCGGTTGTCACCGACAAGCTCAACAAGAAGGGCAAGCCGATCATTGATCTGAACAATCCGCGCACGAACAGCGACCCGGACATTTCCGACACGGAGGAAGGCGTGGACATCGGGCCGGCGTCCGCTGCGTTGTTCGGCCAGACTATCGCGAGTGCCAGGACAATTTTATGGAACGGACCGATGGGAATTTTTGAAGACAAACGCTTCGCTGCCGGTACCAACGTCGTGGCTCAGGCTGTGGTGGACGCCACGCAAAAGAACGGCGCAAAGAGCATCATTGGCGGCGGCGACAGCGTGAAGGCGCTCAACAAGGCGAAACTAGGCGACAAGGTGACGTTCATGAGCACTGGTGGCGGCGCGAGTCTGGAGTTTCTTGAAGGATCGGTGCTGCCGGGTGTGGCGGCGTTGAGCGAGAAGTAAATTCGTAAAGACCCAATTACCCAAACACCCAACTTGATTGCCAGGATGGGGCAGGATTTGGGTATTTGGGTGCTTGGGTATTTGAGTTATTTTTAATCCATGAATAAAGAACGCAAATTGATCATTGCCGGTAACTGGAAGATGAACAAGACCGTCGCCGAGGCGCTTGCGCTGGTGGACGATCTCAAGCGCGATCTCGCGAACGTGAAGGAAGTGGACATCGTGGTTTGTCCGCCCTACACCGCGCTCGAATCCGTGTCGAAATCCATCCTGGATTCCAACATCAAGCTCGGCGCGCAAAACATGAGCGAAAACAATCTCGGCGCGTTCACGGGTGAAATTGCCGCCGGCATGTTGAAAGAATTCTCCACGCGTTACGTCATCCTCGGCCATAGCGAGCGTCGCCAGTTCCAGAAGGAATCCGACGGACTCATCGCGAAAAAGGCGGCGGCGGTTCATGCGGCGAATCTCAAGCCCATAGTTTGCGTGGGCGAAACACTCGCCGAACGCGAGGCGAACTTGACCGAGAAAGTGTTGGATACGCAGGTGCGGGGAAGTCTCGCGGGATTGACCACCGAACAGATGCTCGAAACCGTCATCGCCTACGAGCCTGTCTGGGCCATCGGCACCGGCAAGACGGCGACGACGCAGCAGGCGCAGGACGCGCACGCGTTCATTCGCGGATTGCTCGTGAAGATGTTCGACGACACGGTGGCGCGGAAGGTTCGCATCCAGTACGGCGGTAGTGTAAAACCCTCCAATGCGCGTGAATTGATGAGCCAGCCGGACGTGGATGGCGCGCTGGTGGGTGGGGCGTCCCTTGAGGCGAGAAGTTTTGCTGACATCGTGAAGAACTCCATATAGAATCCAAACCATGATATTTCTTATAGGTATTTTGACGGTGTTGCTGGTGGTTGACTCGCTGTTGCTGATCCTGCTGGTGTTGATTCAGCTTCCGAAGAAGGAAGCTGGCGCAGGTCTGGCGTTCGGCGGCGGTGCCACGGACGCGCTGTTTGGCGCTGGCAGCGGCAATGTTCTTACCAAGATCACCAAGTTTGCCACAGTGGCGTTCTTTGTCCTGGTCGTCGGACTCGCCACGGCGCAGAGCAAGTATCACGGCGGATCCACAGATTCGTTCAAAAAGAGTGTTGATGAAGCGATAGCCCGTCCGGAAAGTGCCCCACAATCCGCTTCACCGGCAAATGCCGGAGCAACAGCACCGGCTGCTGCGCCCGCCTCTGAACCGCCCAAGGGCATCACCCTTACCAGCACGAACCTGGATGCCCCGGCTCCGGCCACGCCTGACGCGCCGAAGTAATCGAGTCTGAGATTTTGCAACGCGCCCGTTAAATTCACGGGCGCGTTTTTTTGTGGTTGGCGTTTTCACTTTTTGCCAAAACTTTTTTCAAGCATTTGGTGGTTTCGTTCGTCTATACTCGTCACTCGATTATGGCAAATAACGAAAAGTCCGGTGGAATGAAATGGTTCGTCATCGTGTTGCTGCTCGCTGTCGCCATTGGTGGCGGTGCGTGGTTTTACAAGGGCAAAGGGGACGCAGCCGTTGAATTCACCACGGGCAAGATCGCACGCGGCGACCTCATTCAGGCGGTGACCGCCACCGGAACGTTGAACCCCGTTCTGAAAGTCGAGGTTGGCAGCCAGATTTCGGGCATCATTCAGCGGCTTTACGTGGACTTTAATTCTCTGGTGAAATCCAACCAGGTCGTCGCTCAACTTGATCCTGCAACTTATCAGGCCAATGTGAGTTCCGCCGAGGGCGATCTCGCCAGTGCGCGTGCCTCGCTCGAACTTGCCCAGATCAACGCCCGCCGCGCGGGAGAATTGCTCAAGGACAAGCTCGTTTCACAATCGGACTTCGATCAGGCCACGGCCACATTGCACCAAACTGAGGCGCAGGTGAAAGTTCGCTCCGCCGCACTCCAGCGGGCCAGCGTGGACCTGAGCCGTTGCACGATTTATGCGCCGGTGGACGGCATCGTGATTGATCGCAAGGTGGACGTGGGCCAGACCGTTGCCGCCAGTTTGAGCGCTCCTGTGTTGTTCCAGATTGCAAACGATCTCGCCAAGATGCAGATAGATGCCAATGTTTCCGAGGCGGATGTCGGCAGTGTGGAGATTGGGCAGGATGTGGATTTCACAGTGGATGCATTTCCATTTCGCACGTTCCACGGGAAGGTTGTGCAGGTGCGCAATTCTCCGATCATCGTCCAAAACGTGGTGACATACGACACGGTCATCGAAGTGGCCAACACGGACTTGAAGTTGAAACCTGGCATGACTGCAACCGTCTCGATCATTGTCGCCCGGCGTGAAGGTGTCTTGAAAGTGCCGAACTACGCCCTGCGATTCCGTCCGCCTGAAGGTGCGGCAGCAGCCAAAACAAATGCTGCTCCACAAATTGTGGCACAAGCACCTGTTGCCGGTGGTGGTGGAGATTCCGCAGCGGGTGGTGGAAGACGCGCCGATGGCGAGCGTCGCCGTGGACAGGGAGGGAATCGTGCTCGTGGAGAGGGGCGCGCGCCGAGAAATCTTTATACACTGACGGGTGATCCGACCAAGGCGACGGTGGCGGATTTGAAACCCGTGCAAGTCAAGCTGGGCATAACTGATGGCAAGGATACTGAAGTGCTCGAAGGATTGAATGAGGGCGACAGCATTGTGATGAGCATGACAACGACGGCGACCAACGCGCCTGCAAGCAATCCCTTCGGTGGCCCGAGCTTCCCGCGGCGCTAATTCCGACATGAACGCCGTCATCCAACTCGATAAAGTCGAGAAGACCTATCACACCGGCGAGGTGGATGTGCGCGCCGTTCGGGGTGTGTCTTTGACCATCCAGCCGGGTGAATTCGTTGCCATCATGGGGGCGAGTGGCTCAGGGAAATCCACTTTGATGAATATCATTGGCTGTCTGGATCGTACGACTGCGGGCCGGTATCAACTCGATGGTGTGGATGTTTCCGGACTGAACCGCGATGAACTGGCTGACATCCGAAACCAGAAGATCGGTTTCGTTTTTCAAGGATTCAACCTGCTCGCCCGTACGGCGGCGGTGGAGAATGTCGAGCTGCCGATGTTGTACCGGCGCAACAATCTTTCCTCGCGTGAACGTCGTGATCATGCAATGGGCGCGCTGGAAATCGTAGGTCTTTCAGATCGTTCGGGGCATTTTCCCAGTCAACTCTCCGGCGGGCAGCAGCAGCGTGTGGCCGTCGCTCGCGCGCTGGTCAACAAACCTGCGCTGCTTCTCGCCGACGAGCCGACTGGCAATCTGGATACGCAGACGAGCATCGAAATCATGGGCGTTTTCCAAAAGCTAAACGACTCCGGCATCACGATCATCATGGTGACGCACGAGCTGGACATCGCGCACTACACAAAGCGGACGGTGGTATTGCGTGACGGATTGATCGTCAGTGACACGCCGGTGACGAACAGGCTGCATGCCGGGAATGAATTAAGCCGTTTGAAGACTGAACAAAAAGCAGTGCAACTCGACTGATGAGACTTTTCGCCACACTACGTCTTGCGCTCCGCGCGCTGCGCCGCAACAAGCTCCGCACCGTGCTGACCATGCTCGGCATCATCATCGGCGTGGGGTCGGTAATCACAGCTGTGAGCATTACGACGGGTGCAACCAAGCAGGTGGAGGATCGCGTGGCAAGCCTCGGCCAGAATGTTGTGACGGTTTTTTCCGGCAGCTTCACCGGTGGCGGAATGCGCGGGGGTTGGGGCAGCGCTCCGACGCTCACAATTGAAGATGCTGAAGCCATCAAGAACGGAGTCGCCAATGTAGTCGCCGTCAGCCCCGAGGTTCGCGACAGGATGCAGGTGCAGGCGAACGGTCTCAACTGGCGGCCAGGTGTCACTGGCGAGGGTCCGGATTATCCGCAAATCCGCAGTTGGGGGATTGCCAGCGGTTCCATGTTCACCGAACAGGATGTGCGCAGCGTTGCGAAGGTTTGCGTCATAGGAAAGACCGTCGTGGATCAGCTTTTTCTGGACGGCGATCCTGTCGGTCAGACACTCCGCGTTCGGGATATTCCGTTCAAGGTTGTGGGTGTTTTTGAGTCCAAAGGATTCAATCTATTCGGCCAGGACCAGGACGATGTGGTGGTGATGCCCTATACGAGCCACATGCGTCGAGTTTCGCGCGCGACTTTTGTGGGCTCGATTCTCATCCAGGCTTCCAGTGCGTCCGCAATCACCGGCGTGCAGAGGGACATCAATGAGCTGTTGCTCTCCCGCCGCCGGAGTCGTGAACCCGATTTCACCGTCAGAACCCAGCTCGAACTGGCCCAAACCGCCACGGCCACGTCGAGAATCATGTCCGTGTTGCTCGCAGCAATTGCGAGTGTGTCGTTGATTGTCGGTGGCATCGGCATCATGAACATCATGCTTGTGAGCGTCACCGAGAGAACCCGTGAAATCGGCATCCGCATGGCTGTGGGGGCGCGTGGAACGGATATCCTTGTCCAGTTCCTGATTGAGGCTGTGACGTTGAGCGCGCTCGGCGGTTTGATTGGAATTGCTCTCGGTTTTACTGCGTCAAAAATCATCGCTTCCACGATGGGTTGGCCCACGCTGACTCCGATCTGGTGGGTTGTTGTCGCCTCGGCCTCGAGTGCCATTGTGGGCGTGGTGAGCGGGTTTTACCCGGCATGGAAAGCGTCGAACCTGGACCCAATTGAGGCACTCCGTTACGAATGACGGCGGAACTTCTTTCAACTCACACCGGGGGGCTGTTCAACTCTGCCGTGAAGCGTGCCGCCGACCTGCTGCGTGCGGGCGAACTCGTGGCGCTGCCCACGGAAACCGTTTATGGCCTGGCTGCAAACGCACTGGATGCGGCTGCGGTCGCAAAAATCTACGAAGCCAAGGGGCGGCCTGCGTACAATCCAATCATCGTTCATGTGGCAGGCGTGGAGATGGCGAAACAGTGCGCGAAGTTCTGGCCTGACACGGCAGAACAGCTCGCAAAATCCTTCTGGCCCGGCCCGCTCACAATCGTGTTGCCCAAAGCGAAGGAGATTCCTGACCTCGTCACAGCGGGCGGCGATACCGTTGGCGTGCGCTGGCCGAGTCATCCCTTCATTCAGGCGGTGATCCGGGAATGCGGCTTTCCACTCGCTGCGCCGAGTGCGAATTTGTCGAACAGCATTTCACCGACAAACGCCGAACACGTTCGCAAGCAACTCGGCTCGAAACTCAAACTCATTGTGGACGGCGGGCAATCGCAGGTGGGCATCGAG
>JABFSR010000138.1 GCA_013140495.1 Verrucomicrobiota bacterium
CCCTTGATGAATCCAACCCACAAACCACATCCCCCAACAAACACTGGTTTATGAAGAGCCCGTTTGAAACATTTCACAGCCATGAACAATGGATGATATCCCGCGATGTAATTTGCCAGACCGTTCTTTACCCAGTTGTTCCAGGTGCCGTACGCATCTCCCGCCGGACGGTGATGCAGCAGTTGAATGTCAGGAAACGTGCTCGTCACCCAACCCAGCATGTTGGCCTTCACCTCATCCAAAGTATCCCATCCAGGCTGCCGCAAGAGCCCGCCGATCTGCTCCCAACATTTCTTCCGATAAATCTTTGTAGCGCCGCGCACATGAAACCAAGGATCAACCTTTGACTCCGGCTCCAATAGATCACCCACCCTTTTGCAAACTGTCCCGCCTCCGATACCCAATTTTGGATGTTTTGAAAAACGCATCAGGCAATTCTTAAAATAATCCTTCTCCAGGGTCACATCCCCATCCAACTTCACAACGAAATCCCATGAAGTATCTCCGATCAGATTGTAGCCGTCATAGAACGCCTCAATTACACCCGTGCCTGCCTGGCGAAAACCGCGATCTTTTCTTGAGATCAACCTGATCCACGAATGTTGCGCCGCTGCGTCCTGGCCAATTCGTGGGGTTTCATCGTTCGAACCATCATCCACGATAATTAACAGCACAGGTCTGATGGTTTGGGCTTGGATGGAGTCGATGGTTCCTTGCAGAAACTTCGCCTCGTTCCGCACCGGCATGATGATGACGTAGGAATCGTTGCTCATCTCGAATCAGTTTCTCAACGCGTTCACACCAGGGTCGAAAGACGCGAGCGTGGCGAAACCAAAGCGCTCTGGCGTGTCACGAACAAAAGCTAGAAACGGCTCAAGGCTTCCTTCATTCAAACGCGTAAATATCTTGGAGTGGCCAATCAACACGAACGGCAGTTCCTTGGTGGCAACACCTCCATGTTTCTTTTCAGCGCGTTGAATCGCACGAACCAGTTGTCGTCCGCTGCATTGGTTGAAGTCCGCTTTCCATGGATGAAGCCTCGTGAGCATCGAGAGTTTGTTGACGATCTTTTTTCCTGCACCAACAGGCTGGGCTGCCTGACCACCCGTTTCGTAGTTGCTGTTGTCAACACGATGGGCGCGAGTCAGTGCAGCGCGGTAAACGCGATTCGGCGTGAAGAAGGCACCAAGCCAGCGGCGTTCGCAGTAAATTGGAACCTCGAGAAGCTTTCCCCGGTCGTCACGACGGCAAACATCGTCGTCGGCCACTCGCCACGGAACAAGATCACTGTGCGCGTTCGAGTAATCGAAATTCACAATCCCCTCGCGCCTGCCATGCTTGAACACTGAGGTCTCAATACGAATTCCGTTGTCATGCAATGCACGGATGACATTGCGCGACGGACTCACCGACCAGTTCGCGGCACGAAACGCAACGCATTCATAGGTCGCCAACACGGGCTTCAGGAGGGTTTCGAGGTATTCTTTCCCTACGCGGACGATGTAATTCAACCGCTCCAACGGCAGTCCCGCAAAATTATATTCTGACCAATCTTGAACCCAGCCACCATTTTCGAATCGCGCGTTGAAGTAGGACGCGTGCAAATGCAATTGAACATCGTGTCCACGACGGATCGCATCCTTCAACTGGTTCTCAATGGCCTCGTAATGGTAGTCGTCCTTCCCGAAGCGCTGCTTGTATTCCCTGAATTTAAGGATTTCGGCGACGTCAGCGAGAATCGTGAGCTTGGCGCCGTAGCGCTCGAACAAATCCATCATGCGATTCGTCGGCTCGACCATCAACTCATGAGGGCTGCCGTCCCCATTGCCGTGGATTTCGTAATCAAGTGTAAAGATCGCCTTTAACATGCGGTGAGATGAAACCAATCCGCCGACTCAACTGGCCTGAATCAAGCAATCCACAATTCGCTCGGCAGTACGACCATCCCAGAGCGGCGGCACTTTGGTATTCTCGCTGCGAAGCCCTATGACTTCGTTGATGTCGGCAGAGAGACGATCCAGTTTCGTGAGCTTGTTGCTGCCGTGAGTTATTGTGATGGGACGTTCCGTGTTTGGTCGAAGCGTCAGACAGGGAGTCTTGAAATACGTGCTTTCCTCCTGCAACCCGCCGGAGTCAGTGAGGATGAACTTCGCGGATTCAGTGAGCGACAACGAATCGTGGTAACCGATGGGTTCGAGAATCTTCATGCCCTTCTCGTCCTCAAGTGAAATGCCGAACTGCCCGCACATCTTGCGCGTGCGCGGGTGAATGGGAAATACCACCGGGTATTCACGGGAGATGCGCTTGAGTTCGGTCATGATCGTCGTGAGTCCGTCCTGATGATCCACGTTCGACGGCCGATGCAAGGTCACATAAATGAATTCTTTTTTCTTGAGACCAAGCTTGGGAACGAGTTCGCGCGCGCGCGCCTTGTCCAGATTCGAAACCAGTGCGTCAATCATCACGTTGCCAACCAATTTGATCTTGGATTCCGGAACGCCTTCGCGACGTAGATTTTCATCCGCGTCGGGCGACGGCGTGAGCAACAAATCCGCGAGCGCATCGGTGACAAGGCGATTGACCTCCTCCGGCATTGTGCGATCAAAACTCCGCAGACCCGCTTCAACATGCGCAACTTTGATTCCCAGCTTTGAACACACCAGGGTACATGCCATGGTGGAATTCACATCGCCCACGACCAACAGCCAGTCAGGTTTCTCCTGAATCGCCACAGGTTCAAACTTGGTCATGATGTTGGCGGTCTGTACGGCGTGGGAGCCGGATCCGACTTCAAGATTGATGTCCGGCGCAGGAATTCCGAGTTCCTCGAAAAAAATGTCCGACATCTTCTCGTCGTAATGCTGACCGGTATGGACGAGGCGATATTCGACCGCGTTGCCGTTCGCTCCAACGGTTGAACGGGAACGGATATTTTTGATAATCGGCGCAACCTTCATGAAGTTGGGACGCGCGCCGGCGATGATCAGGATTTTGAGGGACTTGCTCATTTGATTCAATTCAGCTTGTTACCTATCGGTTCGGATGCTCAATGCGGAGAATGTTCTCGACGTGGTCAAGAATGTTTTGGAGCGCCTTGGGCGGCGAGGACGATCCGTCGCCTGAATTCTTTTGCCGGTGCTGAATCTGAATTTTGCCATGCACGTCCTCAACCTTCTCGATCAGCAACAACCGCCCCTGGCTGTTCAAATGACGATCTACTTCGCCGATCTTCCCCCGGAAAGTACTGTAAACTGGAACGCCAAGCGCAGCGGCTTCACGGTTCATTGTTCCACCGCCGCTCACGACGAGGTCCGAATGCCAGAGCAAATTCAATCCATCCACGGCGCGCTTGGGAACGATCACATGATCATTCTTGAACCATTCCGGAAAGTCCCGGCGAATCTCAGCCTCCTGATTTTTGTTTCGCGGTAGCAACACCCCTTTTGTACCCGATGTCTCGGAAAGACGCTTCATGAACTCTATGAAAAAGGTCTGGCTCTCCGGATTGAAGTAATGGGCCTCGGTGGCGGGCGGACGAACAGTGACGACGATTTCACCCGGCTTCAAGCCAAGTTCTGCGGCGAGCGACGGGTCGGGCTTGAACTCTGGTGCATAAACATCCTCCTTGATACCCTCGTAAGTCCGAACGCGGTCACGATTCTTGACCTGCAATTCTCCTGTGACCATGACACTCGGCACGATCTCCCATCGTGGCTGCAAAATCCACGGCATCTCAGCGAACTCATAATCCATCACCATCACCGTAGGGATGCGCAAAATATTGGAAAGCAGGATTTGTCCCCGAGAACCGTGAGACAGAGCAAGGTCAGGTCGCTCTCGCAATACAATTGGCAACAGTTGCAGCGGACGCCAGATGACACCCCATATTTTCATCAGGCGGTTTTTGCCGTAATGCTTGCCGACTTTCTTGTAGGGCAACCCCATCCTTGTTGCGAGTTCACAAACTTGAAACGCATCACGGGCGGTCAACACTACCGAGTGACCACGCTTCTCCAGTTCCCGAATGATGGGTTTGAAGAACGGCACATGCGGCGTGTTGTCGAGATCAATCCAGATTTTCATTCGGCTTCCAACTTGGTTTCCATTGACCGCAAATGGGCAGACTTCGTCCCCGTCAATTCGCGTACGACGCAAATCGAGATGTCAGATGAAAAGCGCATAACATGACAGCTTTTTGCCATCCGACAGAAGCCCGATGGTAAAAAGTTGATACAACGTGGTTTTGAACAGCAAACCCAATGCCGCCCACGGGCACTGAACTATTCGTGTGAAAGTCCGGCAGGCACATAACTGCGCAGTTTGTTCATCACTGCCACGACATTTGCCCGGGATTCCCGCATCAAATTCGCAGCCTGGCGCGCTGCCATCTGGCCCGTTTTTTCACACTCCAGAATCATGAGGACGAGATCCATGTGTCCAGCCATGCGCGGCGTGACGCTCGCAGGCGACACCGTAGCCATGTCAAACACGATGTAATCGTATTCCTTCGCATTGAGATTTGGAAACAGATCGTTGAAATCCGACGGCAATATTTTTGAAATTCTTTCCCAACGATCATCTTCCGGCTTGATCGTCGCGAGACTCATTTCCGAGGACAAAACTTTCTCATTCGCTGTCTCGTGATCCGATTTCATTTTTACTGACGGACCGCAACCGGCGTTGCCTTTGTAGAATGCAAAACTCGAACCCGCGTTGATGTCCACGAGCAGCACGCTGCCGTCTCCAGTTCGTGACAATGCAGCCGCCAGCCCGGCAGCAAGTGTCGTCACCCCTGCCCCTTCATCACACGCAGTCAAGGCAACGAGTTTGGGTTTGTGATTCAGGTTGTGAACCTCGAAATAGGTGATGACTCGCTCGCGCAGGCCTTCTATCTGCGATTGGAGATGGTGGTCGGGCCTCCACGGCGCCAATGCCAGCTTGGCATCCTGCTCTTTTGGCTCTTTCTGCTCCTTGGATTTACCTTCGACGACAGCGACAGTCCTTGAGGTTGAATTTCCATTCGAACCAGGTGATGGGAGCAATTTCTTCTTCGACCACAGCGCGTCCGGAATGGAAAGAAACACGGGCATGTGCATCGCGCGCTTTACATCCGACGTGCGCCGGATGGTGCGAACAAGGAACATGTCTATCAAAAATGCAATACCCAACCCCAACCCGACGCAGCCACCAAAAACTCCGCCCATAAGTTTCATCAGCTTCTTACTGTCGAGACCAGGAGGGGACGGCAGTTGAAGATCATAGATGCTGCCAAGATCCCCCGTTGATTTAGCGCCGGATTTGGCGCTTTCGAGAGCGTTGCGAATGGCGGTGTAGCCTTTCAACTCGTCATCCCTCCGACGCTGCAAATCCACAATTCTCGGTTCGAGTTCTTTGATCCGAAACGCTGAAGCCTGTTTGTTGCTTAACATCGTCTTCAAAGCATCAACCGTGTATGTGAGGCGCTTGATTTCAGCCATCTCCGATGCAAGGTCGGTGGAGAATGAATTAGTGCCACGACCTGCTGATTCATTGTTGCCAACATACGAAAGAGCCAAGGCAGGATACACGCGTTCGAGTTCCTTCTTTTGCCGGGTTATTATGTCTATCATCCCTTGAATACTGACGACTCTTGGATGTTGCTCGGTCTTATTGTCAAGAATTTCGTTTTCCTTGGAGCGAGTAAAAAGCGCGAGTCTTGAGCAAATTTTGGCGTATTCCTCTGCTGTTTCAGAAGGAACGACTGCCGAAGTATTCGTGGATGAGCTAGCCATTTCCCCAAGTCTTGCCCGACGTTTGGTCAACTCCAATTCGGCATCTGATAATTCCTTTTCAGTCTCGTTGATGCGTTGCAACTCGCCTTTGATGGAGTCACCCAACTCAACGATACCGGCATCTGTCATCACCTTCTTCAGTTCATTCTCTGTAACTGAAAGTTTCTGACGCTTTTCTTCCAGCGAGACAGTGATCACCTCATCAAGTCCTACCATCTGACGCATCGCTAGATGTCTTCGTTTGTAGGTCTTAATGATCTCAGTCATGACGGGCTGAACAATTGTCTCGTCCGGGTGCCGGAAAGTGATCGTGATGGTGGCCGTGCGTGGCGGTTCAACGCTAATGCCACTGGCGATTTCAGCGGCGGCGGCCATTGGATCATTGCCTCCTCCTCTCTTTGCGAGGATTCTTGCGGGTCCGAAGTTGGTTGCCACGGCGCAAGCGGTATCGAAACTTTTGATATTTTCCACCTCCGTATCCATGATGGATTGAACGCTGGATATGGTGCTTCTCACCAGTTTTTCGGGATCGGTGATATCAGTGCCAAGGACATCCTGAACGAACCTCACAGAAATCATGGCTTTCGATACATACATCGGTGGCTTCACAAATCTCACTGCCACAGCGCCCGCAACACCAATCAACGTAAAAATAACAATCAAACGCCAGTGACGAAAAACCGTGTACAGCACGTCGTCAACGGAGAACGAGCCTGCAGATGCGTTGCCGTTGCCGGCGTCTGGCTGATTGCCTGAATTCATACTGTCAGATTGACCATCATGTTGGCTGGTTGACTCAAAGTCGCCCAGTCAATTAAAACGGACACCGGTGCGGATTCCGCCCGATGATGTGAAACCTCCCCTCCAAAATCAATTCCACCCGACACGCCCGACCTCCGCGACGCCCGTTAAAAACTGCGCGCAAAGAACCTGTCTTCCGACAACCTTCAAACTGTCTTTTTAATTCTCAAGAGCTTCGCCGGATTCCCAGCCACCACGCCGCCTGGGGGTACGTCCTTCGTCACGACGCTACCCGCGCCTATGATGGCCCGTTCACCAATCGTCACACCACAGAGAATTGTCGCGCCGGAACCGATGGATGCCCCCCGTTTGACAAGCGTGCTCTCGCACTTCCAGTCTGCTTCGGTCTGAAGCTTCCCATCAGTGTTGGTCGAGCGCGGAAAACGGTCGTTGATGAAAGTGACACCGTGGCCGATGAAGACCTCGTCCTCAATCATCACGCCTTCGCAGATGAACGTATGACTCGAAACTTTGCAGCGTTTTCCGACCTTCGCGTTCTTCTGAATCTCGACGAACGTGCCGATCTTGGAATCATCCCCAACTTCACAACCATAAAGGTTCGTGAAGGCAAACACCTTGACCCGCTGGCCGAGCTTCACGTCCGGGGCGATGCGCTGATACAATTGATCCGTGCTCACGCGGCCAAAGCACCTCGTCCCGCAGGGGAAACAATCAAGCCATTGATGTGACTTTTCCCGTTGCCATTACCGTTGCCGTTGGTGTGGCCGTTGTGCGATTGATGACCGTTTGTTGCGTGGACGAGTTCTTCAACAAGATTCACCGCCTCTCCCTTCAATTTGAGGGAATTATCGGCGCCTTCAAGAATACGGACAACTTCCAGACCTTGTGCGCCACCTGTGATCGGCACCGCTTCGCCTCGGATACAATCGAGGAAATGCTGGCACTCGAGTTTCAACGGTTCGTCCTGTTTGATATAAGGCACGTAGGCATCGCCGTAGTGGTACGAATATGTGAACTCGGCAAAAGTATCGTAGTGCGGCGGCACTTCCACGCGCGCATCATAAATTTTCAACTTTTCCAACGGCTCGGTGTCATCATAGACAATCATCCGTCGTGATCCGACCACCGTCATCTGGCGGACTTTCTTCGGGTCAAGCCAGCTGTTCTGGATGAACGCACAGCAATTCTTCTTGAACGTGAGATACATCATCGTCACGTCCTCAATGCTGCGATTCACATGACTGCTGCCCTGGCAGGAAACGCTCACGGGAGTTTCATCCAGCAGGTGAAGAATGATCGAGATGTCATGCGGCGCGAGATCCCACGCCACGTTGATGTCTTTCTGGAACAGTCCCAGATTCAAGCGGCGTGCGGAGATGTACTGCACTTCGCCAATGTCGCCAGAATCAATGATCTCCTTCATCCGGCGCACCGCCGGAGAGAACAGGAACGTGTGACCGACCATCAGCACGAGGCCTTTGCACTTTGAAATCTCAACCAATTCCTCACCCTCGGCCACCGTGCGGGCCATTGGCTTCTCTATGAAAACATGCTTGCCGGCGGTCAACGCCGCCTTGGCCATGCTGTAATGGAAGCGCACCGGCGTCGCGATGACAATGGCATCTATCTCGGGGTCATTCAGCAATTCGTCGTAGCTGGTTGTTGTAGCCACGTCGTGATGGAGGCGGCGCATGTGCTTGAGACGCTGCTCGCTCGTATCACAAATTTTTCTCAATTGACAGTCCGGTGACTGCCGGAGATTCCGAATCAGATTCGGACCCCAATAACCACAACCCACCACACCCACACTGATGATTCTATTGCTTGATTTCATGTTTTATAGTGATTGAACCGGTTTGCCAATGGCCGCCACAGGTGACGGTTGTTTCGACTGCTTCGCTCTGGCGTTCTTACGGGCTGCCCGCATATCCAGACATTGAGTGATCAACGCAGGCAGCGTCTTCGCGATGATCTTGATGTCCATCCACAAACTCTTTTTCTCGGAGTACTCCACATCCAATTCGATCATTCTATTGAACGTCGTACGATTTTTCCCGCTCACCTGCCAAAGCCCCGTCAAACCGGGCACGGCATTGAAACGCATTCTCTGTTCCTCGGTGTAAACTTCATATTCGTAAGGTATGCAGGGCCGCGGCCCCACGAGGCTCATTTCACCACACAGCACATTCAACAGTTGCGGCAATTCATCCAGTCCTGTCGCACGGATCAATGAGCCGAGCGGTATCACACGAGGATCTTTTTTCGCATCCAGCTTCGTCATGGGGGTGCCGGACTTGATCATCTCGGTGGTGTACCCACGATGAGAATCTGTCTCGGAATCTACCTGCATGGTCCGAAATTTCAGACAAACAAACTGACCACCCTTGTACCCCACCCTGCGTTGCCGGAAGAATACAGGCCCAGGAGAACCACAAACCACCAGCAACGCCACTCCGCCACCGACAAGAATCGCGACAGGAGCCGAAGCCGCTACAAACACCAAATCCAACGCCCGCTTCCATGGCGGAAGGCCCGCTTTTGGAACCCGCGACACTGAGCTCGTCTGATTATCAATTCTGGCCATAACTTTTGTATCCAAACAAATTCCCGTTGCTTCAAAAAATTTCCAGCAGCAATCCAACCCCATTCAACTAATCCAGCTATTTCGTCGTCATACCCACCTGCTGCTAATGCATCATTGGGTGAACACACCACCTTCATGCGCGTCCATTCTCGCCTGCTTAAGAATCGTTGCAAGTAACAACAAACCAAAGACTTCTCCGCTCATTACGGAAGAATTGTCCGGCGAACTACGGAGTGTGAGATTTATTCTGCCGGTCATCAATCGCAGGACAAATACTGAAAGTATCTGCTTCTCAAGCAATAGAGGAACATTGGATTCACCTCACTCTCAAGATCTACAGTCAAGTGGTTAACCGAAGCGCCCGAAGTGCATCCATAATAGTGTGCGGCAAAAACCTTCGTCAATGGATATCTGGATTCGGTAAAGTTCGGCATGTCCCGAATTGCCCATCAACAGATCCGTCGCACAATCTACATTTCTGACTTTTTGCCGTGGAGATGAAATTATGACGCGGTGATTCTTGTCGCCAAAGCTAAACGAGGACACACTGCACACTGATGAAACAACCTTTTCACCTCGGCACTCCGCGTCGTGGATGGCGGCACCTTGCAACGCCACGGCTTTCGGGCCAAGCAACTTGATTTCTTTGACAACCTGGGCGTGAACCCTTGGAAGCGCGGGAACGGAACTCAGACAAATGCTACCTCCGTCGGCGCGTCGGCACTGTAATAACATCATCGAAACTATTCCTTCAGTTCACTGCCCTTGCTGCCGATGATTAAATTGCTGGAATGTACAAACGGGAATTGCTGTTCGCCCTACGTTGAATTTTTTGAATAAACGGGCATCTGATTTATGGGACTATTTGAAACGTTGAAAAAAGCTGTGGCAACTGCCGAGGCAAAACCAACTCCTGTGCTGCAGCCGTTCACCAAATCGCACTCCACTCCAGGTGCAGACACCCCGGAAGCGAAGACTAGCGGCATTGGTCATCGCATTCTGTTCGTCGGAGGCGAGACCGGTTGGTATCAGGGCATTCAACACGAGATCACTACTGCCCGACCCAACTGGCAGAGCCGCCAGGTGGAAACCCCCGCAGATGGCGTGAGCGCGCTTGCCAGCGATCACGTTCACGCCGTGGTTCTGGGCACCAAG
>JABFSR010000270.1 GCA_013140495.1 Verrucomicrobiota bacterium
TTGTTTTCATTGGTCTCTGGGATTTGGTGGTTCTTTTTTTGGTGATTGCTATTCGATTTAGAAAATGGACGCGGTCACTGCTTAGAATAAGGGAGTTGATCGTGCAGCCATCGATAGTCAGCGCTGCTTGGCACGGGATAAGGCCCCCCGAACTGTGTCAAAAAAGAGATTTTTTTCACTGGCAGCTTGGTTTTTTCCTCCGTCCACTTTTTGATTGCAGAGTGACCATCCGCATAAGAGAAGTTGCAGCCGCCGCCGTAGTGATGGCTGCCCGGTAAATTTCGCCACTTGTAATCGCCGGGATTGCAACCACCCAAGGAATGAAACAGGCCGTCGTCAAGACTGTCAGGATGTTCATCAACCGTCACAAAAGTTGATGTCGGGCCGGGTTTGATCAGTTGCGATACTTTTGTTACAGCCGAATACTTGCGCCCGGCGTCCGCAACAGGACTGCTCGTAACAGGATTTACAATCGTCGGATTGCCTCCCAAGAACACGTTCATCGCCATGCTTCGAACTCGTGGACCAGTAGCATCCTGATAATTGTCGGCAGGACACTTGTAAACTCCGACGGACCTTACATAACCGGCCATGGCGGACCGATTGGGGTCCAAAAGAATATCCGAATCACCGTTGTCATTCGGGCCACCTCCTGCCCAACCCATTGTTCCGCCCACCCACCGGACATCGTTCCCGTTGAACGTCACGGTACCGTTGTTCATCATGTAATCGTTGTTGTCAGTGCTGAACATGATCCAGCCGAGCATCAACTGCCGCGTATTGCTCATGCAAGATACCGCGTGGGCCTTGCCTTTGGCCTTGGCCAGGGCCGGCAGAAGCATCGCTGCCAGAATTGCGATGATGGCAATCACCACCAACAGTTCGATCAGAGTAAAGCCATGGTGCAAAGCTCTGGAGGTGGCAGGACGGAGTTTGTTATTGGATTCAATAGTCATTTTAGAGTGCTTCGCCGTTTTTTGGTCAGTTGCGGGCCTGGGCGTTGAGGGTGCCGCCGCCGGTTAACAGGTGATTTGGTAACGACGCAAAGTATCCCCCTCCATCCGGCTCTGCAACCAGCAAACAACCCTCACGGCGACCGGACCAGCCAGCGAGGATCCTGGCAGCGACCGCGCCTTGTTTCGAATTTGGAACCGTTGTTGAATGTATCGCGTGCGACATGTTGTTTCTTTGATTTACGTGCTAACAATGAACCAGCCCGTCCACTGCTGCCATAGCTTTTCGGAAGCAATCACATGCCTTTTTACAAATCACACTTTGTCGTGCCCGCAATGAATACAGCGTTCCAGCATCCGATTTTCATCTGTCAGGGCGCATAAAAAACGCTGTAAACAAAGGTGTTTTCGCGCTTCCGGTCGTCCCGGTCTCCAGCTATTTCAAATCTCCACGCCAGCTTTCTGAAAAGTGTGAACGTCTCATGTGGACAGCCGGGATGCACTTTTGCGCATGATCGAGCTGTTTATGTTTGCGCCCTGCGAAGAGAATCCGCAACCTGCATAGCATGACACTTCACCTCCACCTTTCTTTTAACGGCTGTGGTTTTGCGGTGCGTGCATTTATCGCGAACTGAGCAAACATGAGCACCGTGGACTGGATTATTGTAGCGGGTTACCTCGCCGTCGTTTTCGGCATTGGAATCTATTTCTCGCGCAACCAGAAGACCACTGAGGATTACTTTCTCGCTGGCAAGAGTGTCCCAGGGTGGGTGGTTGTGTTTGCCATCGTTGGGACGATGATCAGCAGCACCACGTTTGTCGGCCATCCTGGGAACGTCTATGCCAGTGACATGTGGAACCTGCCTTCGTTCCTCATGTTGCCATTCGTGATGTTGTTCGTCTCGCGGTACGTGGTTGTGTTCTACCGGCGCACGATCAAGATGAGCATTTACGATTATCTGGAGAGGCGCTTCAGTTACTTCGCCCGGGCTTACGGCGCGGCGGCGTTCATCGTCAGCCGGGTCGCAGACATGAGCGCCACGCTCTATTTTCTCGCGCTGCCGGTATCATTCTTGAGCGGCATGGCTGTCTGGAAGGTGGTTGTGATCGTTGGCGTGGTGACGCTCGTGATGACCGTGGCGGGTGGTATTGCGGCGGTGGTTTACGCCGATGTACTGCAAGGCGTGTTGCTGATCGGTGGCGGGTTGGTCTGTCTGGGCATCGCGTTGTTCCGTCCTGCACAGGGGCCGGTGGCGGTGCTGCAAACCGCCTGGGACGGCGGCAAGTTCGCGCTGGGCAACACGGGATTCAGTTGGGTGACGAACAACATCTGGTTTTACATCGTGGTCGGTGGCATCTGGGCCGTGCAGCGCTATGCGTTGGATCAACACATCGTGCAGAAATATCTCGTGGCGCAAACCGACCGGCAGGCGAAACTCAGCGCGTACTTTGGCGCCATCGCCTGCCTGCCCATCTGGCTGCTTTTCCTGACCTTCGGCGCGTGCCTCTGGGCGTTCTTTCAACTGACCGGCATTCCACTGCCCGCTGAAGTTCTGGCGAAGACGGACAATATCGTGCCTTACTTCATCAAGACTCAATTGCCCGTCGGCCTGATTGGCCTGGTGGTGGCGTCGTTGATGGCGGCGGCGATGTCCAGTCTCGACTCCGATCTCAACAGCATGGCTACGGTGATCGTGGATGACTTTTACCCACGGTTGCGTCCGCATGCCACCGACCGGCAACGGCTGCGGGTTGGGCGCGCTGCTGTAACGGTTTTGGGAATTCTGTCCATCGTATTTTCGTTGTCATGGATCGGCGGCGTCGGCGCGGCGATGGAGTTCGGCGTGCAACTCTTTTCCATCGCCACAGCGGGAATGTTGGGACTGTTCGTGCTCGGTGCGTTGACCAAACGGGCGAATGCAAGAGGCGCGGTTGCCGGCATCGTGGCGTGCGGGTTGTTCACCGCGTGGGCAACATTAACCTCCGTGAAGCTGCCGGTGCTTGACCGCGTGCTGCTGGATCTCGGCCCGTTGAATTTCAAGCTCCATCCGGTTTTGATCGGAGTCTTCAATCACGTCATCGTTTTCGTGGTGGGGTTGGCGACCAGTCTCTGTTTCCCGTTGGATCAACGCCCGGTGGTTGCCTCAGAACAAAGGCAGTCGGGCCAGGCATAGCTCCCCGGTTTGAGTACAAGCAGCACGTCTTTCTGGGACTGTGGACGGACGCCGGTCACGCCGGTGGCAAACTCGCAATCCACGACCAGTCGCGTCCACCCCAATTGTTCCAACAGCAGTGCAGCAGTGGCACCGCCCTCAACACACACTCGATCAACCCGCATCTTTGCCAGGACGCGCCGGATCGTCGCCGTCAAAGTTGTCCCCAGCCGCAAGCCTTCACGTCGGCCTGGCCGCTGCGGTTTGCCGATTCCTGTGACGACCTTGGGATGCCGCTTCAAGGCATCAACAATGCGTAGCGACCAAGTGGCTTGATGCGTCCGAGCAGAACCTCGGCCCGCGAAAAGTTCATCTGGCATCAACAACACCGGCCACTTGCGCGTGTTGCATTCGTGTAAAAAACTTACCGAAGATTGAGCCATGCTGCCGGAAACGAAGAGCGTCCTGCCAGCGACCGTTTTCGTCACCATGCTGCGGGACTCTTGCGAGCGCAGGCCGTGGCTTTGTAACAACGCCGCAAACAAATCTGCGCCGCCCGCCGGCAAGGTTTGAGTGTTCACACGTTGCCCCCAATGCCGCACGTCCGTCGCTGTGGTTGTTTCGCCGACTATCACTCCGTAAGGCAAATCGCTTGCCTTCAGTTGTCGAAGCGTCACCGAATAATCTCCGGATGCACCCAGCAGTTCCTTAATGTCAGCCGAGTGGCGTGGATGGCTTGGGTCATTGCGAAAATCTGTTTGGTTGATCGGCTTTCCCTGAACGAAATACTTTCCATTCCTGATGATGCGCTGTGCCGTTGGGTTCGCGGGTACCAAAAGACAGCGCTCGAAACCCATGACCGCTTGCATTGCTTGAATTTCGACCAGCACATTTCCGCGCAACACCGAGTCCACTTTCTTGTAAATCCACGCTGGCTTGCGCTCTCGAATCCTTGTGGCAATGCGGGACACCCGGCGTGCAGCCTCCTTTGCAGGGCAATTCCGCGAGTCGGAGTCAAATACCGCCAACTCGACATCGGAGGGCATTTGATCGCGTTGCAGAATCTCCGCCGTCAAACCGTGACGCCAACCCAGCCCCGCAATTTCCGCAGCCCCGGTCAAATCGTCAGCGATGACAGCAATCATCCGGATCATCCTTTTCTTTGACGCGCCGCACTGAGTTGCACTGCCGATTCGATGGCTTTGAAAAAGCTCGTTGGCCGCGCCAGGCCTTTCCACGCGATGTCAAAGGCGGTTCCATGGTCAACCGAGGTGCGCACAATCGGCAGTCCCAACGTGATGTTCACCCCGTCATCGAAGGCCAGCATCTTGAACGGGATATGCCCTTGATCGTGATAGAGACAGACGACTGCGTCGAATCGTTTGCGATTGTCGGCTGTGAAGGCGGTATCCGGTGGCAGCGGGCCTGCGATGGCGATTCCCTTTTCCCGGGCTTGAGCGACTGCTGGTTCGATGAACCGTTCCTCCTCGCGTTGACCAAACAAGCCGTGCTCTCCGGCGTGCGGATTCAATCCGCAGATCGCCAGCCGCGCGGGCTGGTTGTTCATCGTGGCGAGTGCGTCCGCCGTAAGTTCAATGACGTCCACGATGCGTTTCGTGCTGAGATGCTTCGGAACTTCTGCGTAGCCGATGTGGGTGGTGACCATCGAAACAGTCAGCACGTCTGAGCGAAGCATCATGCAGGTGCGGCTTGCACCCGTGAGCGAGGTAAAGATTTCTGTGTGGCCCGGGAATTGGACTCCCGCCAGACGCAATGCCTCCTTGTGAATCGGCGCGGTGACCACGGCGGCAATGCGGCCTGCCAGTGCGGATTCGATTGCTGTCTTGATGAAGGTGAATCCTGCGGCGCCGCACGGGGCAGAAACTTTTCCGGGGACAAAGTTTTTCGCGTCGGGCATTGAACAGCTTGCCACGGCAGGGCCAACCGGCTTGCTGTTGGATTCGACGTTCCAAAGCTGAAGGTCAGATGGCAGCGGCAGGGTGATGGCCTGGCTCGCTCGTTGTATTACGTCGAGATCGCCAAAGACAACCGGATGGCAAAGGCGCAGAATTTCAGGGCTGGAAAGGGCTCGAACGCAGAGCTCCGGCCCGACTCCCGCCGGGTCGCCCATCGTCAGTCCAATCACGGGTTTTGTCTTCATCAGGTTGCGGATTGCAAACAGGAAAATCCAAAGCTACGAGTTTGTCACGCAGCAGACATCGCTCGGTTTCACTTACCGGATTCAGTGGCGGCAACGTGTTTGTTCCGCAAAGCCCGAGCCAGGACATTGCGGCCTTGAGCGCTGCGAGCGAGTGGCCCAGTTGGCGTCCGTTCTGATAAACTCCGGACACTTTCATCAACTGTTCATGCAACTTTTCGGTGACTGCCACATCGCCGCTGGTGGCGCTGTCGTAAAGTTCGCGGCACAAAGCCGGCGCAATATTCCCGACGCTTGGAACAATCCCGTCCGCACCCAGCAACAGCCCCTTCGCCATCAATGGGCCCGTGCCAATGAACACGAAAAAATCCTTCCGTCCGCCCAGCTCGCGCAGCAATTCCATCATGCGCACCGCGTCGTTCTCCGAATCCTTGATGCCGATCACCCGGGGGCGTCGGGCGGTCTCTTTGCACAGCTCGATGGACAGCGAAACATTCGTCGTCAACGGCATGTTGTAGAGCACGAGATCCCCCCGCAACTGGTTTTCGAGTTCGGAGTAGAATTCCAACGCAGCCTGGGGTCGCTGCTCAAAATGCGCCGGCACGTGAGCCACAACGGCGTCCACTCCAAGTCGTAAATACTCGTTGCCGGCGGCGACCGATTCGGGAAGTGAGTTTGCACTGACGCCTGCATAGACCATTACCCGGTCGTGAACGGATTCAAGGGTTAATTGCACCAGACGATCACGCATGTCGCCCGGAACGGATGAACCTTCGCCTGTGGTGCCGAGGACAAACACCCCATGCACACCGCCATTGCAAAGATAGTCCACGATCCTGCCCACGGCCGGCTCATCCAGCCGGCCAGCGGCGGTGATGGGAGTTACCATGGGCACGATGACTCCGCGATGTTTCCCAGTTTTCGACTTCGTTTTCATGGCATCACCAGGCCGCATGATAAATCTGCAGCGCATCCTGTTCGGTGAGCGTGCGCGGGTTGTTCTTCAGGAGACGGGTCACGGTCATGGCGGCCTTCGCCAGACGCGGCAATGCCTCCTGAGGCACATTGAATTCTGAAATTCGCCGCTGCATGGGACATCGCGCCATCAAATAGTCCAGCCGTTCGATGCCCCGCTCCGCAGTCGCCGCTGGCGATCTTGCTGACTGAGCCCCCAAGGCCACGGCGATGTGAGCGTAACGTTCCGGCATCGCAGGGAGATTGAAGCGCAACACATGCGGCAGCAGAACAGCGTTGGAAATTCCGTGGGCGATGTGGAATTCACCGCCCAACGGATAGGCGAGCGCATGAACGGCAGCGGTGTTGACCGGTCCGAGGCACAGCCCACCGTAGAGGCTGCCCAAGGCCAGATTCGCCCGGGCCGTTGTATCCCGCCCATCGGCGATGGCAGCCAGCAAATTTTGCGAAATGAGCCGGATGCCTTGCAGCGCGTAGAGATCCACCGTCGGATGGGCAAACCGGTTTGCATAAGCCTCAATGCAGTGGGTGAGGGCATCAAGCCCTGTGGCCGCAGTGATTGCAGGCGGGACGGAGCAGGTCAAAAGCGGGTCCACGCAGGCCACGTCAGGAACCAGGTGCGGGCTGATGACGCCCTTTTTCAACTGGCAGGATTCATCGAGCAAAATCGCATTGGGCGAAACTTCGCTTCCGGTGCCCGAGGTCGTCGGCAGGCAGGCAAGAAATAGTCTGCGGCCATGTAGCAGGTTGATGCCGAAAACGTCCCGCACTGATTGTGTCCCGGTCGCCAGTGCCGCCACGAGTTTTGCCACGTCCATCGGACTTCCACCACCAAGGCCGACAATTCCGTCCAGTGGTTGTTCACGAGCCACCCGTAAACAGGCTTCAAACATTTGCACCGTAGGTTCGGCATTGATCTCCGCATAAACCCTCGTGCAGACACCGGCATCTTCGAGCTTGGACAGCACATCACTGCACGACTTGATCACTCCCGGACTTGTCACCAAAAGAACTTTTCTGACGTCCCGGGCGGCGAGTTCTGCTGCGAGTGTCGCCACGGATCCATTTCCAAAGAAAATCTTCCCCGGTTGCAATAACGTGATTGGCCCCAAGGCCGCTGCCGTCTCCATGCAATCCGCCGGTACGCGTGTCGCCCGCTCATTAGGAATGCCGCTTGGAGAACCCACGCTGCCGGGCAGGCACGAAATCGGGGACGATTCTGTGAAGATGTTGGAGTTCATGGCCTGGCAGTCGCCTGATTTGACGCGTTCAAGATTATTTTCCAAAATCACACATTCTCCCTCCTCAAACCTTCCAAACGGGAACGGTTTCAGCAAGGACACACCTTGAGCATGCCTCCGGATACGTGAAACGGACATGGACAAACCAACTGAATGACTTGTGAAATCAATCAGCGGGGGGGCGGACCATCAGTGCTTGATGCTCTCGCGGAACTGGCGCGGACTCATGCCGGTGCGCTTGCGGAAGAAGCGGCTGAAGTAAAATTCGCTGGAGAAGTTGAGCCGTGCGGAAACTTCCTTCACGGCCAGTCGTTCGTCGCAGAGAAGCTGACGAGCTTGATCCAGGCGGGTTTGTTGCAGGAACTCATGGATGCTCCCCTTATGAAATTCCTTGAACATCCGTTGCAGGCCGGACCGGCTCGCTCCTGCGGCATCGGCCAGTTCCGGGACGCGCCAATCACGCGCCGGATCGGCCATCACGAGATTGATGGCTCGGGCCAGGGGCTTGGGAACATCCAGTTGCGGTGCGCTGAACAGATGCCGCGCCTTGAACAGACATCCAAACACATGCGTGATCAGCATGTGAATCTCCCATTCAAAACCTTCGGGTCGGCGTCGCGCAAGGCTGGCCAACTGCTGTGCCACCTTGCGAAGGGCGCTGAATTCTCCGTCGCTCAATACGAACTCATGTGATTCTCCCAGTTCTTCGCGCCACGCTTCCAGTTCCGGACCTCGGAAGCGAAACCCCATGTTGACGAGGCGTTTTCCGGGCAGCGGGGCATAAGTCCTCGCTTGCTTCATGTCCACCAGCCAGCAGCGCGTCCCCTGCCTGAGCTCGTAAGTCCTCTCCGGCACCGTCAGCGTCCCCTGGCCCGATTCCACCCAGAACAAATGTGCTCCCGGCTTGTCCATGGCGTCGTGCCGGTCCGCTTCGTCACGCGTCACCGAACCGATGGACAACAAGTGCCAGAACAAGCGGCGTGCCCGCTGCGATGGTTCCAACAGATGCAAACGTGCAAAGGAATTGGCCATGTTTCGTATTGAAAAAAAGTTCTACGCCAGAATCGCTCCATCGTCAGCATGGGTCAAACACTTAAGTCGAGCCGGTGTGTGACGAATTCTCAGAAGTGATTTTCGTTCCTTGAACCTCTCATTGCAGCGCAGACAGTCATGTCAATGCGGTCCAGTGTGAGGCAACCCAGCGGACATGACTGTCCGCGCCCTTGATGACTGACAGCTAAATCGTCTTTGAGTGCCGACGTTCGCCGGATGGCGCGAGGGTGTTGTCGAAACACATCGCGATGTTGCGGATGAAGAGGCGGCCCGCGTCGGTGACTTCCAAGCCGGTTGTCGTCCGGCGCACGAGACCATCGGCGATGAAGGGTGCAAGTGTGGTGAGTTCGCTGGCGAAATGTTGCTCGAAGTTGATGCCGAGCTTTTGCGACATGGCCACGAAGTTGAGCGAGAGGTCGCACATCGTCCGCATGATGGTCTCGCGGCGGATCTTGTCTTCCTCGGAAACGAAATACGCCTTGTGCAGCGGGACCTTGTCGGCGTCCACGGCGGTCTGATATTTCGGAAGTTCCTTCTCATTCTGCCAGTAGGCATCGGGAATCTGCGAGACAGCAGACATGCCGAACGCGTAGATGTCCGAACCGGCGCGCGTGCTGTAGCCCTGGAAATTCCGCTGCAATTGTTTGCTGCGTTGCGCGATGGTCAATTCATCCGTCGGCTTCGCAAAATGATCCATGCCGATATAGACGTATTGATCGTCCGCGGTCAGCCGTTCGATGACGAGCTTCAGCACTTCGAGTTTTGATTCCGGCGTCGGCAGGATTTTGTCTTCCAGAATCTTCTGCGCGGGTTTGATCCACGGGACATGCGCGTAACTGAAGACGGCGAGCCGGTCAGGTTTCATCTCCAGCACAGTGTCGAGTGTTTCGTTGAACGTCGCGGGCGTCTGATTCGGCAGGCCGTAGATCAAATCCAGGTTGATCGAGCCGAAGCCCAGTTCGCGCATCCAATCAATCGCTTGCTGCGTCATCTCGCGCGGCTGGATACGATGAATCGCCTGTTGCACCTCGGGGTTGAAATCCTGAACGCCCATCGAGGCGCGGTTGAAACCGATCTCGCGTAACGCGACCATGTGCTCACGCGTGAGGCGGCGCGGGTCCACTTCCACGCTCGCTTCGATGTCCGGCGAGAACGTGAAGTGTTTATGGATGATGTCACCGAGGCGGCGGATTTCGTCGGGCCGCAGAAACGTCGGCGAACCGCCACCGAAGTGAAGCTGCACGGCTTTGCGACCTTTGTTCAATCGCGGTGCGAGCTTGGCGACTTCGCGACCGAGGTAATCAATGTAGTCGCGGCCCTTGTCGTGATTGAGCGTGATGACCGTCGTGCAGCCGCAGAACCAGCAGAGCGTTTCGCAGAACGGGATATGAAAATAGACTGAGAGATCGCGCGCCGACTGATTGTTCGCCTCAATCTTTTCCGAAAGTTGCTCCCAAGGGATTGTATCCACGAACTTGGTCGCGGGTGGATAGCTGGTGTAACGCGGCCCGGCCACGTTGTATTTCTTCACCAAGTCCAAATCTACGTTCAGCGTCTTCATAAAAATTGGAATTGGATTTGTGATGTGAAACCGCCCTCACCCCGGCCCTCTCCCCCAGGAGAGGGTGAATCATTCGCCGTTTTACAAAAAATCG
>JABFSR010000088.1 GCA_013140495.1 Verrucomicrobiota bacterium
CGGGCGTCCCGCCTGCCGTAGAGCCGGGCGTCTCGCCCGGCGGAACGGGCTTCGATTTCTCAGTGGGTTTGGAACTGCTAGAAGCCTTCTCCGATTCGCGGGCTGATCCGGGCGGCAAGATGCCGTGCTCTACGGCAGGCGAGACGCCCGCCGCTACTTCCGCTTGCTCCACGCGAAACAAAAATCTTGGCGAAGCCAGCACTGCGACCATGGCTTTTGAGATGCCCGCTTCGAATGTCTTGCCCGGCTGGCTGTAAATGCTTTCCGCCAGCTCCACGAGCCGACCGAGCGTTTTTTTGTCTGCCGGACGTCGAAACGCGCGACGAGTGAATCCAGCAAGCAGCTCACGTACGTAAATCCGCCGGCCCTCTGCATCATCCGGGATTTTGCCGGGGAAAAACCGCTCGTGATTCTTCGGTGTCACCCAATCTTTTTGCGCCTTGGGTCCGTTCAGCTTGACCGAGGAAAGCTGGATGGAAAGCGAGCGGGTTTGTGGTTCGTTTGGCGTGAGGGGCTTTAACTCAAACTCCAATTCGTGTTTGCCCGCCTCCCAATCAAGTTCGCAGTTGTAGTGATGCGGCTTGCCTCCTTCCCAACCGAATTCCTCCCGGAACATTTCTTTCCCATCCACGCGAAAGACAAGGCGACACTTGTTATGGTCAAAGGCGCCCTCGACGAACTTTTCATTGATCAACAGCGCGACTGCAATCTGGTATTTACCGGCAATGTCCGCTTTGAACAAGTTTGTGACTGTCGCGGCTTTGTAATATGAGAGTTGCACCTTGCCTTGACGGTTGCGCCCGCCTTCGTTGACAAATTGCCAGCCGGAGAGTTGTCGCTCGCGCATGACGCCGGAAACAGTCGGCACTGCCTCGGCGATGATTTGGTTTGCGGCGGTGACATATTTCTCAAGCAACATTGGCGGCAGCGTGAGCACCTCGCCAATGTTGTCGAAGCCATGCCCGGTGTCGTCAGGAGGAAAAGCCCCCGCCACATCGAAATCCACGTCCAGCAGGTCGCGGATGGTGTTGCGATATTCCACCCGATTCAAGCGGCGGATTGTCGCGCGGCCCGGGTCAGGATTTTTTGGATCAATCTCGAACACCTCCCGCTTGATCCATTGTTCAATGCGTTCTTGTTCCTCCCACGTTGGCCTGGCCTTTTTCTCCGGAGGCATCAAGCCGGCTCGGAGGTTTGTGAGTGCTTGCAGCCAGAGCTTCCTGTCACCAAGGGCTTCCTCATCGGTCTTGAATTCATCGAACGCTACACTTCCCTTGTGCGTACCATCGGCGTGGCAATCAAAACAGTATTTCTCCAGGATGGGCCGGATGTTCTTGCGAAAGTCTTCGGCACCGGAAGACTCTGCTGCGCGCATCCCAAAGGTCGCCAAAGCGAAGCTGGCAAGCACCGGAATGTAAAATGTTCGTATCAAACTCATCTTGGTCGTCATCGCGTGCCTGCAAATCGCACTCTCCAAACACGGGCGTGGGATTCTTTCAACGCATGCTATTGAGATACCCAGAATAATCCACACCTGCCGGGCCGCTTCAAGAAACTTCAGCTCTACACCCCGTTGAAAGATTTAATCCAATAATTTTCCTGGTTACTCAAACTTGTCTCCGACTCCGCTTTCCGGTAATCATGCCTCATGGTTGATTCCAAACCAGCAGGGATTCTCCCCACGCAGACGCCCGAACAGTTGATCTCGTATATCAACGTAAAACTAGCATTACTGGGTTGCCAACCCGTGCGGGTGGAAGGCTCGGCAGAGTCGTCCGACCTAGTCTCCGCGTTCGCCGCGCAATATCAGGAGAAGGATCGGCTGCTCGGCCAATACCTTTGCCCCGCCGATCAGCGCATCCAGACGTTCCTCTACGATTATCTTCAGGACGTGCCCGTGCCGCGATTACCGCTGCGCACCTTCACTCTGGATCGCGCCGGGCTCGCGCGCGTGCTGTCGTTGCCGGTGGATCGTGACGAATTTTCCTCGGACATCATCACCTCCTTCCGCGTCAAGCAAGGCGTGTTGCACAATCCCAGGAGCGACCGCCGCACCACGGCGGGAATCTTTCACATCACCGAAGGTGGTCTGCCGATTCCAGACGACAAACTAAGCGTGCCGAAACTCACCTTCGCCAAGATGCTCGGCTTCGCGCTGAATCCTCCACGCGACCTGATGCGTCTGCCGTTCACGGCCACACAGAATCAACCAGCCGAGTGCTTCGTGTCGTTGCTGCTGCGCCCGATCGTTTGCCCGGAAGTCCCCGGCTTCATTTCACAGAAGACGATGGAAGTCCGCTTCTTTGTGCCGGGCAACATGGTGAGCAATCTGGATTTCGTCGAAAGCATCTTTGGCAACGCGGGCGATCCGCTCCTGCCGGAAAATGATTCCGGCTTGGACACGGAACATTGGACGGGTCACACGGGCTGCGTGGTTCTCGCACCGCATCTTGTCCGCGTGACGAAGAAGGCTGCGGGTCTGCCGGAATGGAAGGACGCCACTGAGCGCCAGCGCCGTGATGGAATGTGCTGGAAGGACGAGAAGGAACTCTACAACAACGGCGGCGCGTTCAAGCTCACCTGCCGCGACGAACATGGCGTCATCGTCACCATAATCGCGGACAACTATTTCGGTTACTGCAAGAAGGAGGTGAAGACGCAGATCAGTTACGCTGCGAATCTCTTCGGTCTGTGTGAAGAGGAACATGCCGGAGGCGCTCTCGTTTTTCCGGCCTATGATCTTGGCGAAGAATTTGCCGGTGGAACGCACGTGCGCCAGCTCGGTCATACGTTCAAGGAGGTTGCCGAGGTCTATCGCGAATACATGAATGTAAAACCTGAAGGTTACGCGGTGGACAAGAAGTTTGCCGACATCCTCTACGTGCCCGAACACGCGCGATTCGATCTCCATGCGCAGCGCGTGATGTGGACGAACGAAACCGGCGACCATGCAATCAAACTCCTGCCCACTCAGACTTATGTGCGCCCATCCGGCTACAAAGTGCGAATGGAAAAACCGCCCGGACTGAACCGTGCCTGGCGGTTGGTGGGCATCGCGGGCGAAGGTTTGCTTTGCCACAAACCTTGCACGGTTTCCGGCGGCGGCAAATCTGAAATCTCCAAACCCATCACCGACGCCATCCTCACCGGGCCGGTGTTCGTAGCCGACTTGAAGTCGGACATGAACAAGGTCGCGCTCCTCATCAACCGCGATTACTCGGATCGTTCCAACGACAAGTCCCGCGTGGACAAACGCGCCGTAATGGATTCGGCGCGCTCGCTCGGTTCAGTCATCAAGCTTCTCTCGCCGGACGAACGCGATTTCACCCCTGAATACAACGAGTGGCTTGCCGACGTGCCGCAATACATCAAGGAACTCGTCTTCGTGGTAAAGCGGTATTACAAGCCGGAGTGGGGCGCGAAGTGGAGCGAACATTTCAGCGTGGACATCATCAATGGCACGCCCGGCAACGAACTCAAGTGCGACAACCGCAAACTCGTCACCACGTATCTGCGCGTGGGCTTCGACGACGATGGCGCATGGCGCACGTTCGGTTTGCGAAAGGATTTTTATCCCGCCTCGAAGATTCAGATGGAAGACGACATCACGGCTTCTGTCGTCGTGCCCGGTGGTTGTGTGGCGGCGGGCGTCTCGCCTGCCGTAGAGCCGGGCTTCCAGCCCGGCGGAAACACCTCCATTATCGCGGCGCGTGTTGAAAGATCGGGAATCACAACCATTGCGGAAGCCAATCCGGGCGGCAGGATGCCGCCCTCTACGGCAGGCGAGACGCCCGCCGCTACGATTCCAAACTCGCTCAAGTTTGTCGCCAATTGCGAGCGCCGCCTCTTCCAGCGTCCCGATGATGCGATCCATCGCGGTTACGACAAGCAGACGGAGATTGATTTCGCTCGCGCGGATAATTTCTTTTCCAACTACGAACCACTCAATCCCGCCGCCGCGCGCGCGCTTGTGGAGGAGGCCATCGGGTTCAACCAGTTCACCGAGCCGATGCAATCGCTCATCCGCAACGTGGCTGAAACCGGTGCGCCGAGTTACTTCGTCAGCTCTGCGAATCCGCGCATCGTTGACGGCAAGCCGAGCAAGAATCCGCGCTACCTCCAGGTGCGACCCGACCTGCTCGCGCCGCGAGAAGTTCACCTTGCGGAAATGGCCACGCGCCTGCGCCGCCATGTCCCGCCGGGTTCGCCTGTCCACAATCTCGTGGGCGCAGTGCTGCCAGGTCGCCGCAACAATCCTCCTGAGCCAAGCATCCGCTCGCTCGCGGTGTTCAATCCCATCCATTACTTCGAGCTGCCGGAGTTGTTCATGGAATTCATTTGCAGCATGACAGGCAAATCACCTTCCACGACAGGTGCAGGTTCGGAAGGCGCATTGACCAAAGGCCCGTTCAACGCGTTACCACCAATCATTGATCTCAACAACGCACTCGTCTCGTTCTTGCTTACCGGGCACAACGGTTTCGTCACTGCCGCAGGTTATGTGGGGCCGAAATTCCGCGTGGATCACGATGTCAGCCTGCTCGTGCCCGAAGTCTGGTGTCACATGAACCCGCCGGAGCGCGACCCGCAATTCCTCATCGCGAACCACTACCTCGACAAGTGCGAGGACTTTGTCCACGACGGAAAGAAGATTCTCGCGAGCCGTCTCGGCTATCGCATCAACATCCGTTTCGTTCACGCCTTCTTCGGGCGCATCTTCAATCATCCACACGCCGTCTTCACCGACACGATGCTTAAGCCGGAGTTGCAAGACATGGCGGTGTTCGTGGACGGGATGGACAACATCATCGCCACGCAGAAGCGGGTCTCGAAGATGTATTTTGACGATGGCAGTATCACACAGGCGTGCCCACCGTTGCAGGCGCTGCTGCACATCATGCTGCACGACCAGTGGCAGGGCAAAGACCTCAATCATGCTGATGTGAGGAAGCTCTTCACGCGCGAAAACCTGCTTGCAAGCGACTGGTATGCGGCACGGCTCAAGGCAAAGCAGTCCGTGGATCGCACTCTTTGGAAGCGACACGTCGAATACCTCGACAAGTTCCTGAAGCGTGCGAGTCACGCCGACGAAGCTGCGCGGCTTCGCATCGCAGACCGGCTCACTCAGGCGCGTAAGAATCTCGCCGAAGTGGACGGCGAAGATTATTGGAGGACGCTCAACGGCACGTTGGGAGCAGAGCCGATTGGTTCGTATCGGTGAGGAAGATTTTGTCTGTTGGAGGGGATGAATCGCAGTGAATGTAGCGGCGGGCGTCCTCGCCTGCCGTAGAGGACGCGCGTCTCGCCGCCCGGAATGGACACGCGCGACAACTGTGACCCAGGAAAGTTTCTGAAGCCGCAAGCGTACGCGAAGTTTCTTCCGCCGGGCTGGAAGCCACGGCTCTACGACAGGCGAGGACGCCCGCCGCTACGACTGCTCGCGGCTTGATTGCCATTTGGGAAGCAGTTATTCAGGGTTTGGCTGGCAGGTTGGGCTGAAGAGAAGCCACAAACAGCCGGGACGTTTTTGAATTTCAAATGACACCACGCACATTGATCCGCCGCAGTCTGCGCTATCACTGGCGCGCGCATTTGGGCGTGGTGCTCGGCGCGGCGGTGGGCAGTGCCGCGCTCATCGGCGCGCTTGTCGTCGGTGATTCGGTGAAGGGGAGTTTGAGAGAAACTTCTCAAATGCGACTTGGAAAAATTGCATTTGCGATGACATCGGGCGACCGGTTTGTATCTGAGCGCCTTGGAGGGGTGCTGGTATTACCTGGCACCGTCGCAAGAGTTGATGGCAACGCTCGCGCAAATCGCATTCAACTGATTGGGGCAAACAATCGTTTTCTGAATCTGGGTGTGCAGCCATCGGATACCAGCATTTTGCCAGGCGAGATTCATCTCAATCGTGCTCTTGCGATTCAGTTGGGGGCAAAGGTGGGAGATGACTTGATACTTCGAGTCAATAAGCTCTCCGCTTTTCCGCAGGAATCAGCCATATCACCCCGAAGCTCCTCGGTGGCGTTGCGACTTCGTGTCGCGAATATTCGAGCAGCGAGGTATTTTGGTGATTTCAGCCTTCAAATCTCAGCGGAACCCGTTCTCAATGCTTTCGTCAACCTCTCCGAACTACAGACCGCAACTGATCTTACCGGTCGCGCCAATGTTGTGTTGTGGCCGGCAGAGACAAAGTATCACGCCAACTTGCTCAGAACAGGCCTTCAAAAGGTATTGCCAGCATCATACGTCAACGATTTGCAATTGCTCACGGGGGTCAACTCGGATTTGTGGGCAGATAAGGAACTGGAGGGGTCTGATGAAAAAGCCTTTCGATCCATTCGGGAATCAATCGAGCTGGCGAGCGCTGGATTGCTGCAACAACTTTCGGATGTCGATTTGGATTTCCATCAGATTCGAGGCGAACAGGCTTTCGAATTGAGGACACGTCGAGTGTTCCTGGATGGGTCTGTGGTGAAAGCTGGCCTGGCCGCTGCGACAAACTCTCAGACTATCCTCACTTACCTTGGCTCCTTGCTCCGCGCTGGAACGAACTCTACGCCTTACTCGATGGTCACCGCCACTGGTGCGCCTTGGACGCCCGCAGGTTTGCGTGATGACGAAATTGTCGTGAGCCAGTGGCTTGCGGATGATTTGATGATAAAGCCCGGAGACGAAATCGATCTGAGTTATTTTCTACCGGAGTCCGGAGCGAAGCTGACGGAAGCAACCAACACATTCCGTGTTCACAGCATTGTGCCAATGGAAATGCCTTGGGCGGATCGCACCTTGATGCCGGATTTTCCCGGCATTGAAAAGACCGAGAGCACGCGTGATTGGGATGCCGGCTTTCCGCTCACCTACAAGATCCGCGACAAGGACGAGGATTACTGGAAGCAACATCGCGGCACGCCCAAGGCGTTCATCACGCTCGCCGCAGGTCAAAAGATGTGGGGCAACCGCTTTGGGAATCTGACTGCAATCCGGTTTCCCGTTTCGACCAACGCCTTCCTTGATCCAAGCATCGTCCACGGAGAAAGGGTTATGATGCGGGCGCGGTGGCAGAGCAAATCAGTGACAGGTGAAAACTCGACGGCCTTACAAAAATCAGAAGGCGAACGACGGCTGTCCCCTCTCCCCGGGGGAGAGGGTCAGGGTGAGGGCGAGCGTCACACGAACATTGCAGAGAACTTTCGCTTCGTAATGGAAGGTAGAATCCTCGCCAATCTCAAGCCGGAGGAACTCGGCCTGCGGTTCGAACCGGTGCGCGAGCAGGCGCTCAAGGCAGCGGAGCAATCGCAGGACTTCGGCGGGTTGTTTCTCGGGTTCAGTTTCTTTCTGATCGGTGCGGCGTTGTTGCTGATGGCGATGTTGTTTCAGTTCGGCCTGGAACAACGTGCCACGGAAATTGGCACGTTGCTCGCGCTGGGTTTCACGCCGAAGCAGGTTCGCAATTTGTTTCTGGGTGAGGGTGTGGCGCTGGCGTTCATCGGCGGCGTGATTGGTGCCATCGGTGGAATCTATTACGCAAAGGCCATGCTCCATGGGTTGAACACGGTATGGCGCGATGCCGTGGGTGCGACAGCGCTGGGCTTTCATATCACCACTCAGACAATGGTCATCGGCTTCTTCGCAAGCGTAGTGGTGTCGGCTATTACCATCTGGCTGGCGCTTCGAAAGTTCGTGAAGCGGTCGCCGCGCGAATTGCTTGCCGGGGAAGTCGGGACGGAAGAATCCGGAGTCCGGAGTTCAAAAGTCAAAGTCATGGCAGTCGGGGCGCTGCTGGCGGCAGTGGCGTTGTGTGGCTGGGCCGTGGTGAGCGGTGATACGACGAATGCAGGAATTTTCTTTGGAGCGGGTGCGTTGTTGCTGGTGGCCGGATTGAGTTTTGCGAACGAGTGGCTTGCGCGGCTTGTTGGAGTTCAATCCCGCGCAATGCGGGATTGCTCGGGGAGCTCGCTAAAGCGTGGACTCCAACGAGCCGAATCGGAGTTCAACGCTCCAGTCACGATGGCGTCGCTCGCAGTGCGCGGTTGTGCGCGGCGTCGAAAGCGAAGTCTGGCGACCATTGCCATGCTCGCGTGCGGGAGCTTTTTGATCGTCAGCATTGGCGTGTTCCGCCTGGATGCGAACCGGGACGCCAGCAAACGAAGCTCCGGCACGGGCGGATTTGCGTTGATCGGCGAGACGACGATGCCCGTGGTGCAGGATATGAACGCGCAGTCAGGACGTGATTTCTTCGCCTTGAACGAACGCGATCTTGATGGAGTGAGTTTTGTGCCGTTCCGTGTGCGGGCCGGTGATGAGGCGAGCTGTTTGAATCTTAATGCAGCGCAAAGGCCAAGGCTATTGGGTGTGAATCCAGAAATACTTTCCGACCGCTTTGTTTTTACAAAGAACTTGAATGAAATGACCAAAGCCTGGCCATGGAGTGCTCTCTCTCGCCATATTCTCAGCGTGCCATTAGATAAAAACGAAATCCCCGCCATTGGCGATGCCAACTCCATCCAGTGGGCGATGCACAAAAAGGTGGGCGACACAATTGATTACGTGGACGAGCGGGGTCAGCCGTTCAAGGTGCGCATCGTGGGCGCGGTGGCGAATTCGATCCTCCAAGGCCAACTCATCATTGATGAAGGCGACTTCATTGAGAAATTTCCAAGCGAGAGTGGCTATCGAATGTTTCTGATTGATGCGCCGTCGAATGCCGTGTCGCAAGTGTCGGCCACATTGTCGCGAGCAATGCAGGATGTCGGGCTGGAGCTGACGCCCGCGCCTCAACGGCTCGCGCAATTCAACGCGGTGCAGAACACGTATCTGGGAACATTCCAGGTTCTGGGTGGCCTGGGTTTGCTGCTGGGCAGCGTGGGTTTGGGGATTGTGGTGCTGCGAAATGTTTTGGAGCGCCGTGGCGAACTGGCTGTGATGATGGCCTTGGGTTTCCGGAAGGCGACGTTGCAGCGGCTGCTATTGATCGAGAATGGCGCGTTGCTGTTGGCGGGTCTTGCGTTGGGAGTTGCTACAGCTGCGGTTGCGGTGCTGCCGGCATTGTTTTCGGCGCACGGCGAGCTGCCTGTGGCGTCGCTGGCGATGACCTTGGCAGGGGTGCTGGTGAATGGCGCGTTGTGGACGTGGGCTGCAACGAGATTTGCGGTGCGCGGCGATTTATTGAAAGCTTTGAGAAATGAATGACTCGTTTTTGAACGGAAAAAGTTTGCTGGTGTTGCTGGCCGTGATCTTCACGCTGTCTGCAACTGTCATAATGGGCAAACCGGCAAAGGAATTCCCCGCGCATTGGGGAAAATCTCCGGAGATTCAAACCCAGGACTATGTCGAATTACCCGCTGGCTACGGTCACGGTAGTTCGACGCTCAGGCATTGGATCAACGCCAACCTGGGGAAAGACAAGGCATCCACAGGATCCAAAAACGATGGCGCTTCAGCAGCGCTTTATGCGAACGATTTTGAAAAGGCTGAAGCGGACAAGTTGCCTGATGACCTGATGGTTCTTGGCGGCGATTTTGTCATAAAGTCGGTCGGAACAAACAAGGTTCTTGAACTGCCGGGCTCGCCTTTGGATTCCTTCGGGGTGCAGTTCGGCCCGAATGAAAAGGAAAACATCAGGGTCAGCGCAAGAATTCTTGGGACGGCGAAGGGACGGCGTGCTCCGACGTTTGGGGTTGGTGTGGGTGGGGTAAGCGGCTGGAAGTTGCAGGTGTCTCCGGGGAAAAAGGCGATCGAGATCCTGAAGGATCAGGAAAGCAAAGCGACGTCAGCATTTGATTGGAAGACAGGAGAGTGGACGCAACTCAAACTTCAGATTCAAAAGCTCAAGGACAGTGGTTGGAGGATCGAAGGCAAGGTTTGGCAGAGCGGAGGCGAGCCGAAGGAATGGATGATCGCGTTCGATGAAAAGGAAGAGCCGGTGTCGGGCAGGAGTTCGGTGATGGGCAGCCCGTTCGCCGGGACGCCGATTTGGTTTGATGACCTGCGGGTGGAGCGTACCGAGTAGCACGCTTCATCGGCATGCGAATTCCAGATTCCAACTTTGCCTCCCTGTTGCCCACCGCTAAACTCCGGACATGACAGTTTCCGAAATACTCGCCAATGAAGAACTCCGCCGTCGCGAGTTTCCAATCGTGCAGCATAAAATCTTTCTCGCGCACGCCGGCGATTGCCCGTTGCCGCAGCGGGTTGCAACCGCTGTGGCGGATTACTCCCAAAAGGCCACAGCCGCAGACCAGGAGGCGATCATTTTCCCGAAGGTTCTCGAAGACGGTCGCAAGCTCGTGGCTCAGTTGCTGAACTGCCGCGAGGACGAGGCGGCATTCGTGGGGCCGACCTCGCTGGCGTTGAGCATGATCGCCAGCGGACTCAAGTTCCGGCGCGGCGACAACATCCTCGTCTATCACGATGATTATCCTTCCAATGTGTATCCGTGGATGGCACTAGCAGAACAGGGCGTCGAGGTGCGCCTGCTGAACACGCGCGGCCTCGGTGTGATCCGCCCGATTGATGTCATTGGTCAGGTGGACGAGAACACGCGGCTGGTGGCGCTGGCGTCCTGTCACTTTGTGAGCGGATATCGGCTCGACATCGCGACCGTCGGCAAGGCGCTGCGCGAACGGGGAATTCTTTTCTGTCTCGACGCAATCCAGACTTTGGGTGCGTTTCCCACGACGGTGGAACATGTGGATTTTCTCGCTGCTGATGCGCACAAATGGCTGCTTGGTCCGTGCGGGGCGGGAGTGATGTATGTGAGACGCGAGTTGCAGGAAAAACTGAACCCGCCCATTTACGGCTGGCACAATGTTCGTTGCCCAAACTTTGTTGCACAGGAACAGATCCAGTTTCGTCAGGGCGCGTTCAAGTTCGAGGCCGGCACGCACAACCTGCTCGGGCTTGTGGGATTGATCGCGGCGATGGAGATGCTTCTCGAAGTCGGCGTAGAAAATATAGCGCGCGAATTGTTGCGCAAACGCGCGTGGCTCGTGCCCGCATTACAGACGAAGGGATTCACGGTATTGAACTCCGATGCACCGGCCGAAAATGCCAGCGGCATCGTGACCTTCTCCAAGCCCGACACGGATTTGCCCGCGATGCATCAGAAACTTTTAAGCGCGAACATCGTTACCTCGCTGCGGGCAGATCGAAAGGGCCAGCGTTACATCCGGCTCTCGCCAGCGTTCTACAACACGGACGAGGAGTTGCGGCGCGTGCTGGAGATTTTGTAGCTGCTCAGATCCATCCCTACCTGTCCTCTGCCCGCACCAGCAAAACTGGAATCGTCGCCTTGTGCCGCACTTCATTGATCGTGCTGCCGTAGATGATGTCGCCAATCAGCCGGTGACCGTGGCTCGTCATGGCGATAAGATCGCAATGCTCTGCGGCGGCGGTTTTGAGAATCTCGCCGGGTGGATCGCCGAGGGCCAGTTGGGTTGTGACAGTCAAGCCATGGGCGCGCAGCGTAACCGCCGCACCTTCCAGATACTCGCGGTCGGCTTTCATCTCCTCGGACTCGGTGAGTTTGAGCTGGTTGAAATTTCGCGCCACCCAGCCGTCCGCCACGTGGACGAGGAGCAGTTCCGAGCCGAGTTGCTTCGCGAGTCGGGTGACGTGCGGGAGCAGGCTTTGGTCGGCCCGGCTGTTTTCGAGTGCGACAAGAATTTTGCGATACATAAGCGTGATGCGTTGTGCATGACTTGCCGCGCCGAAGCGTGGCGTAGTCGGGTCAGTCCCGGCCCGCAGCCAGATCGTTCCAGCCACCCCAGGCACGCGTCCAGGTTTTTGTTTTTCTGCGGTAAATAAAATGGACCAAGGTCATCGTTGCGGCCAGGCTGGCAATCGTCCACCAAAACCAGCGCCTGTCGTGAAACAGTGCGACCCCAACGAGGATGCAGGTCCACTTGATGATTCGGAACCAGACCGGTTGCGCGCGGCGCGAGAAGGCAATGCGGGCCTCGCGGCGAAGAGAGTAGGCAAATGTGCTCATTCAGTTTCCTTTCCTATTTTGCGCCAGTCAACCAGGCGGTGAGGCCGAACGTGTCGGCCAGCAGTTTTACGTTGAGAACGATGATGATGGCTGCAGTGATCCACGCGAGCACTTTCACCCACGCCGGACTGGCAAACTCGCCCATCTTGCGCCGGTCGCTGGTAAAAAGCACGAGCGGAACGACAGCAAAGGGCAGTTGCAGACTCAAGATCACCTGGCTCAGGACCAGCATGTCGGTCGTCTTGCTTTCGCCATAGATGGCGGTGACGATGACCGCAGGAATGATAGCGATGAGCCGCGTGATGAGCCGGCGCAGCCACGGGCGCAGGCGGATGTTCAAGAAACCTTCCATCACGATTTGTCCGGCGAGGGTGCCCGTGAGCGTGGAGTTCTGGCCCGAAGCGAGCAGCGCCACAGCGAACAGTGTGCTCGCAATGGAAACGCCCAGCACGGGCGAGAGCAGTTTGTGCGCGTCCTGGATTTCCACGACGTTTTGTCCGGTGCCGTGGAAGGTTGCGGCGGAGACAATGAGGATGGCGGCGTTGATGAAGAGCGCAAACATGAGCGCAACCGTCGAGTCAATGGTGGCGAACTTGATCGCCTCGCGCCGGCCATCGGGCGTTGGCTCGTATTTGCGCGTTTGCACGATGGAAGAGTGTAGGTAGAGATTGTGAGGCATCACCGTTGCGCCAAGGATGCCCATTGCGATGAAAAGCATTTTCGGGTTGGACACCACCTCGAACTTCGGCAGAAAGCCGCCGAACACCGCGACGATGCTGGGTTTGGAAAAAATGATTTCCGCCAGGAAACACCCGCCAATTGTGACGATGAGCGTGATGACGAGCGCCTCAATGTAGCGAAAGCCTTTGTTCTGAAGAAACATCACCACCAGCACGTCGAGCGCGGTGATGCACACGCCCCAGATGAGCGGGATGCCGAAGAGCAAGTTCAGCGCGATGGCCGAGCCGACCACTTCCGCGAGGTCGCACGCGCAGATGGCCGCTTCACAAAGCAACCACAGCACGATGGAGACGGGCTTGGAGTAATGATCGCGACAGGCCTGCGCGAGATCGCGACCGGTGACGATGCCGAGCTTGGCGCAGAGCGACTGGAGCAGGATCGCCATGAGGTTCGAGATGAGGATGACGGACAGCAGCGTGTAGCCGAATTGTGAACCGCCCGCGAGGTCGGTGGCCCAGTTGCCCGGGTCCATGTAGCCGACGGCGACCAGGTAGCCAGGGCCGGAGAACGCCAGCATCTTGCGCCAGAAACCATGCGAACGCGGCACGGCGATGGAGCGATGAACCTCCGCGAGGCTGGGCGTGCCGGCGGGCAATCGCCAGCCAGCTTCGGGTTTGGGAGGTTCTATGATAGTGGGATCTTTCATGCGAATCAAAATCGAGCGGACAAACCTACAAAGGGATTCAGGTCATCGGCAGCGCGAGTCACGCCGCAGTTGATACCGGCATCGAGTTGGAGATTTTCAGTCAACCCGTACGTCAGACCAACGTCCATCGTGCCGATCCAGTCCGAATTCTTTTCCGCGCTGACAAGGCTGAAGAATTCGACATATCCGGCCAGCGAACCGTAGATGTCGTGGCTGAACGTGACCGAATTGATGAATTCAAGATGATGGTCACTGCCACTGGCATCCCGGTTGAAATCAAATTCTGTCATCAACCCCATGGACCAATCGTGCGGCAGCGAAACCGAGAGCGGAAAAATGACGCCGCCTTCAATGGAGTCATTGCCAAGGTCATGTTGGTGGGTGGGGAACTTCACGAACGGCATCATGGCAAACGCTGTGTCGCCGCCGTCATTGCCCCACAAATTGATTTTCAAACGGGTGGTAACGTCGCCGAAACCGGATTGGGACGTGGTGGTTGCAGCGACACGGTCACTGACTCGTTCACGGGTGAAAGGCTCAAACACAAGCTGGAGATCAACATTGTTGAGCAAGCCCGCCTTCAAATTGGCGGTCGCCACGGAAAAGTTGTCCGTGCGTGTATCAGTGCCGCCGCGGGTGTCATGGTCATGTGTTGCATTGATCAAATCCATTTCGATCTGGAAATGCCCGGCATCCACGGTGAAAGGGCTTTCCGTCTTGTCGGGCCGGTCTGTGGACATTTCTCGAAGTAGTTCCCCCGGAGTCGGCTTGAACAGGTGGAATGTGCTTTTCTCCTGCGCGCCAGCCTCTGCGATCACAGAAGTCGTGAGTATGGCGCAGGCGGCAGCAATGTTTCTTCCAATAGTCACGGCACGAAAATACCAAGTATTTTGTTTGAGTCAAGCAACAGATTTAGAAATGACTAACTTTTCTCATTCTTGCTCTCTGCGCTGATTCCGTCTTCGGGACAGTCATCCGGTGATTTTGCGCATCAGGCTGCGCGCGCGCCTGACCCACACGCGGTCGCGTCTGCGCTGGAAGGACGCCGTGTGGGGCGCATCCGCGAGGACATCCTTGAGCTGTGCGCGGGCCGGCTCGGACTGATTCTTTGCGAGATACAATTCGGCAAGCTGGACCTTGGCGCGCGGATAGGAATTGTTTGCGACGACGTATTCCCATGATTGTATTGCCGCGTCTGTTTCCCCAAGTGCAGCGAGCGTCTCGGCGTAGGCCATGGCGGTGTGGTTGTAATCGTGCTTTGGATTTTCACGCAGAACGCCCTGAAGCAGCGGCTTGGCCTCGGCGGCACGTTTCTGACGGATCAAGCACTGGCCAAGGTGTGCGCGCGTATCGAGGTCGTTCGGATCGCGCTCAAGCGAGGCGCGGTAACAGACCTCGGCCTGATCCAGCTTGCCCTTCTGGAAATAAATGTCACCCAGCTCGGAGTGATGATGTGCCTTGTCGAGATTGTGGATCAGCGCCTGAAGTTCCCTGATGCGTTTTCGGCTGTAAGCGCCGGGCAGTTCAAATCCACTGCTCACTGAGGAGCCGCGATAGACGCTGAAGAAATACCAGAACGCGGCCACGCCCGGCAGCGCGATCAGGGCGATTACCCAAAGCCATTCGCGGCGGCGGACGGCGTCAATCACGAACCACAAGATGATCAAGCTGAACAACCCAAAGCCCCCCAATCGCAGCCACATCTCAGCCCAAAACCCATCCAGCGTTGTTGTGTCGAGGGATTCCATGGCTTGAGATTATTCCGCGGGATTAGGCGTGACAAGGCTGGAGGAGCGGTCAGGAGATGGTCATGTTAAGTCCAATCGCAAAGAAAGAAGGGAAGCACTCTTCCACCAGGATGGTAATTCGCCACACGATTTGCGTTGACCTCTCGCGCGTTGGAAAGATGATTCCTGAATCGTGAATCGCATCCAACGCATCGGCATCATTACTGCGGGCGGTGACAGCCCGGGCCTCAACGCCGCCATACGCGGCGTCGGCAAGACGGCGCTGGCTTCGGGCATGGAACTGATTGGCTTTCGCAGCGGTTTTCGCGGACTGGCTGAAAATCTCACGCTCAAACTCGACAAGCGCGCCCTTGCAGGAATTCTCACCGTCGGCGGCACCATCCTCGGTACGGGCCGCGACAAGCCTCACAAGATGGAGATCAACGGCACCATGCGCGACATGACGGACGTGATCGCGCGAAATTACGAACGCAACCGGCTTGACGCTCTTGTGTGCATTGGCGGCGGCGGCACTCACAAAAATGCGCTGCGCCTCATTGAGAAGGGGCTGAACATTGTCACGCTGCCCAAGACGATTGACAACGACGTGGCGCTCACGGATTCGACCATTGGCTTCGACACCGCACTGGACATCGCGACTGAGGCGATTGACCGGTTGCACAGCACGGCGCACAGCCATCATCGCATCATCATCGCGGAGATCATGGGCCATCGCGCCGGCTGGCTGGCGCTGGGCGCGGGCATCGCGGGCGGCGCGGATGTAATTTTGATTCCAGAAATTCCGTACGACGTGCGGAAAATTGCCGCCGCAATCCGCGCCCGCAGCAAGGCGGGAACAAAATTCAGCATCGTGGCCGTGGCGGAAGGCGCGCTTGCCGTCGAGGACGCCAATGCGTTCACCACGGCGGCGTGGCACAAAAAGATTGCCAAGAACAAGGCGGAGAAACTGCGGGCAAAACAGGAATTGATGAGGCTGTCAGCACTGCACGCAGGCAACACACTTCGCCTCGCAAAACAACTCGAAGACCTTACCAAACTTGAAGCGCGCGTCTCAATCCTTGGCTACGTACAACGCGGCGGCACACCGTCCCCGGGTGATCGCCTGCTTGCCACGCGTCTCGGCACGGCGGCGGCGGAACTGATCCAGCAAAAAGTTTTTGGCGTGATGGTGGCGTCACGCGGCGAAGGTGTGAAGCCCGTTCCGATTGTGGAGGTGGCCGGCAAACTCAAGACTGTACCCACGGATCATTCATGGATTACGGCGGCGCGACGGGTGGGAACGGCGTTCGGGGATTGATCGGGATCGCTCACCAATTTCCGTAGTAGAAGACATAGGACGAGGCCTGGTTGACTCCCATCTGCTTCATGTTTTTCCAAACCACTGATCCATCGAGCGAACCGACATTTCCACCCTGAGCGCCTACGCTCGCGGCTGTAGTGCCTGCCATGTTCTTGGTGTAGGAACTGCCGTTCTGCTGGATCGAGCCACCCTTCGTATGCGGCGCTGCCTTAAGACCGTCCGTGCCCCAATGATTCGCGTCGGCGATGATTGTGTTGGTGCCTGATTGACTGACCTTCTTTGGTGAAATCCACGGGTACTGCGCCACACCTGGCGGGACGGCATCACCGAGATACTGGTAGCCAACCAGAAAACCGTAGCTGGCATTGTAGCGACCGAGCACCGCGCCGTTGAACGTAAAATTCGGACAGTCGAGAACATGCTCGTTGCCCGAGTATTGAATGAGGTTCGTCCAGGTGACATTCGAAACACGGATGGCATGCCATTGATTCTGGTTCTCGCGTCCCGGTGGCACGCGGTCGTTGTTATCCATCCCATACATGTGAATGGCGAGGAGACATTGCTTGAGATTGCTTTTGCACGCGGCGCGTTTGGCCTTCTCCTTCGCACTCGCCAGCGCCGGCAACAACAGCGCCGCAAGAATCGCGATGATGGCGATGACCACGAGAAGCTCGATCAAGGTGAACGCCAGACGCGCGCGCGCGCTGTGATGTGATGTGTGGCTGGATGCGGCAGTCATGGTTCTGCGTGGTTTCAGACGGACTATCATTTGAGACACGAAAGGATGCAATCCGAATTTGTTTTTACACTCATGGTGCGTTGAATAGGACGTCCCCCTTCGCTCCAAGGTTGCGGCCCGTTGCGGGTGTGCCGCCGTCGTCCATGCCATCTTCGCCCACACTGTAAAGCAGCCAGTTCGTGCCTTGCGGACGATAAATCAATTCCTTTTCCGCGAATGGATCAATCGGGATGCGAGGGAGATAACGGGGAACAAGGTCACTGAGTTGGGTCGGTGGTTGGCCGCGTTCGATCTGATAAATACGTAACGCGAGTTCGACAGCGATCAACCTTCGCTTCGCCGCGGATATGTCGTGTTTGTTTTTCGTGCCCTTCAAAACTGCGCGGCTTTGCCACCAATCTACAAAGGGGCGAATGGGATTGAAGCTGTCCTGTCGTGCGTGCCGCATGAAGGCTTTTTCATTTGTTATTACCTCGTTCCATGTCATTGCATTGGTTTCCATCGCCATCAATTCTGCGACAACCGCCACCGATTGTTCGCGGGAAATCTTCGGGGCGATGCGGGCGAGTGCCGAGCAACCGATGGCTTCACATGCCATGCCGACCATTCGGTTTATGAGCACCCCACCGCGACTCACCTCATTTCCAAGACGAATGCAGTGAATGTAGCTTCTGGCAGCATCGTTCGTGCGCCCTTCCAGTTCCGCCAGCCGCCCTTCACCGTTGAGCAATTGAGCCAACCGTCTTGGACCGGGCAAGCTATCCATTAACACATTCGTGAAGTTCAGGATAATCGCTTCGGTTGGTAGCAAGCATTCGCGAGACAATCCGGTACGAACGAGCTTCAGCGCAGCTGCATTGCTGCGGACGAACGACTGAAGCGCCTGCAAATCCATCGCATACGCGTCTCCGACGTCGGCTGTGACAAGCGGGACGGCATTGGTGAAGTCATCGTATCCGTTCGGGATGGGCAGCGGCGGGAAAGTCGCCGGCTCGCGATGCAGCGAAATGACTATCGCAAAATAGCCGACTGCAAGAATCACACCTAGTCCTATGAATACACGGCGCAGGTTTTTCATTGAGGATTGCAGTTTGACCTATCCACGTACGACGTCAACCTTTCGGCTGGTTTCAGCAAGCACACCTGAACACAATCCTTCCATGCCTCTGTTGAACTCGTTCAGACTGCCGTTCGCGCTACTGTTGCTTCTCCCGTTTGCAGGATGTCGTTCCGCGCCTTCGCCCGAGTTGCTTCACCGCTACGAATTCAAACAGCCACACATGGGCACGCTGTTCACAATCACGCTTTTCGCACCGGACGAACACGCCGCGCGTGCGGCATCCGATGCCGCATACGAGAAGATCGCTACGCTGGACAGCATGATGACCGATTACGACCCCGACAGCGAATTGATGCAGCTCTGCCGAAAGCCCGTCAGTGAACCGGTGCGCGTGAGTGACGAGCTGTTCGACATTCTGCAACGCTCGCAAAAGATTTCCGAACTTAGCGATGGCGCGTTCGATGTAACTGTCGGCCCGCTTGTCCGGCAGTGGCGACGGGCCCGCCGGGCTCAAATGCTGCCGACACCTGATCAGATCAATCAGGCTCGGCAATCGGTCGGCTGGCGCAAACTCAAACTCGATTCTCATAATATAACCGTCACGCTGACCGTGCCAAGAATGCAGCTCGATCTTGGCGGCATCGCCAAAGGTTACGCGGCGGACAAGGCCCTTGAGGTTCTGCGTCAACGCGGAATTACGCGTGCGCTTGTGGCGGCCAGTGGAGATATTGCAATCGGTAACGCCCCGCCTGGAAAGCGCGGCTGGCGTGTTGGTATCGGTTCGCCTGCTTACAAGCAGGCTCGTTCCGCTGCGCAGGAAAGCCAGGCCGGCAACTCGGTCAGCGAGCCGCTTGAAGAAACCATCCTTCTAGTCAACACTGCCATTTCCACCTCGGGGGATGAGCAACAATTTGCAATCATCGGTGGTGTTCGCTATTCGCATATCGTTGACCCACGGACGGGAGTTGGTCTGACGAATCAGCTTCAGGTTTCCATTATCGCCAAACGCGCCACAGACACGGACGCATTCGCCACCACGGTCTGTGTTCTCGGCAAGGAAAAGGGCTTGAAGTTGATCAAGTCGCAGCGCGGCATAAAGGCGATCTTCCAATCAGGTAGTTCGCGCTGAGAGATCGGCCTTCAAGTTGGACTATGGCGTCAAAGCCTTGAGCAGGTTTCGGAGAAACACCACGTTGTCACACTCCACGTAATTCATCGTGCCGCCCATGCGGGCAAAGCTTTTGCAGAAGCGGAGATAGTACGCCGGATTGTCCTTGGGCGGCTCGCCTTGACGCCAATCCCAGTTGCCGCCGTCCTGCAGGTCCACGACGAAAAGAGTGTGTCCGCTGACAACCTTGCGTCCGGATTGCAGTCGCAAATTGTTCACGCAACTGAGGCTCTTCTCGAACACCTGCGGAGCCATGATCGCTGACCCCACGCTCAACACCACGCCGTCATCCAGTCCATCCACCGCCCGACCGAACAGCGCGAAGTCAATCGTCGCTGCACGACCGATTGCAGCGCCGTTAAACATGGGATGATTGGAAATGATGTCGTAACCGATGCCGGGATGCACCGTGAACGGAAGATTGTGCCGGAAAGCCTGTGCGAGGATGGATGTGGCCGGGTGACGGTGTTTGACTTCGATGCGACCCGACGGGAGCTGGTGCACCGTCATCGCCTGCAACAATTCAGCACGGGCCGGCGTCAGCGGATGCGCGGGTTCCGTGCTCAGGAGTTTCTTGAGTTCGTCCGTCGTGGGCAATGTCACGCCGTCCTCGACAATGAAGCGACCGAGGCTTCGTCCGTAGCCTTCACCACGCAGCGCTCCTGCCAGCAACGCAAGATGTATGTTGCGACCGGTTTCATCCCACGTGCCGAATGTGCCGGTGGCAACGTTGTCACGGACGCTTTCCGCCGTGCGGCCTTGAAATGCCAGCTCCCAATCGTGAATCGTGCCGGCTCCGTTCGTGGCCAGGTGGGTGACCCATCCGTGTTCGATCAGAGAATTCACGACTTCCAACAAGCCGTTCTTAACGAGGTGAGCGCCGTAAATGAGCATGACGCTCGCGTTACGTTTACGCGCCGAAATGATTTTTGCGACCGCGTTGCGGATATGTTCCATGGACGCTTCCGAACACGGGGCAGACTCGCTTTGAGAAAACTCCAGCAGTTCCTCCAGTGTGCTGAGATTTCGTCGTTGGGAGAGCGGGTAGGTTTTGATCTTTTTAAGGTCGAGAGGCGTTGGAAAATCTTTCATGTCGCGCCTGCATTTAACCACGGCGGCACTCTGATGAAAACGACTTTTTGCCGGGTGACCGCAGAAGCGCGGTGCGTCGGGGCGCTGTCTTGTAGCGGCGGGCGTCTCGCCTGCCGTAGAGCCGGTGCATTCTGCCCGGCGGGAAAAACTCACACATGCAGAGGCGGCCTGACATTTTCGTGAGGCTTCAAAAGATTCGCGCGCCAATGCCGGGCGGCGGGACGCCCGCCCTCTACGGCAGGCAGGATGCCTGACGCTACATTCCCTGTCCGATTTTCGCGTCGGCGGCTACTATAGGGTGAGTGAACGACCAAACCGACTCACAACTGCTGCGCGCCTACGCGGAACATCGCTCTGAACAGGCGTTCACCGAACTCGTGCGCCGCCATCTGGACATCGTCCATTCCGCTGCGCTGCGCATGGTTTGTGACTCGCACCTCGCGCAAGATGTGACCCAGGGCGTGTTTGTCGCTCTCGCAAGGAATGCCGCCCAGCTCAAGGATCGCCCGGTGCTGTCCGGCTGGTTGCATCGCACCGCGCAAAATATCGCCGCGCAGACGGTGCGCACGGATGTGCGTCGTCGTGTCCGCGAACAGGAGGCCGCTGCCATGAACGAATTGCTTTCCGCTGAACCTGACGTCGTCTGGGAACACATCGCCCCGCATCTCGACAGCGCGCTCGGCGAACTGAGCGAGCCGGATCGTGACGCCCTGATGCTCCGCTATTTTGAACGCAAGTCCGCCGGCGAGATGGCAACAACCCTTGGCATCAGCGGCGAAGCTGCGCAAAAGCGCGTGAGCCGGGCCGTGGAACGATTGCGCGAGTTCTTTGCCAAACGCGGCATCACCGTGGGCGCGAGCGGACTCGTTGTCGTCATCTCTGCCAACGCCGTCCAAGCCGCACCGGTTGGATTGGCCGTCACGATTTCAACCGCAGCACTCCTTGCCGGAACAACCATCTCCACGACCGTAACCGCCACCGCAATCAAAACCATCGCCATGACTACACTGCAAAAGACTTTGATCACTGCCGGCCTTGCCGTCGCCGTCGGCGCTGGCATCTACGAAGCCCACCAAGCCTCCAAACTGCGAGAACAAGTGCAGACACTTCAACAACAGCAAGCGCCGATCGCCGAGCAGATCGAACAATTGCAGCACGAGCGAGACGATGCGACGACCCGACTTGCCGCCTTGCGAGAGGAGAGCGAGCGATTGAATCGGAATACGGCAGAGCTTATGAAACTGCGCAGCGAAGCAGGAAGTCTTCGAGGGCAAGCGAGTGAACTTGAAAAGTTACGGGAAGAAAAGCGTCAGACTAACCTGGGGTTGGCAGCCGCTCAAAATCGGTTGGCTCAATCCCCTGCAGGGGCATACGTAAGGCATCAAATAGACACGGTCAATGCAATGAGACAGCTTGGGCTTGCGATGCGAGTCTATGCACTTGATAACGATCATAAGTTTGCCACGAACTTTGACCACCTCACGAATGAACTCGATCATGTAACAAAATTTGAAGGAGATATCGATTTGGATGTATTTGAATTGGTAAATGTCGGGCTGTTGACGGATACCAACACAGTACCCAAATTCATCTTACGCGAACGAATTCCTCGACGAACCCCCGATGGCAAATGGGAGCGAGTTTATTGTTTATCAGACGGCAGCGTGCAAACGAGAAAATCCGATGATGGTAGTTTTGATGCTGATGAAAAATGGGGCATTGTTCGACAGTCCAAAGGTGACTGAATTGCAGTAAAGTTTTGCCCATATGAACCGCCAACACTTAAATATCGGTTTGAAGACACCAGCGACGCCGCTTTAGTTTGTTGGAGCCGTGACCATTTGCCGCATCGTGAGCGGCTGCAACCATGAACAGGCTGGGAACATAAAACGGGTCACTCCGTAGTTTTGACACGACCTCCAGGTGGAAAGTTTAAGATCGCAATTCCGTTTCAGCGTTACAGAACTTAGCTTTGCGTCCTCCGTCCTCTGGGTCAGGCAAGACGCCCGCGCTACCCCAGCGCCAGCGCGCCGGTGCTGTCGCCGAATTTCTCCACGGGCGTGCCCATCTGATCGAGCATCGAGACGTAAAGGTTGCATAGCGGCGTGCCTTTGGGACTGGCGATGTGGCGTCCGGTCTTGAGCCTCCCGCCACCGCGGCCCGCAAGGATGATGGGCAGATTGGCGGGATCGTGGCGGTTGCCGTCCGACATGCTGGAGCCGAACAGCACCATGCTGTTGTCCAGCAGCGTGCGTTCGCCTTCCTTGATCGCGGCCAGCTTGTCCTCCTGCGAGCGGAATCTGCCTGAGATGTTACTTCGCCAGTTTCGCGTAACGCTCGGCCACAAAATCCCAGTTCACGACGTTCCACCAGGCAGCGATGTAATCGGCGCGCTTGTTCTGGTATTTGAGATAGTAGGCATGTTCCCAGACGTCGAGGCCGAGGAGCGGTTGTTTGCCGGAACTCAGCGGAGAGTCCTGGTTTGGGGACGATTCGACTGTCAGCCTGCCATCTTGCAGGACCAACCACGCCCAGCCGCTGCCGAATACTTTCGTTGCAGCTTCGGTGAACTTGGTTTTGAAATCGGTGAGATTGCCAAAGTTCTTTTCAATGGCTTTGGCCAATTCCGCTTTCGGCTGGCCTCCTCCGTCTTTCTTCATCATCAACCAGAAGTCCGTGTGATTGAGATGACCACCGCCATGATTGCGAACTGCCGTGCGGATTTTTTCCGGAACAGAATTCAAATCTCTCAGCAAATCCACGACTGATTTATTTTTGAGGTCGGGCGAATCTGCGAGAGCCTTGTTCAAGTTGTCCACGTAGGCCTTATGATGGCGGTCGTGATGAATCTCCATCGTGCGCGCGTCAATGTGTGGCTCAAGCGCGTCAAAGGCATAGGGCAACGGTGGTAAAGTGAACGGTCCAGCAGGTGCGGGCTGCCCGATTGCTCCAGGCACTGTTGCGATGGCGGCAGTGGCGAGCACAGTGGTTTTGATTGCATTGCGTCGAGTCATCATAATGGGCCTTTGGTTTTTGTTTCGTAGAACTCTACCTTTGATACAGGGCGCGGTGCAACTATTCAACTCCGACCCGGTTCTTTCTCTTAGTCATAATTTGTCGAGGGAATTAAGAAAAAAAGAACACTGAGGTTAAGAGCCTGTTTGAAAAGTCAGGTTGGAGAGCGCCCGTCCCCGGGCGCAGCGGTGTGAGCATGTCAGACGTGTTAGAAAAGTCCACGCCAGCCGCCTTTCCAATGTCGCTGCGCCCGAGGACGGGCGCTCTCCGCCAGAATCGTCGCTGCCAGCAATGCGACCTTTCAAACAGGCTCTAAACCTCAAGTTGCTCCGGCATGCCCAACACATCCACCGGCGTCACGATTTTCACCGAGATCGCTGATTCCGTGGTCAGCCGGCCCAGCACCCGGATGTCCGGAGGGAACAAACTCGACGCCGTTTTGTCTTTGCGGATGTGCGCTGCGATTGCTCCCTCGATCCGCCGCCGCATCCGGTCCTCGGCCTCCAGTGGTGCAACGAACACTCGCTCCAGTTTCAGATTGCGCTTTGCCTCTTCGAATAACCGGGTGCTGTCGCGCAGGAATTCCGGCAGTCGTTCCCGTGTTCCCTCGCGCCACAGGCCGTCCCAGAGGATTTTTGATTCCCCGCGCGACAATGCCTGCGAATCCGAGATGCGATAGTTGCCGCCGAGCGTGTTGATGACATGCTCCTTCATCCGCTGGTAAAACGAAGTGCCGGTCTGACCGATGTGCGTCAGGCGATAGCTCTTGCCGACCAGGATCGCCCAAAAATAAATGCCGCCGGATTTGCGATGCCTGCAATCAGCCAGCACGTCCTTCGTCTCGGTACACGTCGGATACGGACCATCAAACTTGATCGTCAGAATCTTCGTCTCCGTCTTTCTGGGCGTTTTTTCTGGCATCGGCGTTCTTGTTTAAGTCTGCACATCCATACTGTTGCTTCTGAATCGCGGCGACAACCACGTAATTCCCACCGCTTAACCAAACATGTTTGCCAAAAAGCAAATCACTCTCAGTGTTCGATTTCAAACAAACCGGAGTCGAGCAGGGCTTTTACCAATGCGGGATTGGCCTCGCGATCGAGCAACCGGAGACTGCCGGATGCCACGCCTTCTCGGGCCGCCAACACCGGTTCTTGATCCGGATTGGAATCGGAGTTGTCGAAAATGAAAAAGTGATCCGCCCGGCTTGCGAACCACGGGAGATGTTCCAACGAGCGCTGCCAGCGTCCGGCCAGTTTTTCCTCCGGCACCGGATGACCGCCTTTCGCCACACGGGCGGCGACACGCTGTCTGGATAACTCCGGCGAATTCAATCCGACGTAGATAAGATTGAACATTCCTCCATCGCGCCGGAGTTGTTCGACGACGGGGCGATATTTGTCCGTGCTCAACACAGTTTCGACAGCCACCGCCTCCCCGGCGGCAAGCAACTGGCGCACTTCGGAAAAACTTTTTCCGCCGCAGCCAGGTTTGATCGCAGTAAAACATCCGCCGGTGCGGTGGCATAAGTTGGAAAGCCCTGTTCATTGAGGAGCTGCCGGGTCAGTTCATCAGCGTTTAGGAAATGGCTGATGTGCTGGCTGAACGTCTCGCGCTTGGTGAAAGTGGTTTTGCCCGCGCCATTCGGACCGGCGAACAACCACAATTGGGCGGTTGCCATCGGCGGGGATTACTTTGATTCGGCAAGGGCGGCGCGCTTTGCCTCGAAGAATATGCCGGTCATCTGCGCTGCAAACTCCGGACTGGCCAGCCGGGCATGAAGTTTTTGCGCGGCCTGTGTTTGCTGGGCGGCATCGGCTTGACCGTTGCCGCTCGTAACAGCGAAAATCTCGCTCAACAATGAAGGCGCGGACAGTTTGCCGTTTTTTTCTTTCCGTTCCATAAACATAGAATGTCATTGAACATTTGATCCGTCAACCTAGTTGCCGTGAATCACTTTGCCGTCACAACCACGTAATTCTTTTTCCCCTTCCGCAGCAGGATGTGTTTGGTGAAAAGCAGATCGTTCCGTGTCACGGCGCGGGCGGCGCTGGCTTCGCGGACGTTGTTGATGTTCACACCGCCGCCTTCGATGTCTTTTCGCGCCTGGCCTTTTGAGGGACACAAACCGGCATGCACCAGCAATTCCACCAGCGGGATCCCCGCGCCGTCGAGTCTGGTTATCTCGATTCCCTTGGTCGGGATTTCACCCGCAATGTCAGCAAAATCATTCGCTGAAATTGTTCCCACACTCCCACCAAAAAGAACATCACTCGACACTTGGGCTTGAACCGTAGCTTGCTCACCGTGGATCAAATTGGTCACTTCATTCGCAAGTGCTTTGTGTGCCCAACGCGCTCCGGGATTTTCAGCGTGCAGTTTTTCTAGCCTCTCAATTTCATCCTTGCGCAGGAACGTGAAGTATTTCAGGTAGCGGATCACGTCGCGGTCATCGGTGTTCACCCAAAACTGGTAGAAGCGATAAACGCTCGTCCGCTTGGGATCGAGCCAGATGGCACCGGACACGGACTTGCCAAACTTGGAGCCGTCCGCATTGGTGATGAGCGGCAGTGTAAGCCCGAATACATGGCGGCTGATTTTCTTGCGCGTGAGTTCGATGCCTGCGGTGATGTTGCCCCATTGATCGCTACCGCCGATCTGGAGTTCGCAGTGGTGGTCGCGGCACAGCACCATGAAATCGAAAGCCTGGAGCAGCATGTAGCTGAACTCGGTGTAGCTGATGCCAACTTCCCGATCCTCCATGCGGGCGCGGACGGATTCCTTCGCCACCATCTGGTTTACGGAAAAATGTTTTCCAATGTCGCGCAGAAAATCGAGAAACGAAACACCTGCCGTCCACGACGCGTTGTCCATGAGCCGCGCGGGATTCTGCTTCGTGTCGAAGTCCAGCAGCTTCGCAAGCTGAACCTTCACGCTGGCGATGTTGTGATCGAGAATTTCCTTGGTGAGCAACTGCCGTTCGGCGGTCTTGCCGCTGGGATCGCCAATGCTGCCGGTAGCGCCGCCCGCCAGCGCGATGGGATGATGGCCGAGCAGTTGAAAGCGTCGCAGAGCGAGCAGCGGAACAAGGTTTCCAACGTGCAGGCTGTCAGCTGTGGGATCAAAGCCGGCGTAAAGTGTCGTAGGCGCAGCCAGTCGCTTCGTCAGTTCAGTCGTATCTGTGCAATCGGCAATGAGGCCGCGCCAGATCAATTCTTCCAGAATGCTCATCTCGGCGCAGGGTAAATTGCCGCAGCGCGATTGCCAACACCGACTTTGTCAGGTTCGCGTGTTGGGGTGTGATTAAAGTCGGGTGAAGGCAGAGTTGGCGTTGAAGCTGTGGCGGAGTGCGCCCGTCCCCGGGCGCAGCAAGGTCCGTATGCTTGACAGTGTTGAGGATTCCAGCGGCTTGATTATGCTCGACCGAGCTGTGGCCGGGGACGGCCACACTCCGCGCGTTGTCGGGTTGAATCTCTACCCACCACGATAAACCGCGCGTGCGGTACATGTCTCGGCCACCACCACCTCCGTCAGCAAGGGCAGGCGCGGTTTGAGGCGCTTCCATATCCACACGGCGACTTCCTCGCTTGTGGGATTTTCCAGGCCGGCGATTTTGTTCAGGTAATTATGATCAAGCTTTTCCCAGAGCGGCTTGAATGCCCTTGTGATGTCTGCGTAATCCATCACCCAGCCAAGTTTCTTATCGCACTCTCCTGTTACGACGATCTCCACCTTGAAGCTGTGCCCGTGAAGCCGCCGGCATTTGTGAGCCTTCGGCAAACGCGGCAGCAGATGCGCCGCCTCAAATTGATATGTTTTCCTGAGTTCCATTTTCATAAATTGAGTTGGTTCGTAGTCAGTGGTCAGTAGCACCAGCAGTCGCATATTCCACCCTACTACTGACTACGAACTACTGACCACTGACTAGCCACTGACTTCATTGTTCAAAATCCGTCCAAGTCACCAGATCACCCAGCGCGGGTCGTCCATCGTGCCGCCATGAGAGTGGTGGAAGTTGCATCTGGCCCAACGGACATATCCGTGTTGCGCCCCAACGCGCAAATTGCGCCCCTATTTCCGGGGCGCGATGCTCAGGCGCGGCCAAGCCTACCGTGGAAACCTTGCCGCGAACGTCGTCCGCACCGACCAACACGTCTGCAACATCGCGTGCGGGTTTTACATAAATGAACCTGTGAAGGCAGGACACTTGGAATTTTGTGTCGGCTTCGCAAACCACCGTCCACGCCGTGGACTCCTTGCTTTGCCACACGTGGGTTTCCTGTGAATGCGAGGCGCGTATTTCGTAGATCGCCCGGCGCGATGCAATGGTGGCGGCCCTTTCCACTGGCACCATCCCGCGCGGTTCGGCTGCCTCGCGGCGTGCCAGTTCATCGGCAAGTTGTTCCGCAAATTGCACGGGGGAAACTGCGCCGCCGCTTTGAACATAGATGACGTGTGGCGACAGGCAGCCGAGTTGATCCCACGCCACAACATCCTCGACGGTGCGCGCAATGACCTTTTTCGTGTTGAATGCTGTCAGAACATCCGATGTCACGTAGCCGAAACTGACGCGGTGGCCGTAGCTCAGGAAGCGGGTTCCTGGCAGCAATTGTTTCTGGATCGCCGCCAGCGTTTCATCGTTGCCAGTGGCTGTGACACAATCCGCCTCGCCAAAAAGTGCATCCTCGAGAGTCGCATTTCCCCCGCGCCAGCCGACGATTTCCAGGCACGCACCGAGCTTATGGTCGGCGGCGTAGATTGAATGAGCGAAGAGCCTTGGCAGGACCACTGCGCCGCTCGCACATTTCACGAACTGTGCTGAACGCGTCAGCAATCCGAACACGATGCTTGTCAGTGTTGGATTCGGTATGTTGCCTGCCGCGATGTGGACGAGAAACTCCGGCCCTGTGACAATGCCCGCCCTTCCTCCCGCCAGCTCGGCGCCGGTGGAAACCATCTCATCCAGCCGGCGCACGTTGCCGAATTCCTGTTCAAGCAGTGCTTGAAAGTTTTCCTGGGTCAGTTGCGAAAAGAACCCATCCAGACCGCGCTGGATGGTTGCGCGGCTGAAACCAAGCTCCTTCGGTCCCAGTTCAAGCGCCCGCTGGCGAAATGGATCATCCGCCCTCAGCCAGGCCTCGGCCACCTCACACAACACCGCCACGATTTGCTCCGTCGTTCGGCCGGCGAGATAGCTCGCGCGGTTGTGTTTGAGGGCGGCACAGGCCTCGGCGATCAATGTTGGCGTGATCGCGGCTTCGGGCGGCAGGTCGGCGAGAAAATAATCTGGCAGGTTCACGATGCGTCACCTTTCACAGCAATTTGCTCCCTTGTGCGAACTGCGCCGAGGCAGCGAAGGCCGAAAACCGACAGCACGATCATCAAGCCGAGCACAGCGTAGATCCAAAAATAGTTTCGCGAGTGATTCGCGCCTTCGCCCATGCCGCGCACGAGCTCGCCAACGATCCAATGCGAGGCATTGCCAATGAATCCTCCGACAGTGATAAAAAGCCCGAACACACGACCTCGCACCGCATCAGGCACAGATTGCATCAACTCAGCCTCCACAATGGGATAGCTCGACATGAAGAAGAAGCCGTAAACCAGAAACACCGGGATGACCCAGCCCGACGGCACGTGCGGAAAAATCACAACCAGCACCGCTGCGGTCAACAGCACGAACGCCGCCCAGCGCTTGCGGCCGCCATCGCTGAGGTGGCCGAACAGGGGATTGCTCACCGCGCTTGGCAGAAAAATCCAGCTTAGGGCCAGGCCGGCGTCTCTGGTGTCGTAATTGTGGGCGTGTTGAAGGAACAGTGAACCAAGGCTGCCCATGCTGGACCCGGCAAAATCCCGCAGGCTGAAGGCAAACGCTGCAACAAAGAACAACATCCAGAGCGCAGGAGTCGGAAACATTTTGACCCGCGAAGCAATCACACGCTCGGCTGCGGGTGCGGGTTTGTCCTCGTCAGCAAGGAGCATGAACACGATGGCTGCGATCAATCCGAGCACGCCAAACTCCATGACCGGCCTTCTCCACGCGGCGTCGCCGAGCGCCGGTGCGAGTTGCATGGCTCTCCAGCCGGCATAGACGGGGCCTGCAAAAAAACCGACGCTCGCACCAATGCCAGTGAGGCCAAGCGCCTTTCCTGTTCCCACGGGAAACATCCGTGCGATCATGGCCGTCGCCGCCGGATGGTAGAAGCTACCGCCAAACCCTGAGACAGCCACCGCTACGAGCGCCCAGCCGAAGTTCGGTGCAAAGGCGAGTGCGACGTAGCCCAGCGCGTTGATAAACAATCCCAAGCCGAGAAGCTTTTTTCGGCTGACGCGATCTGCGAGCACACCCATCCAGTACGCCGGAATGAAATTTCCCGCCATCATCACCGTGACCAATGCCGTCGCCTGTCCAACGCTCTTGAATCCGAAATCGCGCTGGATGAGCAGATACAACGGCATGAGTGCGACGTGATACGCGTGTGTGAACGCGTGCAACACGCCAACAAGCCAGAGCGTGCGGGTTTTATGTGAGGCGTCGGCAGTCATTTAGTCTGTGGTGGTGGGCAGGTTCATAGATCGAAATTAATTCGCCATCAACGAGCAGCCGCGCGGCTCGGCTGCCACATCGCGGCCAAGCAATTCAAAACCATCGCTACGCCGCACAGCGAGATCCTCGGTTTGAATGGCCAGAACTGAAAACACGTTCGCCAGATCAAACACGCGGAGCAATCCGGTTTCACCGTCAGCAACTTCGCGGCCTGTCTCGGGCGAGATGATTTGTGCTCGTGCCCAGGGAGGGAGTTGGAATGCTCGTGGTGCGTGGTGCGTGGTGCGTGACATTTCTCCTGATACCTGACACCTAGCGCCTGTCACCTGCTCATACGCCTGTGAACTGAGTTCGCTCATTCCGTATTCGCACACAATATGGGAGCGGGGAACACCGAGATGCTTTGTGATCAGCGAATGCAACTCCGCCTTGGGCATTGTTCGTGAGCGGCCCTTGTATCCACCCGTTTCCATCACGAGCGATCCCGCCTGGAGCTGAAGCCGGAGGTTGCTTGCTCTCATGTGATCCAGCAAATGCACGAAGGAGAAGGCTGTTCCAAGGATCAGTTCGGGCTTCAGGGTTGCGAACGCTGGATCGCTTGCTAGCTGTCGCATCACACCATCGAAATCGAGAGTCCATCCACTGTTGGATTCATCACGTCCGAGGAATACGGCTTCGCTTTCGCCTAGTTTGCGGCGCACCACATCGAACATGTGAACGAGAGACGAATGCGGGGACTGGGCTGGCGGAGGTGTCAGGCACAGCATGCGCAAACCGTGTACGGCAGCGCCGATCTGCTTTTCAAACCACGGCCAGAGCGACGCCTCATAAACTGAAAGCGATTCCTCGTTGTGAAAATGGCGGCTGGGTCGTTGCTTCATCGTTCCGCTGGAGTGGAAGACGTGCGTTCGCTGCTCCGGATGAAGACAGCTTAACTCGAGTTCCTTAAACGCTGCGGTGGGTGCGGTGGGGATGTGTTTCCAGTGCGCGACGTCGTCCGGGCGGACGCCCCGCGAGATGCAGATATTCCGATACGCGTGATTGCTCTCGAACTGAAGCGTGAAAAGCATGAGCGCAAGGCCATTGAATTCGGCGTCGGCGTGTTCCTGCCAGCCGAGATTCTGGTGGTTGTCGCCCGAAGCAAAATCTCCGGCGCACAATTCAATGTGATCGCGCATCCGGGCGGCGAAAATGGAAAGCTGTGGTGTCATCGCGGTTTTTATTTGCAGGCTGGTTTTCCGCAACAGCCTGAGTTGGGATTGTAGCTGGCGAGCGGAATGGCGCAAGAACGCTGTTTCAGGCGTGCAAGCCCGTTAGCTTGGCAAAGCCGAGCGCGTATTCAAAGCACGCTTCTCGTAGCTCTTTACTTCGGCGAGCCATGTCTCGCCCACGGGCACGCCTTGCTTGAGGCAGTGGTAATCCCAGACCGCTCCAAACGGCAGCGTCTTGGCTTCTTCCATCAGCGCAAGGCGCGAGGTGTAATCGCCTTCGCGTTCGAGTTGCTTGTAGGTTTTGTGCGGTTCGAGCATTGCGATGCACAGCGCGCGAATCATGTTGCGCGTGCCGATGACCCATGCGGCGATTCGATTGATGCTCGCGTCAAAGAAATCCAGTCCGATGTGCGTGCGGCCCAGGTAATCACCTCGCACCAGTTCCTGTGCAATGGCGTGCAACTCGTCCGTTAACGTGACAACATGATCGCTGTCCCAACGGACACCGCGACTCACGTGCAGCAGAATCTCAGGCACGAAGCAAAGCACCGAGGAAATTTTGTCCGCCATGTTTTCGGTCGGGTGATAATGCCCGGCGTCGAGGCAGACCAGCGTTTGATTCTTCACCGCGTAGCCGAGATAGAACTCGTGCATGCCCACGGTGTAACTTTCAGCGCCGATGCCGAAGAGCTTGCCTTCGACCGCGTCAAGATTGTGCTTCGGATTCAGCTTCTTCTGGAAAATGGCGTTGAGAGATTCTTCAAGGCGTTCACGCGGGCCGCGTCGGTCTGCGGGCGTATCTTTCATGCCGTCGGGGATCCACACGTTCGTAACGGTGGGCGATCCGAGAGCGCGTCCCATTGCAGCACCGATCTGCCGGCTGGCCTGGCAATGCTCGACCCAGAACTGGCGGATGCCCTTGTCGCGATGCGATAGCGTGAAGCCGTCCGCAGATTTGGGATGTGAGAAGCAGGTCGGGTTGAAATCCAATCCAATGCCGAGCGACCTGGCCCATTCGATCCAGTTCTTGAAATGCTTCGGTTCGATTTCGTTGCGATCCACCTTCCTGCCGCCAAACTCGCCGTAACAAGCGTGCAGGTTGAAGCGATGTCTGCCGGGGATCAAAGAGAGCGCCTTCGCTGCGTCAGCGCGGAGTTCGTCCGGCGTGCGGGCCTTGCCGGGATAATTACCCGTGGACACAATGCCGCCGGTCAGAGCGCCGCCATGATTTTCGAAGCCGCCCACGTCATCGCCCTGCCAGCAGTGCAATGAAACAGGCACTCTGGCCAGTTGCTTGAGGACGGTGTCGGTATTGACTCCGAGGGCGGCATAGCGTTCGCGAGCCAGTTTGTAGGATTGTTGAACAGCTTTGGAATTGCTCACGCCCGAAAGGCTAGCGTGATGAACACAAAATCCGAAGTTCAAAATCCGAAACATCTTCTTACGCCCCACGAAACACGGTGCTCACTGGAAGTGTCGGTCAACGCAGCAACGTAGCTGTGGGCGTCCCGCCTGACGTAGAGGGTGCGCGTCCCGCCACCCGGAACTGGCGCACGAGCTTGTGGTGCGGCTCACGGAAAGGATTGAGCGCGCTGGATGTGGGTGAAGTTTTTTCCGCCGGGCTGGAAGCCACGGCTCTACGGCAGGCGGGACGCCCGCCGCTACGCCGCACGCTTGACCTCGGTCCCAAGCCCTGCAACTGTCCAAGCGCTTGGCGCAGGAATCCCAGGTCCCGGCGGCAGGCGTTTTGTTCGACCGGGTCACGAAAGCTCCCGCTGTGTTGTCCCTGGCACGGCGAGTGGAGTCGGGCGGCGATTTGTTCTGCGACGCCGTGAATTCGGCAGCGCAACCATTTTTTGCGGTGTTGCTGCGGCATCTTTTTCCGACACGCCCAATAGTCATTGTCACCGATACGCTCAAGACGCAGGAAAGTTTTCACCAAGACATCGCGACATGGTTGACATCAAAATCCGGAGTCCACGGTCCGGAGTCCACAGTCCGGAGTCCACAGTCTGATGCCGCGCCAACTTCCATCCTCCATCCTGCATCCTCGCTTCTGTTCTATCCCGCGTGGGAAATCCTCCCGCACGAGGGGAAGCTTCCACCTGCTGATGTGATCAGTGACCGGCTTGAAACCCTGCTCGCGCTTGGGAAAACCCCGGAAGTCGGGAGACGGAACCCGGAACTTGTAGTCACCAACGTCACCGCGCTGCTGCAAAAGACTTTTCCGCCGGATGCTTTGAAAGCTCGTACCCGTGGGCTGGCTCGTGGTGATCGCGCCAATCCTTTGGATCTTGTGGAGTGGCTTGAAGAACAGGGTTACGAACCTGAGGCTCAGGTCACACAGAAAGGCGACATCGCCATGCGCGGCGGGATCGTGGATGTGTTTCCTCCCACGAGCCCGTGGCCTGTGCGGCTGGAGTTCTTTGGAGACGAATTGGAATCATTGCGGGAGTTTGATCCGGTCACGCAGGTGTCACGCGGTGAAATCACAAATCTCGTTCTGTCCCCGGCAGGTGAACTTGGGATTCTAAAAAAGGTGTCAAGTGCGAGGTGTCAAGTGTCAGGAGACGAACGCCCGGAAAACCTGACACCTGCCACGCTGCACCTCGCACCACTTCTCGCCCACCTGTCGCCCGAAACCATTTTTCTTTTTTGTGAACCGGAGTTGCTTGCCATCCGGGCGGAGGAATATGCAGCCCAGATTCCGTCCGGCGATCCATACTACATCGCATGGAACCTATTTTGTGCCGACATCACAGCACGCGGCATGACGTGTATCGAGGTGACTGGCGAAGGCGATCCAGCCGATGCGACGATGTTCGCCTCGTTGGATGCGTTTCGTCCGATTGCTGAACGGGCACCCGAATTACAGGTGGCTGAGGCGCAGCGCAAAGAGTTTTTCGAGCAGATTCATCGCTGGCTTCGACAGAATTACGCCGTTCATGTGTTCTGCAATAACGAGGGTGAACGGGAGCGATTCAATGAAGTATGGGCGGAATCACGGCCAGATCCACAGTCTGGAGTCCACAGTCCGGAGTCAGGCGCGAACGAGCGACTCGGGACTTTGGACTCGGGACTCAGAACTGAGGTCGGTTCACTGGCGCGCGGATTCATTTGCGATGAAGCTAAGCTGGTTGTCATCACCGATGCCGAAATTTTTGGACGCTACAAGGTTCAACGACCGCGCAGGCTGAAGTCGCCACACGCGGCGGCGATGCGTTCGGCCTTGGAAATTGATTTCGCCGACCTGGAGGAAGGCGATCTTGTCGTGCATCTGCAACACGGCATCGGGAGATACCTTGGCCTGAAAAACCTGCCGACATCGGCTCGAAACTCTTCTGCCGCTGGTTTGTCACCGGAGTCCGGCACGGAATGTCTGGTGATCGAATACGCGCCCGGCGAACCTGGCAATGATCCTCCAAAACTTTACGTTCCAGTCAGCGAGGCGCATCTGGTTAGCAAATATGTTGGTGCGGGCAAGGTGCGTCCGCCGCTCAATACGCTCGGCGGCACGCGTTGGGCCAGGGCGAAGGAGCAGACCGAAAAGGCCGTACGCGACATTGCTGCGGAGATGTTGCGCATACAGGCTGTGCGTGAATCCCAGCCAGGCTACGCGTGCAAGCCGGACGTGCCGTGGCAGCGCGAATTTGAGAGTGCCTTCGTCTATGAGGAAACACCGGACCAGCTCAAGGCCATCGGCGAAACCAAGTCCGACATGGAGCGCCCCAAGCCGATGGACCGTCTGATTTGCGGCGACGTTGGTTTCGGCAAAACGGAAGTGGCGATACGTGCTGCGTTCAAGGCCGTGATGGACGGCAAACAGGTTGCCGTGCTCGTCCCGACGACAGTGCTGGCGCAACAACACTTCAACAATTTCCGCGAGCGCATGGCCGACTACCCGATCCGGGTTGAGGTGTTGTCGCGGTTTCGCACCAAGCGCGAACAACAACGCGTGGTTGCCGATCTTGCTGCGGGCGCGGTGGACATCGTCATCGGAACACATCGGCTGGTGCAGGAGGATGTGGCTTTCAAGGAGCTCGGATTGGTGGTGATTGACGAAGAGCAGCGGTTTGGTGTGCTGCACAAGGAAAAATTCAAGCGCCTGCGGACGATGGTGGACGTGCTGACGTTGAGTGCGACCCCGATCCCGCGCACGCTTTACCTAGCGCTGACGGGCGCGCGGGACATGAGCACAATTCAAACGCCGCCACACGACCGTTTGCCCGTGGAAACAGTTGCCACGCATTATGACGAGCGGCTCATTCGCGACGCAATCCAACGCGAGATCAACCGCGGTGGTCAGGTTTTTTTCCTGCACAATCGCGTGACAACGATTCACACGATGGAGACAACACTGCGCAAGCTTGTACCGAACGCGCGCATCGTTGTCGGGCACGGACAGATGAACGCGGACGATCTGGAAGAGGTGATGGCGAAGTTTGTGAATGGCGAGGCGGATGTGCTGCTTTCAACAACGATTATCGAAAGTGGACTCGATATTCCGAACGCGAATACGATCATCATTGATCGCGCGGATCGGTTTGGATTGAGCGAGCTGTATCAGTTGCGCGGTCGCGTGGGCCGTTACAAGCACCAAGCCTACGCGTATTTGCTGCTACCCCGGCACGCGCGCCTGCTTACGGACGTGCGCAAACGCATCAGCGCGATGAAGCAATACTCCACGCTCGGAAGCGGATTCAAAATTGCCATGCGCGATCTTGAAATTCGCGGTGCGGGAAATCTTCTCGGTTCGGAACAGAGCGGGCATATCACCGCAGTAGGCTTCGAACTTTATTGCCAGTTGTTGAAGCGCAGTGTCGGCGCGCTTAAGGGAGAGAAAGTCAAGGTGCGGACTGAAGTGGCTTTGCGATTGGATTTTCTCGATTTGAATCCGCAGTCGGAAGAAGTCAGTAGTGAGTGGTCAGTGGTCGGTAGCCAGGCGTCCGAACGCCAGACCGCACACAAACAGAGAGCTACTGACTACGGACTATTGACTACGGACTCCCACGCAGCACTGCCTCACTCATACGTTCCCGAACCCCAACACCGCATCGAAATCTACCGCAAACTTGCGCAGGCAACCGACAAGTCACAGTTGGAATCCTTGGAGCGGGAACTGCGGGATCGTTTCGGTCCCCCGCCATCGTCGGTGAAACTGCTGCTGGCTGTGACAGAGTTGAAAATCATCGCAGGCGAAAAGTTCGTGACCATCATCGAGGTGGAGCAGGACAAATTGAAAATTACGCGTCACGGAGATTTCGTAACACTCGGCGGCAAGTTCCCGCGCCTGACGAAGAAGACCGTCGAGGCGCGTGTGAAGGAGATCAAGAAGGTCCTCCTGGCCCTCTGAACATCAAATTGGCTACCTGCGAGCTCCGAGGTGCAGCCCTGAAAGCTCGATGGTTTCCACGATCATGTTCGTGGTGCGTTCCACCGCTCCGAGATTTTCCTTCACCACTCTGCGGGCGTTGACGCCGAGTTCCTCGCAACGTGACGGATTTGAAAGAAGATCAGCCAGAGCCGTTTCAAGTCCGGCAGCATCGCGCACCTGGATGGCGGCGTCATTTGAGACGAAATTGTGCGCGGCCTCGGCAAAGTTCTGCATGTTCGGTCCAAACAACACGGGCTTGCCGAGCGCGCCCGGTTCAATGGGGTTCTGTCCGCCCTCGGCGGTGAGGCTTTTGCCCACGAACACCACTGTCGCATGTTCGTAGAAGTGGCGAAGCTCGCCGGTGGTATTGACGAGCAGGCACTGAATCTCATCGCGGCCGAGTTGTTTCTGAGATGACACATCGGAACGGGTGATGAATTTCAATCCGGCGGATTGAAGGTCGCGGCTGACATCTCTTGCCCGTTCCATGTGACGCGGCACAAGGACAAGGAACAGTTTCGGAAAGCGCGCCTTCAAACGCAGGAACATCGCCGCCAACAACGCCTCCTCGCCCGCGTGCGTGCTGCCACAGACGAGCAATTGCGCGTCGGTGGGGACGCCGAGCTGGGCCAGCATGGCAGGGACATTGATCGAAGTGCGTTCGTCGAGTTTGGCCGCGTCGAATTTCAGACTGCCCACCACGCGCACCACCTCGGGACGGCAGCCAAGTTCAATGAGGCGTTTTGCATCCGCGTCGTTCTGCGCGCCGATGCCGGTGAACGACGCAAACAACGGGCGGAACAGGAAACCAAATCGCCTGTAACCGCGGTGCGAACGCTCCGAGAGCCGTGCATTTACGAGGAAGATCGGAATGTTCAATGCGTTCGCGCGCCAGATGAAGTTCGGCCAGATTTCTGCCTCCACGAGAACAATGGCCTTGGGCGAGACGGTCGCCATGGCGCGTGAGACGTAATGTCGGCGGTCAATGGGGTAGTAGATTTTGGTGACGTGCGTGGGCAGCTTGGATTTGAGTTCGCCCATGCCGGTGGTCGTGGTGGTGGAGACAACGATCTTGGCGTTTGGCAGGCGGCGTTCGATTGCGCGGATGAGATGGGTGCAGACGTTGACCTCTCCGACGCTGACTGCATGCAGCCAGATGCTCTGGCGGTTGGTCAGCGCCTGTTTGATCCTCGGGTCATGCTGGCCAAAGCGTTCGGAAAATCCCTTGAGCCAGTTCCCGCGCCGGCACATCCGGAAGAAATAGTAGGGCGACGACAGGAAAAAAAAGATCGTGAACAGTATGTTGTAAATCGTCCTCACCAGAAATGGTCTTCCAAATTGTCAGGAATCTTCCGCGAACCACGGAGCGCCGTAAAGAAAATCTTCCAAACCATTCAGGGCGCATGACAGAAAAAGCCCGGACAGCAATGTCCGGGCTTTGTGTCAGATTATCCGTCGCGAAATTACTTCGCAGGTTCAGCGGGTTTGGCGGCAGCGGCTTTTTCGGCAGCAGCCTTGGCATCCTCAACCGACAAAGGCTTCGGCGGTCTCGGATCACCCAATCGCCCGTTGGTCCATTCGTTGATGTAGCCGAGCTTGTTCAGCACTGCGCACACTATGATCAGAAACACGGCGACAACAATGATTTTGGGCCACGGACTTTTCTTCTCCGCGTAGGGATCAACCAAATCGCGTTGCGAGCCAGCCGGGAGCATGGCGATTCCGGTCAGCGAACGACCGAACGGAACGTTTACCTTGGCCTTGGCATTCACAGCCCAACCATTGGCATCCAAGATCGGACCCAGATTGCGGCGGCGCAACTTGAGCCAAGCAATGATGACGGAGGGCAAGGAGATGGCCAGGATGATGGCGAGGAAGGCGAGAGGTATCTGCCACCAAGCAAGACCAAGAATCTTCCCGAAGATGGCTCCCAACGCGCCAAGCAACGTAGTTAAAACCAATCCGATGGCCGCCAACGTGCCGGTGTCTATTTTCTTGGGTTCGACGGGCTTCTTGTCCGCGTTTGCAGTAGCTTCAGCGGTGGAAGCCAGTTTGGCATTGGCCTCGGCATCCGCAGCTGCGGCACGCTTGGCAACCTGCTCTTCAATCATCCGCACCAGCTTCTTGTAAGGAGCGAAGAACGCCTGACGGATGCTGATCGGGTTGTCAATGATCTTGGTGATCGTTGCATCCCAGTCTTGATTCTTGCGGTCGTAGAAAATTCCGTTGCGCCCGACCATAAGATTGTCAGAGTCGCCATCTGTGAACGCTGCGACAATATGACGTTTCTCACTCGTGCCTTTGCGAACAAGGTCACAGTACGCGAGATAAGTCCCGGCAAGACCAGCCATCGTTGCGTGTTTGCCGGCATCTTCGACGGGCAAGGTGAGTTCACAACTGCGCTGATCCAGGTACAAAGTCCCAGCCTGAAAGATCGCCGGCTCGCCACGATCGTAAAAATCTTTGAAGCTGACGAAGTTGATGCAGAGCGTGTGCAGGTCGCGCACGAAACGGCAAAGCTTCTCGACGTTCGCAATCGAGGTAGCCTCGGGTTCGAGTGCCTTGTCCTTGGCGATAAGCGCTGCGATGGTTTCCTTCGCCTTGCCGCTGAGGATTTCGCGGACGCGTTTGATGCCGAGCTTCTCAACTGCCGCACCTGCCTTGCCTGCATTCCAGCACTCGAACGCGCCGAGCCTGGCCAACAGGGTGGTCCAGTCGGCTTCGGTCAATTCACTCTTGTCGCCGAGCAAAGGCTTCACGGCGTTGGCGTGCAATGCGGCAACGGCGGCGGCGTGGGCTGGATTGATCGCGCCCTTGAGTGGCAAAGCTTTTCCAGCGCCGACCTGTGCGAGAGGGAAGCCGGCGATTTCCGCAGCGGTGATGCTCATGTCCTTGGCGGCGACGGCGAGGTATTCCTCCTCTTTGCGATTGAGCAACGCAACGGCGCGCGGATCAAACGCAGCCAGACGGCAACGGCCAAAGAAATCGTCCACCTTGGTTTTGATTGCCCGGACTGCTGCTGCTGCTGCTGCTGTGGCGTCACCGGCAGGAAGAATGTTCGCCTTGTCGGCGTCGGCTTTTTTGTTCCAGTCTTCGAACGCAACACACTCTGCGAAGAACGCGTCAGCCTTGGCCTGATCAATGCCCGCCTTGCCTGAACGATCATTCACCGTGCCCAAACACGCGGCGATGTCCGCAATGACAGACTTGGCGGCGTCGTCGCTGGCGGACTCGGCGATGATCACGCCGTCGCCGTTGAAAGTGGTGTTGACGAAAATCTTGTTCGCGTCCGAAGCGTCGGAAACGGAAATAGCGGAGGCATCCTTCTTGCCGAGGTTTGCGCAAATCTGTCTTGCCGAGGCGAGGAGTTGTTTGCCTTCGGGTGTGGCTTCGCTGATGGACGAGAATTCAACGGCGTTCCCGCCTTTGACGAGGTCGTCGGGATTCTTGAGCATCGAGCCGGCCCATTTGACGGCGGAAATGAGTTCAGGCGCGCGGATGCGACCATCCTTGTCGGTGTCAATCAATGCGGCGGTCTTGGAACAGAACTCCAGTCCGGTGGTGGGGCAGGCAAGCGCGACCCAGAGTTTCTGGTCGAGCTTGTCGAGGTTCATCAGGTCGGCGCCGGTTTCGAGTTTGACCTGGTCAAAGCCGCCGGCCCGGAAGAATTTCCATGCGTGTGTGCTCATGTGAATCGTTTTGTTTTTTGGGTTGGTTGTTTTGACAAAAAAGGCCGGCAGGTTTTGCGCAACCTGCCAGCTCCTGGTTCAAATCCTAGTAAACTGCGGTGCTCTCTTCAGCTTCCACCGGTGTCTTCAACTCGTCGCAGGTCAGGATAATTTTGTTGCGCGAGTCGCCGGCTTTTATGCCTTTGACCTTGATCGTGTACGTCACCGCCTGCTTCGGCGCAATGCTCGAAACAACCGGGAAGTTCACATTCTGCCTGGTCACTGTGCCCGCAGACGAACTGATGGGCTGGGTCAACGCGTCATACACCGCGACAACCTTCACGTTGTGGATGTCCGCGAAGCCCTGGTTGGTGACCTTGACCGTGTAGGTTGTGGATTCACCAACTTGAATCGGGTCCGGATCATCCGACTTCTCCAGCAACACAGCCGGAATGCCCTTCCAAAGCGTGCATGCCTTGGCGGAATCGCTCAGGCCACCCACGCTCGCTGTGACGGAGTTGCAATGTGTGCCTGCTATCTTCGAATCGAGCTTGATGGTGCCCGTCCATTTTGCTCCTGGTTTCAATTCAGTAATCGTCCACGTCGCCTTGTTGCCGGAAGGTTTCCCGCTCGGCGCGGCAACAATGCTGGTCTCGTAAGGAGCAGTATCAATGACCACGACATTGTTCAAAACAGTGTCGCCGGTGTTGCTGACTACTATTTCGTAGTCGGCACTACGACCGATGATTTGTTCCTTGGTGCCGGACTCCTCAATCTTCAGGCCGGGCTTGAGAACAATCGTGCAGGCGTCATTGCTGACCTTTCCGGCGTTGCTGCTCTCGGCGATGGCGACGTTGCAAACTTTGCCCGGGCGCGTGGTTTTGAACGTGGCAGAACCGTTCTTGGACTGGCCGGGGGCAATGTCACCAAGGTTCAACGTGACGGGTTGACCGCTCAGACCTTCCGGCACCGCGTCATTGACGACAACGTTTCGCGCAAAAGCACTGCCGGTGTTCTTCACTGTAAAATTGTAGGTCACGTTCGCACCAAGCACGGCAGTCTCGGGTCCGGTCTTGTCAATCGTGATTACAGGTTTGCCAACAATTGTGGCGGCGCAAACGCGCGGATCGGCAGAAACAGAAGCGCAACTGGCCACCGTGCCTTCCCTGTCAGCCCGCAGAGTGACTCTGATGCGCCTGGAATCGCCAGCATTCATGTCGCCAATCTTCCAGACCAGCGTGTTGCCATCCTGCGTTGCAGCGGGATCGCTGCTCACATAGGTCGCGTTTGTGGGAATGCTGTCGCGAACGACCACGTTCGCGGCGCAACCCTTGGCGGACAGATTCAACTCAGACGTGAAATTTGTGCCCAACGTAGCCTCGGCAGGCATCGTCTTGTTCATCCAAATAAGTCCCGATGTCGAGTCGGAGCAACCCACCTTGGCCGGAGCAGCAGACACAGGAGCTTGTGCGGGGGCTGGCTTTGGCGCGGCGGCAGGCTTCGGCGCCGGTGTTGTCACCGGTGCAGGCCTTGCCATGCCCTTCATGAACGGCGATTTGCCGGTGTAGGATGTTCCGACTGGAACTTCAAAATCCGACCGATACTCCTCGTTCCACTTTGCCTGTTCATCCGCCTGAGCAAACAGGGTGGGCGCGTAAATCATTCCGGCCAGAGACATGACGACCATTGCGGCGACGAGGAAGGTATTGAGGCTGGTTTTCACGAGGGGACTCATTTGTTTCTGCTTATTTAGTTGATTGGCGCGCCACGTAATCGAAAGACCGTATTGGCATGACTGAATACCAGCTTCCCGCACTTTGGCGATTCAGCCGGGGATGACTTAAGGCAGGAAACGGATCGGTTTGAATCACGATTTCCATGCAAAGACTATCGGTTGGGTCTCTTGACGCAAGTTGATTTCTCCATGAGTTATTCGCAGCATTTCCCCCGCGAATTCTGAAAGTCACCCGTCGTGTGTTACTGCGTTCGCCCGAATTTCCGCTCCAGTTCCCTGTAATTCATCTCGATCAGTGTGGGCCGACCATGCGGACAGGTGTAAGGCATCGTGCAACGCCGCAAATCCTCGACGAGGTTCTGCAACTCGCGGCCAGCCAGCGGGTCATTGGCTTTCACGGCATGACGGCAGACGGTCTTGACCACCGTATGTTCTCCGAGGCGGGTGGAATTCACGTCACGCCCGGCTGCTTTCAACTCGTCCACAAGATCAAGCGCGTAACGCCGCGAGTCACCCACCTTCACAAACGGCGGCAGCGCATCGAGCAGGAACGTCCGCTCGCCAAATTCACTCAGCCCCACACCCAGCCTTGTCAGAATCCCCAGTTGTTCGCGGAGAAACTGCGCGTCGCGAGGTGCCAGTTCAATCGTCTCCGGCAAAAGCAGCTTTTGCGACGGCGCATTTTCGTTTTGCTCAAGTCTTGTGGTCATCTGCTCAAACAAAATCCGTTCGTGCGCCGCGTGTTGATCCAGCAGCACGAGAC
>JABFSR010000037.1 GCA_013140495.1 Verrucomicrobiota bacterium
GGGACCAGGGAGTGGTCGCGCTCCGGGAAGGCTCGGCGTGGTGACAATTTCGTGCGGCGTGATTTTTTCCACACGCGCGGCGAAACGCTGTTTGAGTTCCCCGGTCTCGCCCGGCACGGCGACGAACGTGCCGGAGGATTGCTCGCCCGCAAGTGAGGCGGCGGCATTCTCAACAGCAAGCGGTGTTTCAATGAGGTAGGTGGCAAAAATGCGTTCCATGCTGCCTAGACAACATCGTATGTCCCAAGCATGTCGCGTCACAATTGAAAAAGATATGTATCCTGCCAGTTTTAACGCGGTATTCTGTTGGACGCCGTTCGTGGGCAGACGTTATAGTTCGATCACTATGAGAGCAAAATTCTTTCTGCCCATCCTCGCGACCAGCGCACTCGCCATGTTCCCGGCGGTTGCTGAGGACAACACGGAACAAACCGCTCCTTTCACCGCTGCGGAACGTGAAGCGGTTTACACTGCGTCCATCGAAAAGCGGGTGGCCGATATTCTGAAGGATGTGGCTCTGTCCGACACGAACAAGATCGCGCGCATACACGACGCCATCATCGCTCAATACCGCTCTCTACGCGCGCGCGACGAAGCGATTGACGCGATGTTTCAGTCGTTGAGCAAGAACGCACCCGGCATCGAGACGAATCGAGAAGCCATCCTGCAGGTGCTTTCGCAACAACTGCACAACCATTTCCTCAAACGCCTCGCCGCAGACCTCTCGCCCGGACAGGTCGAAAAGGTCAAGGACAAGATGACCTACAACAAGCTGAAGGTGACCCACGATGCCTACTGCGAGATCGTGCCCAGCCTGACCGATGTGGAGAAGTCGAAAATACTGGAACTGTTGAAAGCCGCGCGCGAAGATGCAATGGATGGGGGCAGCGCGGATGAAAAGACCGCGATCTTTCAGAAATACAAGGACCAGATCAACGCGATGCTGAACGCCAACGGTCACGATGTCGCGAAAGCCACCAAAGAATGGGAGGCCAAGCACCCGTCCACGGCTCAAAGTTCACGGGACGGAGAGAAGCAAGCCAAGCCAGCTTCGAACTAATCTGCCGGCGGTTGGACATGGCATTTGGAACCAGAGCTTGCTGGTAAACTTGCCCGGCTGCACAGGGACTCCTTCAGATACGTGGTTAAGAAAAACAGGGTTCCACATGTGGGGTGGTTCGACTCCCTGCCACTTCAACCCAGCCCAATCCTCGGACTCACCGGTGTGGTAATGCGAATCTGGGTGTGCAGTTTTGAAGGGTTTTGGGCTAAATGCACATGGCAGCAAGAGGCGGCGGCAACTAAAGTTAAAGCGTCCTCCGGCACGATCGCGCATGACGTCCGGCCCGGAACAAACGACGCAGTCCTATGCATAATGCTTTTTCGGATCCCGTCAGCACAAAGAAGTGGCTGTTGGTGAGGTTGACTTTTTTTGTCCTGTTTGTCGGCTGTACAGCGGCTTGCAAGGCACAAACAAACGAGACGGTTGATGCGGAAGCAACCTACACACGCACCATCAATCAGCGGGCCGAAAAGATTGTCGCCACGCTTGGTTTGTCTGATGCGAACAAAACCTCAAGCGTTTGTGCCATCATCGCGCAACATTATCGCGACTTGAACACGATCCATCAGGCACGCGATTCACAGATCAAGGCCGCAAAGGTAAAGTTCGGCGCAGATCAAGCCGCGGCCAATACTGCGATCCAAGCTGCCCGCAGCGAGGTCAAACCCAGACTCGATAAATTGCATGGCGAATTTCTCGCCAGACTTTCAGAGGAACTTTCGCCCGGGCAGGTGGACAAGGTGAAGGACGGTTTGACGTACGGAGTGGTTCAAGGAACCTACAATGTCTATCTCAAGATGTACCCCGCGCTGACCCTCGAACAGAAGCGGCAGATCATGGAGTGGCTCGTTGAGGCGAGAGAAATCGCAATGGACGGCAGTACATCCGAAGAGAAGCACGCCGTGTTTGGCAGGTATAAGGGCAAAATCAACAATTATCTTTCCAAGGCCGGTTATGATGCCAGAAAAGGTGAGCAGAATTTGAAGAATGCCACCAAACCTCCATTGGAAACGGAATCCAAATGAATATGAACCAGCCCACCATTCGCTTCGCGTTGATTTCAGTTGCAACCATTCTATGCGTTCAAAGCACCCGTGCCCAATACCCCAATGTCTCGTCGGAAATCGCTGCTGAAGCCAGGGCCAAACAAGCCGCTGCGGACAAGCGCTCCGACGAAGCCTTTTTGAAGGCGCTACCCAGCATCAAAGAGTGGGAAGCGAAAGGTAAACCTTACCTGCCCGGTGCAGGGGAGCCCAAGGATTTGCCACAGGCGAAGATTCCCTCATTTCCCGGGGCATGGGGTGGCGGCATGTATTCCTTCGGTGGGCGCGGCGGAAATGTTTTCGTCGTTACGAATCTTGACGACAGCGGTGCGGGAAGTTTTCGCGAGGCTTGTGAGGCGGGCGGGCCGCGCATCGTCGTGTTCAACGTCGCGGGCATCATCAAGCTCAAGGAGCGCATCCGAATCCGTGCGCCATACATCACCATTGCGGGCAGCACGGCGCCGGGGGATGGAGTGTGCATCGCAGGCAATACTGTAGAGTTGGAGACGCATGACATCATCATCCGCCACATGCGTTTTCGCCGCGGTGAAACGTGGGTCGGTGACCGTAACGATTCCATCGGCGGCAATCCAACGGGTAACATCATGATTGATCATGTCTCGGCAAGCTGGGGCTTGGACGAAAACATGAGCATGTACCGCCACATGTATCAACCGCCGGACGGAAGCAAGGAGTTGAAGCTGCCCACGGTGAACATCACGATTCAGAATTCAATTTTCAGCGAGGGCTTGAACACATTTCATCACGCATTCGGAAGCACGATTGGTGGATTGAACAGCAC
>JABFSR010000009.1 GCA_013140495.1 Verrucomicrobiota bacterium
TCTTACGAGCAATGGCTACGTGACAAACCTCATCGTGGCCCAGGCGCTCGCGGGGAATTATTCCCACGTGTTGATGGACGCCCGTGCCCACGCTTCATTGCAGGACGCGGCGCAATTGTTCAACTGCCCCGTGCTCACGTTCAAACATCGCGACGTGGGAGATTTTCGCGCGGCGTTGAATCGCTGCGGACGGGGCGCGCGTCCTGTGCTGCTCACGGACGGAATGTTTTCGCACGACGGATCGGTTGCGCCGTTGGCGCTGTATTTGAAATTGCTGCCACGCGACGCTCTGGTTCTGCTGGATGATGCGCACGGTGCCGGAACGTTGGGGCGAAGGGGCAGGGGAACGATTGAGGCGGCGCGGGTTTCCCGTGCGCGTGTGGTGCAGTGCGTGACGTTGAGCAAGGCATTCGGAGTGTACGGCGGCGCGGTGATTTGCTCACGGACAGTCCGCGCAAAATTGCTTTCGAGTCGGATGTTCATCGGCAGCACGCCTCTGCCGTTGCCGTTGGCTCATGCAGCTTCATGTGCGGTCGAAATGTTGCGGCGGGACAATGGACTGCGGCAGAGATTGAATCAAAACTCAGATTACGTGAAAGAGTCGCTGAGGGCTGCGGGTGTGGAACTGCCGGATGCGCCCGGACCGATCGTACCTTTGCACATCGAGGACATCCGAGAAACCGAACGACTAAAACGCACCTTGCTGGCGGCGGGCATTCTGCCGCCGTTCGTCAACTACCTTGGCGGTGGCAAGCCGGGATATTTTCGTTTCGTGATTTCGAGCGGGCATACGCGTGCGCAGTTGAAAAGGCTGGTGCGTGTTATGAAGGAATTCAAAAGCCGATAAGCTTTCAACTGTGGCATCGGCGCAGGAGTGTGAGAGATGTTTTCTTGCCCGAACAATCCCGCACGATGGAGTTCATGATGTTACGTTGTTTATTCGCGTTCGCGTCTTGTCACGGGAATGCAATCCAGTTCGTGTAGGCTCGCGGGCCGAGGTATTCGTAGCCGTTGCCTTCGAGCGGTGTGCCGGTGAGCATGGCGTGGATGAAGCCATTTCTTTCCACCTGGACGGTGTGGAGGATTTTTCGGTCGGGATTTTCCTTGAGCAGGAACTGGATTCTTCCGTCGAGGGCTGTGTGAGTGCGCAGAGTGTCGTTGGTCATGCTTGTGAATGGAAATATCACACCAAGATCGCGCAGCATCGCGTGACTGCGTCCCCACGTTCCGCCTTCCGCGCTGACGAATGATTTTCCTTCGAGCAATGCGTTTGCGTCGTCGTAGGCCAGCACGGTGAGATTGTTGTTCGTCGAAGCCTTGAGCCAGTGCGTGAGTTTGGCGAGGTGGTTCGTGGTGGCATAGGCGTAGTTGCTGTCGAGGAATGCAATGCGTTCCACGTCGCTTGGAACGCCCGCCGCGGAATTGAGCAGGCCGAACGTCAGACTGCCGCCTCCGCTGTGGCCCGTGAACACGACGCGGACATCGTAGCCGGTGAAAATCTGTTTTACGGTGATGAAGATGTCATTGCGGATTCCTGTGTCGCCAAACTTCCTGCGCCACGCCGGCCAGCTCTTCAGAGAATTTTCCAGATACGCGACTACGACGGTCTGGTTGGTGAGCATGTGGCGCAGAAATCGTGTTTGCGCGCCGATGTGCTGGATGTCGAAATGCCAGTCGTCGCCCGGCTGGAGTGTTTTGCCGATGGTTTGCTCGATTGTGTTGCCGTTGGGCAAAGCGTAGAAGATCAGAAGCACGGGTTTGTTGGGCGCGAAAGAATCAGGCGACGGCGCATTGATGTGAACGCGGACATCGCGGGACAATTGGAGTTCGGCGACCATCTCGCCAAAGTGGCCGCCCGGTAGAAAATCTTCAGGCCACTTCCTGTTCCACTGGCCGAGGGGTCGTGGTGTGGAAACGGTGCCAGAATAAGACGCATGCGTGATCACACCTTCGTCGCTGATCAAACCGCAGAGCTTCGGATCAGCGAGCACCGAGGCGACGTTCATTGGCTTGCCATTGACGAACATCAGGTGAGAGACAAGCCGGATGCCGTGACTGTAATCCACCCAGTTCTCACTGTGACCGGTGTAAAGCGGTTGAATCGGTGCGCCGTTCGTGCGATGCCAGCCGTAGATGGCGACCTTGTTTGTCGTGCCGGAAAGTTTTGCAGAAATGACAACGTCCTTCTTGTGTCCGGCCACAAGCGCGCCGAGCGGATGTGTCCCCAGGAACGCCGCGCGTTGGGTGCGAACGATTTCGTTGTGCTGTGCGAAAACCGGAAACGTCGTCATCGCGGGAGTGGAAGGAATCGGCTGCGGTTCGAGCTTCACATCAGCGGCGGCGTAAATGGCATCCACCATCTTGCGCGTCGGCAGGGTGCAGGCGAGGGAATCGGCGATGCCTTGCGCGGTCCTGGGCGTCAACGGTGTGAGCAGGTAATCGTCATCGTTGCCGATGGCAAGATAGTCAGGGGCGACGTGAAACGTGCCGATGTTTGTCCTGCCATCGCTGATGTTGGTGACGTTTACCGGACAAAGCCGCGTGAGAAATTGAGGCACGTAGCCCAAAGCGACCCAGCCGGGAATCAACGGCTCGGAGAATTGGTTGGTGAGATGGCGGGCGCCCAGACCCTGTTCGGAGCGCGCGGGGATGAGCAAGGTTTGGGCGGCGAGACTTGCGACGAGCGAGCAACAATAGAACAGGGCGAACGATGCGCGGCGTTGCATGGCTTTGTTGAAGCAGGAAACAGCGGGGTTGGAAACAAAAAACAGCGGCGACTTCTGGCTTGCGATGAGGCAGAGAAGGAGTTTCAATCGTGGTGGCGGGAGAGATGGCCGAGTGGCTGAAGGCGCTGGTTTGCTAAACCGGTTTACGGCCAAAAGCCGTAACGGGGGTTCGAATCCCCCTCTCTCCGCCAAATTTCATGCGAGTCATCCTTTCACTTCTGATTGTTTCGTACGCTCCTGTTTCCACCCGAACTTATTGTCAATTGTGCGGGTATTTTGCCCACGCGTTCGCCAGCCAACTCGTCCCCCAAGACCCCACCGACGAACCAGCGGAGAAAATGTTAGCCCGGATTCGCCCGGCTGCAAAATCATGAATAGACCTTCCGCCACGCCCGGCATCTGCCGGATTGATCAGCCACACAAACACAACCACGGCTTTTTTGTGCGGCTGGCCAGACGCAGGAAGATTCATTCGGCATTTTTCTCGGATAAAAAGCACGGTGGCCGGGAACAGGCGTTCGCGGCGGCGCAGGCGCATTATCTGAAGCTACGGCAGAAGTTGGGAATGCCCCGCCGTCGTTCGCGGCGTTGGAACTCGCAGATCGTGCGGCGCATGGGGCGGTCAGGAATCTATGGGTTGCAGCGAGTGATTGACCGGCGAACCAAACCATGGAGAAAATACTGGCGCGCAAGCTGGAGTCCGGAGCTGGGCGTGGTTCAGAAGAAGCAGTTTTCCATCCGCAAGCATGGCGAAGAGAAGGCCAAGCGGCTGGCCATGCGCGCCCGGCGCGAAGGCCTGCGGAGCATCAAATGAAAGTCGCGCCATGCCAGTGACATTCCTCCTCAAGTCGTGTGCTTTGGCCGACCGGCTTGAAGAGAGGTTGGCCAAGTCGCGTGGGCAAGTGGAGAAGCTCACGCCCTCCACCCTCCACCACCTCCTCACCGTATGAGCACATCAAACAAAACCCAATCATTTTGCAGGGAACCCGGTCAGCGCGCCTGGCACACCTTAGTCGCATTGGCTCTGCTGGGAATCTCTGCCTTCGGTGCCGACACCAATCGCTCGGTCTTGCGTGAATACGACGTATTGCGGTCGTTCCCGCCCGGTCGGCTGGCCGCACTCAGTACCCATGACAAACCCGATGCCAAAGGGCTCAGCGGCGGCAACCGGGCGATCGGCAGTTGGATCGAGGCCGGGGCGCAGCGGGGAAGCTGTCGCGCCGTGATCGCCGCCGTCGTGGCGGGCGACCTGGCCGCCGCCGATGATGCCTGGCGTGGTATTGATGTCGCGTTTGCCCATCAGCGGGATGACGGCGGCTTTGAAGCCGAGCTCCGACCCAACGGAGCCAGCGCCAAATCGCACGGCGCGGCGGTCGAGACGGCGTTCTTCTTTTTGCAGGAACTAGGCCGGGCGATCCTCGTGATCCGTGAATCACCGCACGAGGCACATTTCCACGCCCGCATCGCCGCGCTCGAACCGAAGCTGCGCCGTGCCTGCGACTTCATCGCGGGCGGTTACGACACCATCATTCCCAAGAGCGGCCACACCGTAAACCGGACGATCATCGCGGCGAAAGCCTTTGGCACCTGCGGCCTCGTGTTGCACGACGACACCCTTGTTGCCACCTCGCGCAAGCTCATCGCGCACGCGCTCACCCGGCGCGACAAGGACGGCGTGTTCATCGAGAAGGATGGACGCGATTCGAGTTACAACGTCGTCTCGATCTATTTTGGCCAGGTGCTTGCGCTCCACGTACCGTTGCCCGAGTTTGAAGCCGCCCTGCCGGCTTCCGTGGCGTGGGAACTCACCCGGATCAAGGACACTGGCGAAGTGGACGTGACGGGCAATACGCGCACGGGGGTTGGCAAGGAGATAGGTTACACGGGCCAGCCGAAGAAAGTGAACTATAACGAAGTGGTGCTCGCCCTGACATTTTACGGAATCGTGCATCAGGACCGGGCCGCCCTTGCCGCCGCAGACCAGGTGTTTGCCTATTCCCACCGCACGCCATGAAAAACATCGTGCGAGGCACCCATGTCGGGCTGGCGGTTGATCTGGTCCCACTGGCCAATCAGCGCCAGCCCTTGATGAAACGGAAATCGTGCGGCAAGTGGAGAAGCCCGCGCTCGCCCGGCTTCGGAACTGAAAGGAGTGAACATAACTTTATGCCCAATAGATTAAGATTAAAATACTGCCTGCCAATAACGGCGTTAATCCTTTTCGCAACGTCCATTTGCTGGATGACGTCCTCCGTAGCGGGCGAACCTCTGCGTTTGTCCATCTGGCCGGAAGAGTCTCCTCTCGGTGACGGGACGTCTGAAAAGGTCGAGGTCCCCATCACGGTGCATTTGCCCGCGCCGGGCGGGGCCACCGGGGCAGCCGTGGTGATCTGTCCGGGTGGTGGTTATGGCGGGCGCGTCGTGGAGGGCGAAGGACACGGCATCGCCCGATGGCTGAACTCCAACGGCATCGCCGGTGTGGTGCTGGAGTATCGGCTGCCGAATGGCAATTATCATCGCCCGATGCTGGATGCGCAACGGGCCATTCGTGTGGTCCGGTCGCACGCTGCCGAGTGGAAACTGGATCCGCGCCGGGTCGGTATCATTGGATTTTCGGCGGGCGGGCATCTGGCTTCGACTGTGGGAACGCACTTTGACACCGGCAACACAAAATCGACGGATCCGGTCGAAAGGCTGAGTTGCCGTCCCGATTTCATGGTGCTCGTTTACCCGGTGATCACCATGGGCGAGAAGACACACCTTGGCTCCCGCAACAATCTGATGGGAGCATCCCCTCCGGCTGAATTGATAGAGCTTCTGTCCAACGAAAAGCAGGTTACGGACAAAACGCCGCCGGCATTCCTGACCCATGCGCGGACAGACGCAGCAGTACCGGTGGCACACAGCCAGATGTTTTATGAGGCGCTCAAAGCGCATGGCGTTCCTGTGGAGTTTCAGGAATTTCTTAAAGGGAATCACGGTTACAACGGATACCAAGGCGAGGAATGGGATGCCTGGCAGAAACGCACTTTGGAATGGATGGGGGAGCGCGGACTATTAAAATCATCCCCATGAGCGCCACCGCCAACCTTCGATCTACACAGGCTGCGTCGCTTGAGGTGGGATTGACCAAGGCGTGCGTGCAAGTGGAGAATCTCACGCCCTCCGTCCTCGCCCGCGCCTTCGCCGGCCAACTCGTCCCCCAAAACCCCGCCGACGAACCAGCGGCTGTCCTGCTGGAGAAAGTGCGGCCAACCAGGAGCGGTAAATGAAGAACAATGCAATACGTAGTAGTCGTACAGTGATCATTGGCGTGATCGCCACCACGCTGGCGTTTGCCCCGTTGCCGGCCCTTGCGGCCTCGGTCAAACCAACCGCAGACATCACCACCTATCCCGACGGCCGGCCTTCGGCCAGGTTTCGCCTCGACGCGCGGGATCATGGACCGGTGCTGCGTCACGGCGACGGGCCCGGTCAATGCGATTACCTCGGCGCCCGTGACATCTGGGTTTGGAAGCACGGCGGCAGTTACTCCATGCATTACGACGGCGCCGGGACGAATGGTTGGCTCGCCTGCCTTGCCACCAGCAAAGACCTCATTCACTGGACCAAGAAAGGCCCGGTGCTCCCGCTCGGTAGCGCGGGCGCAGACGACTCCGCGTCCGCTTCCTACGGGGTGACGTTCCTGGCGGGCACGAATTGGCACATGTTCTATCTTGGCACGCCCCACACCACGCCCGCGCCGAATTACATCCCCGCCTTCCCGTATCAAACCCTCAAGGCGCGTGGGGACTCGCCAGCGGGTCCGTGGGTCAAGCAACCGGACGTGATTCCGTTCCGCCCCCGGCCTGGCACTTACTACTCCGCCACGGCAAGTCCGGGACACATTGTTCGGCATGGCGGGGAATACCTGATGTTCTTCAGCGCTTCGACTTCAGAGCCGACGTTGCGCACGTTGAGCATCGCGCGGACCAGCAATCTCAATGGCTCCTGGCGCATTGATCCGGAGCCGATCGTGCCAGCGACTGAACAGGTGGAAAATGCGTCGCTTTACTACGAGCCAAAAAATCGCACGTGGTGGCTGTTCACCAACCATGTTGGCCTGCGGGACGGACTTGAATACACGGACGCCATCTGGGTTTACTGGACTTCGGATCTCAACCATTGGAAGCCGGAGCACAAGGCGGTGGTGCTCGATTCCCGAAATTGCGTTTGGTCGCGGCATATCATCGGCCTGCCGTCCGTGGTCAAAGCCGGCAAGCGTCTGGCGATTTTCTACGACGGCAACGCATCGGAGAGGATACCCACGGGTGTAAAAAGCCACATGAACCGGGATGTGGGATTGGCCTGGCTTGATCTGCCTTTGGTGGCACCGCCGAGCAAATAGGAAACCCTGGAAATGAGCCTTTCGCTTTCCAATCAACAGGAAATCGCGTGCCAGGCGGAAGCCTCTTTTGAGCTGGCCGACCAGCTTGAGGTGCGTTTGTGCAGACGGATGCGCCTTCGGGAGGACTGTGATATGAAATTAAAAATCAGGATCATTGCGCTGACGAGTTTCACGATGCTCGCCGCGACGCTTCAAGCCGCCGAATTTCACGTGGTCATCCGCGGCAACGACGCCAACCGCGGGACGAAATCCGCACCCCTGCGCACCATCCAGCGCGCTGCGGACATCGCCCAACCCGGCGACATCATCACGGTGCATGCCGGGGTCTATCGCGAACGCATCAATCCGCCGCGCGGCGGCAACTCCGACCGGAAACGCATCGTCTATCGGGCCGCGCCGCGCGAGCACGTCGAAATCAAAGGCTCGGAAATTGTCAAGGGCTGGGCAAGGGTGCAGGAGGATGTTTGGAAGGTGACACTGCCCAATTCATTCTTCGGAGGGTTCAATCCGTACAGCGACCTCATCCGCGGCGACTGGTTCGATCCGAAGGGCCGTGAGCATCACACCGGCGCGGTCTATCTCAACGGCGATTGGTTGATCGAGGCGGCCAAGCTGGATGAAGTGACGAAACCCGCAGGCAATGCTCCTCTCTGGTTTTCGCAAGTGGACGTCGCTAACACTACCATCTGGGCGCAGTTCAAGGGCGTGGACCCCAACGCGCAGCTTGTGGAAATCAACGTGCGTCAGACCGTGTTTTACCCGGACCAGCCGGGCCGGAATTATATCACGGTGCGCGGCTTCGCGCTGCGTCATGCAGCCACGCCGTGGGCACCGCCGACGGCCGAGCAGATCGGCTTGATCGGCACACACTGGAGCAAGGGTTGGATCATCGAGGACAATGTGATCAGCCATTCGGTTTGCTCAGGCATCGCGCTCGGGAAACACGGCGACCGGTATGACAACACGTCGGCCAACAGCGCGGAGGGTTACGTCAAGACCATCGAACGGGCGCACGCCTTTGTGATTCCCTGGACGAGAGAGCACATCGGCCACCACGTCGTCCGCAACAACACGATTTCCAATTGCGAACAGACCGGGATCGTCGGCAGTTTGGGAGCGGCGTTCTGCACGGTGGAGGGCAACATCATTCACGACATCCACGAGCGCCGTCTGTTCACGGGCGCGGAGATGGCGGGCATCAAGTTCCACGCGGCCATTGACACCACGATTCGCGGCAACCATATCTACCGTGCCAACATGGGCCTGTGGCTGGATTGGATGGCGCAGGGCACGCGCGTCTCGGCAAACCTGTTCCACGACAACGCGGGCCAGGATTTATTCGTGGAAGTGGACCACGGACCGTTTGTGGTGGACAACAATCTGTTTCTGTCGCCCACGAGCGTGTTGGACATGTCAGAGGGCGGTACTTATGCGCACAACCTTTTCGCCGGGAAGATGACCAACCGGCCGGAGCCGGACCGTGAAACGCCGTTTCATCCGCCGCATTCCACTACGGTCGCCGGTCTGGTCTCCATCAAGGGTGGCGACGACCGTTTCTACAACAACATCTTCGTTGGAAATGGAGCGCCGTCCACCAGCGCTCCCACAGCAGCCGCAAAAGAACTTCGATGGATCAGCAGCTTCGGCCTGTGGGGATACGATACCCGCGAACTCCCGCTCCAGACGGGCGGTAACGTCTATTTTCATGGCGCGCGTCCGTACGCAAACGAAAAGAACCCACTCGTGCTTTCGGACCACGACCCTGACATCCGATTCGTTGAGGAGAGTGGCCGGATGGTTTTGCACCTCGCGCTCGAGAAGTCTCTGCGGGAGGCGCGGACCACGCTTGTTAACTCGGCCCTGCTGGGAAAAGCGAAGATCCCGGGGCTTGCCTACTTGAATCCTGACGACTCGCCGCTGAAGGTTGACCGGGATTACTTCGGCAAGCACCGTAACCAGTCACAGCCTGCACCCGGCCCCTTCGAGAAACCCGGCGAAAGTAATCTCAAACTGGAGGTCTGGTGACAGGTGCAATTTTACCAGCGGCCAGCCGCAGCGCGCCAACACCGGACTCGTCACCGGCGAAGGTGGACGTGCTGAAAGCGACGGGACTCTGGAATCCGCGTTTATCCGCGTCATCCGTGGTTAAGTTGGAAATCGTGTGGCGAATGCGATGTCGCTTTCTCTGGGTGCTTGGGAGGCGTCTGATGATCATATCGTGTGCTGCGCTCGCACTTCATCTGCGTCAATCATTGGCGGAAGACCTGACGGTCGGGACACTCAGCCTCTCTGCGCTGCGCATCAATGGCCAGCCGGCGAGGGCGCACACTCAGGGGTTGGAAATCATTTCCAGCAATTACTTTGTTACAGCGAGGCAGGATGACGTGCTGCCCAAGCGAGCCCTGTTGCTGCGAACTGACGCACACAGAACAGACTGGGACGTGTGGGACATCACTCCCACGGATGCGCGCGGTGACTTGGCGCCGCTCAATCATCCGGGCGGCATGCAGTCGGATGGAACACGGCTGTGGATTCCGTTGGCTGAGAGCAAGCGGAATGGGAGCAGCTTGATTCGCGCTTATCCGATGGGAGGCATGGTTGCGGGCCAGCCGCTCAAAGCAGAGGTCGAGTTCCCCGTAAGCGATCACATTGGCGCATTGGCGGTCTCCGCAGAGCGCAAGATTGTGTACGGTGCCAGTTGGGACACTGAAACAGTTTATATGTGGGATTTTGGTGGCCGCTTGCAACGAACTCTGAAAGGTTCCGAGATGGAAGGCAGGAGACTCGGGGTCGTCAGCGGTGTCAATAGGCGCGCGGGTCTCGCCGTTCAGGATTGGAAGATGATGGGTGATCGCCTGTTCGCTTCAGGTCTTTTCAGGGGGGCCGGAGTCGCGCCTGAGTCACCCCAAAGCCGGTTGATGATTTTTACGAGTTTTTCCGAAACTGGATTCCAGCAGAGGTACATCTCGCTGCCGAAACAAGGCAAAACCGAGCTGGCACAGGAGGCGATGGCGATTGCTGACGGACTGGTTTATTTCCTTCCAGAAGACTTGGGCGCGTCCAATCGGATATTCCGGGTGTTCCTGGCAGACCTCATGAAACGAAGCGTCCTGCAAGATTCGCGTGCTTCTCAAAAACGATGATGCATTTGATTTTGAACGCCAAGCGTGGGCGAACAATCCTCTGTCTGCCGTGCGGCATCGGGAGGACGGCGCGCACGGGGTGACGCGTCTTAACTTTGCCTACGGCGCAAGAGCTTTCTCGATCAGTCCCTTTTCGCGAGCGCCGTAGTTCAGCTTCAACGCCTCGGCACGGCCTTGCGCTGACATCTTTTTCCAGGACTTTTGCAGCGCATTGATCATCTTCTCATCGTCAGACCTGGCGGCGAGCGGTGCGAGTTGGTGTTGGAGGAAGATCAGGCATAGGGCGTCCTCCAGCGTCTGACATTCGGCGTCGGTGGAAATGTGTTTCTTAAGATTCAACTCCTGAACCTGGCGTATGGTTTCGTCGTCGTAGCCAGCTTCCTTAAGGATTTCACCCGCCTTTTGAGCGTGAAACTTTTTCAAATCTGCGCGCCACAGCAAATAGCCGGGCTTGGTCATCGGGTAGGAATTGCGCGGGATTTCCCATCGGCAGATGTGCTGGCAACGCGCGGCAAGGCGCAGGGCTTCGGAGGCGCTCGGATTCAATTGCATCACCCAGTCCGTCAGTCGGCCGGCATAGATAAGTTCGCGCGGCTGGGGTTGGCCGTTGACAGTTTCCGTATTCGGGTCGCGCGAATTCGCCTCGTCGAATTTGCGGATGGCCTGATCAAATCTGGAAAACTCTGTCATGTGAAAGCAGTCTCACGAACACTCGCCGTGCGGTCAAAGCGAAAACCAATGATCGAGAGTGATTCCGCAAAAATCATGTCTGATGTTACAGCTCGTTCCTTTCAGTACAATCCGCATTGATACTTGGGAGTGCGCAAAAATCTCATTGAATTGTCGCGGCGCAGGTTCAAGATGAAGTTGTCCGGCGCGCTGCCCGCGTCGGTGAATGTGTGACAACTGATACCTCGAAGCCGCCTTTTTTCTTTCGACCCAAACTCGCCGACGCGATCAAAAACTATTCGCGCGGTGATTTCAGCGCCGATCTGGCCGCCGGGATCACCGTCGGCGTCGTTGCATTGCCTCTGGCGATGGCGCTGGCCATCGCCTCGGGACTGAAGCCGGAGGTCGGCATCTTCACCGCCATCATCGGCGGTTTTTTGATTTCGGTCCTCGGTGGTTCGCGGGTGCAGATCGGTGGTCCTGCAGGTGCGTTCGTGCCGTTGCTCGCGCCCATCGTGCTGGTGCATGGGCCGCAGGGGCTGGTTATTTGTGCGCTGGTCGCAGGAGTGATCCTCTTTGCGCTGGGCGCAACGAAAATGGGGGTGATGATCAAATACATCCCGTATCCGGTAGTCACCGGATTCACCAGCGGCATTGCGATCATCATCTTGAGCACCCAGCTCCGTGACTTCCTTGGACTGCAAACCAAACTCCCATCGGACTTCGTCGGAAAAATTGAAACGCTGGTGACTCATTTTGCTCCGAATTGGCCGACCGTCATGCTGGCTGCAGTTTCAACACTCATCATCTGGTTCTGGCCGAAGCATCTCGGGCGGCGTCTGCCGGGTTCAATTGTTGTCATCGTTGTCGCGGCTGCAGCCTCAGCGTTCTTTCATCTCTACGACCGCTTCGGCATCGAAACGCTTTATACGCAATTCGGCGAGATGCCGCGCGGCTTGCCCTTGCCACGCTGGCCATCGCTCGGTTACGACGCGTGGCGCGCGTTGTTGCCGGCGGCTCTCACGGTGGCGGTGCTTGGGGCGATTGAATCCCTGCTGTGCGCGGTGGTTGCCGACGGCATGATTGACGACCGGCACGATTCGAACCAGGAACTCATGGCTCAGGGCATTGCAAACATTGTGTGCGGTTTGTTTGGGGGAATGCCCGCCACCGGAGTTCTTGCGCGTACTGCCACAAACGTTCGTAACGGAGCGCGAACACCCGTGGCGGGAATAATTCACGCGATCACGTTGCTGCTGGTGCTCGTGCTCGCAGCACCGCTGGCGAAACATATTCCGCTCGCGGCGTTGAGCGGCGTATTGGTGGTTGTCGCATTGCGAATGGGTGAGTGGCATCAGTTCGCCCGTCTCGGCCATTGGCCGAAGAGTGACGTGGCAGTGTTTCTATGTGCATTCGTTCTGACGGTGATCACGGATTTGCCGGTGGCCGTTGGCGCGTCGCTGATTCTTGCGTCGGCATTGCTCGTCAAACGACTTTCTGATGCCACTCAGGTCAGTGCGGAGGACGAGGTCACGCACGCGAATGCGCCCGGGCAGACGGCAGTCGGAAAGAACATCCCCGATGGTGTGATGGTCTTCCGCGTGTTTGGCGCTTTCTTTTTTGGTGCTGCGGACAAGTTGGAAACATCGTTGTTGCGAGCCGGAGGAGGACTGCCGGATGTGCTGATTTTGCGGATGCGCGATGTGCTGGTCATTGACGCCACGGGCCTGGATTCGCTTGAGGATTTGCTGGAGAAATTGCGCGCACGAAAGAAGGACCTGATTCTTTGCGGGCCGCACTCCCAACCCTACTTCGCACTTACGCGGGCGGGCCTTATCGAGAAAATTGGCGAGCCAAACATTTGCGCGGACATGGATGAAGCGCTCGCGCGGGCGACAAGCATCCTGGAGAAAAAGAAAACCACCTAAGCGTGACTCTGCTTACTTCTTCCGTTCACGTTTGCACAAATGGCGCACGAACGAGATCAACCCGGAAAACTTGTAGCCGGGGTCAACGTATTTCTCGATGACGTAGAACGCAAAGTAGTAGAACCGGCAGAAGCACCAGATGACCAGCGCGAGCAAGCCGGCAACCTTCCACGTCGGTTGTTCCATAATCAGCAACGCCGCCGTTGCAATTCCAAGCAGCAGGAACAGGATACCCTTCACCTTGATCCACGCTGAACTTGTGAGGTCTTTCATGGGAGGAGACTCGTGATTGCGTCAGCCGCGCGTCCGGTAGCGCCGGGCCCGCCAAGCGAATTGATGACTTGGACGAGCTTTGCTTTCACCACCGCTCGACGCGGCCCGTCTTGCAAAAGTTCGAGGGCCGCGTGTGAAATGTTTTCTACCGTCGCTTCGTGCTGGATGAATTCCGGAAAGATTTCCTCGCCGGCGAGCAGGTTCGGCATTGCGAGATACTTTACGCTGATGATTTGTTTGCCGATGAAATACGTCGGCCAGGAAGTTTTGTAGAACACGACAGCGGGCACGCCAAACGTCGCGCACTCCATGGTGATGGTGCCGGACTTGGTGATGGCCAGGTCCGCTGCGGCGAGAGCGTCGGTCAATCCGCCGACTTGAATTTCCAGACCCAGCGGCAGACCCAGTGGCTTCACCGAGTCCGCCAATGATTGAGAGGGCAGAATCATTTTGCCACGTAGCGTCGGTAACTCGCGTCGCAACAATTCAAACGCGCTTGTGACCACCGGCCAGTGTCGGCGCACTTCGTCAGCGCGACTTCCCGGCAGCAACAGCACGAAAGGCGGAGTACCCGGAGCATTGGACTCCGGACTCCGGACAGAAAACCTTCCCACCATCGGATGCCCGACAAACTCCACACGCAGTTTCGGTACGCGCTTCGCATACCAGTCCTTCTCGAATGGGAAGATGCTTAACAGCAGATCGTAATTATCCGCCAATGAATAGGCCCTGCCTGGTCTCGACGCCCACACCTGCGGCGAAACAAACTGGACGATCTTGGGATCCCAAGGCGCGAATTCCTTGCGATGCCGTCGCACGTAGTTCTTGATGGCCTTGCCAAAGCGCAGATTGAATCCGCCGTAATCCACTCCGATGATCACGTCCGGTTGCCTTTCAATGGCGAGCCGAAGGAGTTGTTTGAAGAGGCGGCGATATTTTGAATAGTTCTTCAGCACTTCTGAAATACCAATGACCGAGTGCTTGGTCATATCGAACGCCAGTTCCACGCCCGCCGCAGCCATACGTGGTCCACCAGCTCCAAAGAATCTTGGTGCAAGTGCCGTGCGAAGAGGCTGCGCATCGGACGTTGAATCCATCGAGCGTGCGATAACCCTTTCACGCAACGCGCCAACAAGTTCCGCGGCGAGTTGATCGCCGCTGGCCTCGCCGGCGATGAGCATGAAGGTCAATGGTTTCACGTGAAGTAATACCGTGTCAGGTGATAGAACACCGGTGCCGCAAAGCAAATCGAATCAATCCGGTCCATCACGCCGCCATGTCCCTCGATCAACGTCCCGTAATCTTTCACGCCGCGATCGCGCTTGATCGCCGACATCACGAGGCCACCCGTAAATCCCATGAACGTGATCGCCAGTGACATTCCAGCTGATTGCCACGGGGTGAAAGGCGTCGCCCACCACAGGGCCGCGCCGATCCCAACCGCCGTCGCCACGCCACCGAGAAAACCTTCCCACGTTTTGTTCGGGCTCACGTGTGGTGCGATCTTGTGTCGGCCCAGCGTTTTCCCCCAGACGTATTGCAGCACGTCGCTGAGCTGCGCGATGCACACGAAATAAAACAGCAGTTTCCCGTTTTCGCCCTCGTAGCCAGGGATGTTCAGAAACAACAACCCCGGTGCGTGACTCACGCAATATACGCAGACCATCAAGCCCCATTGAATCTTCGCAGTGCGCTCAAGAAACCGCTCGCAATCACCGCGCATCGCACTGCGCAACGGCACGAATAGAAACGCATACACGGGAATCAAAATGACGAACAACCCATACCAATTCGTCGCCACCAAATAGTATTGCAGCGGCGTGATGAGAAAGAACACCCAGAACAACGTGCGATGATCTCCAATCCGCGTCGGCGTCAGCGTGATGAATTCACGCAATGCAAGGAACGACATCAATCCGAACAAAATCACAGACCCAATGCCACCCGTGGCCATTGCCGCCATGAAGACAGCCACCATGAACCACCACGCCTTCGTGCGCGCATTGAGATTTACAATCGTCTTCTGCCCCCCCTCGCTTTTGACACGCAGTCGCAACCATTGCCCGATGACCGTGGCGATTAACAGCAGCGCCAGCACGCCGCCCACGAGCCAGAATATTTCGTTGTCAAACTTGAGTTTCACAGATAGTGCAGGCGCATCACTTCCGCCCGCGCGCGTCCTAGGAACGCAGGTTTGGTTTCTTCCGGTAACAACTTGAGCGGCGCCCCAAACGTCACATGCCCGATCAATGGCACGGGGAACACTTCGCCCTTCGGCAAAATCCGGTTCAAGTTATCCATCAACACGGGAATCAGTTCCACGTCGGGACGTTTCCGTGCGAGATGATACAGACCACTCTTGAACGCTACTGGTTCGTCTGCTGTTTGCCGCCCTCCCTCGGGAAAAATGATGATGGACTTCTCGTTCCCCATCGCGGCTAGAATCTGTTCGATGGGATTATCTCGCGCCGTTGGCTTCTTGCGTTCGATCAGGATTGCGTGAAAGATTTTATCCGCAATATAACGCCGAATCGCCGTGCTCCAATAATCCCGCGCCGCCACGGGCCGCGTCAACGCCCGCACCTCCGCCGGTAATACGGCCCACAGCACCAGCGCGTCGAGATTGCTCGTGTGGTTCGCGAAGTAAATCCGTTGTCGCGTGTCAGGCACGCAACCGAGCCAGCGGGCGTTTGCGCCGCTGATCAGCTTGGCCAGAAATACCATCAATCCAGTCATTTGGATTCCAAGTCGCGCACGATGCGAACCAACCGCCGCGCGATCGTCACCAGACAACCCGCGCAAATCACGATCAGCGCGATCTGCATCAGATCGAATTCGCTCTTGAAGATGTTCAACCCGACTAAGGCCAGACAGGTTACCGTCAGCGTAGCCATACGATGCGGCTTGGCCATCGGACCGAGAAAATATTGCCCCGCACCAGCCGCCACACCCATCGCTCGCACATACGCTGTGATGACCGCCAGCGCCGCAGCCATCCAACCGAGCGTCTGCAACCATGGCGACGACGGCATCGAATAACCCGAGCCCGCCAGAATAAAAACGTCCGCGAACCGATCGGGCAGTTCGTTGTAAATCTCGCCCGACTTCGTTTTGAATCCGCCCTCTACCGCCACCATGCCATCGAACATGTTGCACGCGAGGCGAAGTTGAATCCCCGCCGCCGCAAAGAGAAACAGCCACACGCGTGCACCAAAACCTTCCTTGCCGGCCCAGATCATCGCCCCACCCGCCAACGCGGCGAAAGCCATGCTCAACACCGAAATCGTGTTCGGCTGAACGCGTCTTTTGACCAACCAACCTGCTACCGCTCCGGCCCATTTCGTGGTCCGAGTGGTCAACGGGCGACGGAAAATGTTATCGTTACTCATTTGCTCTGCTGAACCTGCCTCGTGATCTCAAACGCCAGATCCAGCGCGCGTTTGGCGGATTCGCCGCTGACCATCGGTGTTTGTTTTTCGCGCACACATTCGACGAAGTGTTGCAGTTCCAATTTGAGCGGTTCGTCTTTTGCGATCGGCACGGGTTCGCGCACGATGCGTTTGCCGCCGAACTCGCTCACGATGGTTGAGTCCCTGCCCACGCCAAGTTTCGCGGCGAGAACCTTTTTCAGGATGGAGCTTTCCTCCTCGCCGTCGCGGGCGATGCGGTAGATGAATCCCTCCTGCGCACGGTAGTCGAGCGAGATGTAGCTGGGCGTGTCGCCACCGCTGAACACGCGGATCTTTCGCATCCGTTCCGGACTGACACGGCTGGCCGTCAGGTTGGCGACGCAGCCGTTGGCAAAACGCAGCCGCGCGTTGGCGATGTCCTCAGACTTGCTCAACACGGGAATTCCGACGCCATCCACAGATGTCACCGGCGATTTTACAAACGCGAGCACCACGTCCAGATCGTGAATCATCAGGTCGAGCACCACACCGATGTCTGTGGAGCGGGCAGGGTAGGGGGACAACCGATGTGTTTCGATGAAGCGTGGTTGTGGGGCAGCCGATTCGAGATATTTGAAAACAGGATTGAACCGCTCGACGTGGCCGACTTGGAGGACGCAGTTGTTGCGCTGGGCGAGTTCAACCAGTTCGGCTGCCTGGGCTGTGTTGTCGGTCATGGGTTTCTCCACGAGGACGTGTTTGCCTTGAGCCAGTAAAATCCTGGCGAGTTCGTAATGCGTCGTCGTGGGTGTGACGATGTTGACCGCATCTGCGGCAGCAGCAGCTTCGGCCACGGAGTTGAAGGCGCGGACATTGTATTTCGAGGCGATCTTGCGGGCGGTTTCGGCGTGGGAATCGAAGATGCCGACGAGTTCAACCTGCCTGACGGCGGCCAGCTCGGCGTAAATGCGGACGTGTTCCTTGCCGAGCGATCCTGTGCCGAGGACGGCAACACGTAGCGAGTGGGTGGTCCGTAGTCCGTGGTCAGTAGCCATTGCGTGCGCAGTCTGCCACTGACTACCGACTGCTGACAACTGGCAATGTATATTGCTGGAAAATCTGCTTGAACGAATGCGATCAATGGCAAATGTTTTCCTTGTTCCAAGACAATCATCGGATTCACCGGCAAACGATGGGCATCTGAAAAATCTATGGGCCGTCCAAAAGCATCCAACTTCCTTCCGAGGCGACGTCGGCGTGCTGGCCTGACGCTGGTGGAGGGGCTCCTATTTATTGTGATCATCGTTATCCTCTTGGGGTTGTTGTTTCCTGAATCACCTGGGCGGGGAGTAATTGTTCGAAAGCGAAAAGCCCAAGTTGAAATGTCCCAAATCGCGATGGCGATCAAATCTTACGAGTCCACTTACAATCACTGGCCGGTGTCAACCAATGCCGAGCAGTCCGGCATGTCAGATTTTACCTTTGGAACTTATGGAACGAAAACCACGACCACTGTAACGAACGGAGGCACAATCGAAGCGAACAACTCGGAGTTGATCAGCATCGTCATGGATGCGGTTGCATTTGGCGATGGCAGGCCAACACCCAACGTTGGACACGCCTTGAATCCTCAACGAAACGCGTGGCTCAATGCAAAGAACGTTTCCGACATAGATTCACCCGGAGTTGGGCTGGACGGTGTCTATCGTGATCCATGGGGGAATCCTTACATCATAACGATTGACTTGAACCGTGACGGAAATTGTCGAGATAGTTTCTACTCGATCGAGGCTGAGTCGCCGTTCGGAAATACAAACCCTAGGGCCTCCGGTGCTGAAGTTTTCCAAACAACCTATCCAGTTTCAAACGTGCCCCAACCTCGCATCATGGTTTGGTCGTTTGGGCCAGATGGGAAGGCTGACCCGAACAAGAAACCAGACGAAGGCGCGAACAAGGATAACGTTGTCAGTTGGCGATAATAATTCGCGGCAGTTCATACACTATGACTACGATCAAGATTGAGTGTAGCTGTGGGCAGCACTATGCGTTCGATGTAGAACCTGTCGGCGGTCGGATGCCTTCCACCGTGACGTGTCCGGCTTGTGGCGTTGACGGAACTGAAGCCGCCAACACGCTAATCGCATCGAGCGTGTCCGCACAACCGACGGACCCATTCGTTGTCGAACAGCAAAGTTATTATCCATCACCAACACAGCACGCAGCGAATTACAGCGCCGCTCCGGTTGCTGGTGTGACCTCGCACAAAGCGATGTCGCACCTCGGGCGAAAAGATCCTGAACAAGCGCAGCACGAGGCCCGTGCGAAGATATTGTGGGGCGATCCGCCCAAGGAGGTCACAAAGTATCTGATGATGCAGGGATTCAGCGCAAAGGAGGCGACCGAACTCGTCAACGAGTTGTTTCAGGAACGAGCCGCCACGATCAGGAGCGACGGCATCAGGAAAATCTGTATTGGCGTCGGGCTGATTCTCGTTCCGATTGTGAGCTGGTTTGGTTTCATGGGAATCGGCGTCATCTACATCAAACTTTTTGCATTGACCATTATGGCCGGCCTTTACGGTCTGTATAGTTTGATCAATGGAATCATCATGTGCGCCTCACCCAGGTCAATTGTCGGCGATGCTTCAGAGCAGTGACTGGACTCTTCACTTTCGCCTTTGAACTCGCGCGGTTCATTCCTAGCCTTGCGGCGTGAGCGAAAGTTTTCCGAGTGTGACGGTCATCATCCCTTCGCGCCCTGATCTGGCGGACGTGCCGGCGGTGGTGGCTGCGCGTGCGCTGGATTATCCGGCGGACAAACTCGAAATCATTCTCGCGCGTGGCAGACAGCCGTCCGTGCAACGCAATACTGCGCTGCGTGCAGCGAAGGGTGAACTGATTTATTTTCTCGATGACGATTCACTCGCTTTGCCTGGCAATGTGCGTCGAGCGGTCGAGCATTTCCGTGATCCAAAGGTACAGATGATCGGCGGGCCGAATCTTTGTCCCGAGGACGCGCCATTCTTGGAGCAGGTCTTCTCGCTCGTTCTTTCGAGCTGGATCGCGTTTGGGCCGAGTCGGGCGCGTTACGCGAAGGTGGGTGTTGTGCGGGCGACGAGTGAGAAGGAATTGATCCTTTGCAACATGCTTGCCCGGCGCGAAACGGTGTTACGACACGGCGGGTTCAATGAGGCGCTGTATCCAAACGAGGAAAACGCTCTGATGGATAACATCGAGCGCGAGGGTGGCAAACTGCTTTACGATCCGGAGCTTTTCGTCTGGCGCAGGCCACGTCGGACGATGAAGGCTTTTGTAAAGATGCTGCTGAACTACGGTCGCGGTCGTGCGGAACAGTTTCGCACCACACCAACGTTTGGCTCGGCACTTAATTTTGTCCCGCCGCTGTTTTGCGTCTATCTCGTTGCGCTGCCTGCGTTGTTGCTTTGCCGTCCGTTGGTGCCGCTGCTGCCGCTGGCGGCTTATTTGTTCGTGCTGCTCTTGCAGGTGGCAGCGTTGATTCCGCAAGGCGGGATTGTGCGTAGCGTCTGCACGTTGCCTTTCATCCTTGTGACACACATTTTTTACGGACTGGGCTTCTGGCGTGGATTGTTCACGCGCTTGCGCAGGCCGGGAGAGCGCGGGGATTTTCCGGTTACTCTGGAAACGATCGGACATGAAATCAGTCCCAAGCCATGATGAACACACTGCATTACGCACCGATCGCCCGGCAGCGGCCCGGCACCCTCACAAGAATCCTCACGATGGGCATTCTGGTCACTCTGTTTCGCGTCGGTGAGGATGCAAAGGCGGCTGACCTTCCGCCGCCTGGAGGCTTGCAAACCCTGTCGCGCCAACTTCGCGTTGACTTGTTGTGGAACGCAGACACTGCGGGCGGAAGGTTCGAGGTTCAGCGCGCGAGCAAACCTGATGGACCGTTCACCACGCTGACGCGGCACGTTGCGGACTGGCCCTTCCACGGCGACTTCGTTGGGAGTTCCGGGGGCGAGTATATCTATCGTGTCCGCGTCGCCCGAACGAACGAGGCCACGAAGACCATTTCGTTTTCTGATTGGTCCGCCGTCACCAAAGGAAGTCCCAAACCCTTTGACGCGGATGGACTGCTAACAGAGGTTCAAGAGGCCGGAGTTCGTTACTTCTATGATTTCGCGCATCCCGTTTCGGGCCTGGCCCGCGAAGGAACGGATTTTCCTCCTGACTTCTGCGCGCTGGGAGCCAGCGGGATGGGATTGTTCAATCTCGTCGTTGGCGCGGAGCGGAATTTCATCACTCGGCGGCAGGCGGCGGAACGCGTGTTGAAGATATTGCGCTTCATGTCTGACAAAGCGGAAAAATTCCACGGAGCCTTCCCGCATTTTCTGAATGGCCGAACCGGCAAGGTGATCCCGTTCTTCAAGAACGATGACGGTGCTGACATTGTCGAGACAGCGTATCTGATTCATGGAGCGCTGTTCGTGCGCGAGTATTTCAACCGGAACAATGATGTCGAAACCGAGATTCGCCAGCGGGCGGATGAGCTTTGGCGCGGAGTGGAGTGGGATTGGTTTGCCCGGGGCGAAGGCGAACTCGCGGCGTTGATCTGGCATTGGTCGCCAACGAGCGGGTGGAAAATCAACCATCGCATCACGGGCTTCAACGAGTGTCATATCGTTTACCTTCTTGCTATGGCTTCGCCGACCCATGCTGTTTCCCAAAAGTATTATTGGCGTGGTTGGCATGCGCCACAATTTGGGGAATCGCGCACGCGCTTTGGAATTCCACTGGAGTTGGCGCGTGATTCCGGGCCGCCTATGTTTTGGACGCACTATTCCTACCTCGGGTTTGATCCACATCGGATTTCATACCGCGACCAAACTTACTTTGATCACTTCCGAAATCTGGCTCGCGTTCAGGTACGTTATGCTGCGTCACGTCAAAAGGATTTCAAGGGTTATGGGCCATTGTGGGGTTTGACGGCCAGCAACGGTCCGGATGGCTACAATGCGTTCGAGCCTGGTGCATCGGACAACGGCACGATTGCACCGACAGCCGCGTTGTCGTCCATGCCGTATGTTCCTACCGAGAGTCGCGCGTGTCTGGCGGAGATGTATCAGAAGCACGGAGCGGAGCTATGGGGGCCGTGCGGATTTTACGACGCGTTTAATTTGACCCGCGGCTGGAACTCCAAGAACTACCTTGGCATTGATGTTGGACCCATTGCGCCGATGATCGAGAACCACCGGACGGAGCTTTGCTGGAAAGTGTTCATGCGGGCGACGGAAATCAAGCGGGTGTTGAAGCTGGTTGATCAATCGAAGAATCCAGCGAACGCTTCACGGTAGCTTCGTCGGAGCAGGCCGACGTTGCCGTTGCGCTTCGTAGAGAAACACCGCCGCCGCGCCGGTCACGTTAAGGGAATCCACATTGTTTGCCATCGGGATGGCTGCGGCCTCGTCACACTCGGCCAGAATAGATGGAGAAATCCCACCACCTTCCGCACCGAATACAATGCAACAGTCGTTCGTGAAGTCGGCAAGCGACACGGTGCGCTTATCCGTGTGTGGATGCGCTGCAATGCACCGCACGCCGTGCGCCCGCAACTCGCCGAGCGATGCTGCGAGGTTTCGAGATTCAATCACAGGCAGTTCAAAGATCGTGCCCATGGAGTTGCGCACCGCCCGGCGCAGGAATGGGCTCGCGCAGGTTTCGCCGACGATCAACGCCTGCGCACCGAACGCGGCGCAGTTGCGCGCCAGCAGTCCGATATTTTCCGCGTTCGTCAGACTGTCTGCCGCCACGAATAGTCGCGGCGAAGCTGTTCGGCCCAGCAGGGCAGACAGCGCGAGCGGCTGTGGCGTCTTCGCGACCGCCAGAACGCCTTGGAACATTTCAAAGCCGATCAGTTCTTCCAGCACTCGGCGGTCGGTGACGGCGAATACAGGAATTGTTTCACGACGTGCATGCAGAGCCGGTTCGTATTCTCCGAGGCGATGGTCTGGCAGGAGCACGGACACAACTTCCAGATCGCTCGCCAGCAGCCGGTGCACAACCTTGTCGCCCTCCGCCACGAAGATGCCTTGTTCCCGATGCTCGAGCGGGCGCTTGAGCGTGCGATACGGTGCAAGCTCCGGCAGGTCGAGTGAGGTAATGCGATGTGTTTGAAACATGCGCTGCAATTGTCAGTCTTCCAAAACCGCATGTCGAGTTTGCACACCACGCGTGATATATCCGTTCTTGCCATCGGTTTGTCATGAGTCGAACATTCATAAATCCAAACTATGAATTCGATCCACAATATCTCGCTCATCGCCTGTCTGAGTATTTCGATTGCTGCTTCCGTTGGACAAACCAACCAAGCCACATCTTCTGATGTGCGCTTCAAGCTCCCGGCGACTGATGATGGTCTGCCCGGAGCGGGTCCGTTACGGCGTGCGGATTGGTTTCAACAGGTTTGGACGGAGCGGCGCAGCGCGTGGGTTGCGCGTATACAGCAAGATCAGGGTGCGGTTGTATTCCTCGGCGATTCGATCACGCAAGGTTGGGGTGATGATTTTCGTGGATTGTTTCCCGGCGTGAAGACTGCCAATCGCGGCATCAGTGGCGATACCACGCGCGGAGTCTTGATTCGGCTCGAAGAGGATGTGCTCGCGTTGAAACCAGCCGCCATAGTTCTTCTCATTGGCACGAACGATCTCGAAGAACAGGCTGATCCCGAAGTCATCGCAGGAAACTTCAAACTGATTCTCGCCAGGCTGAAGGAACATAATCCAAAGATGCCCGTCATCCTCTGTCAGGTTTTTCCAAGTTCGGAAACGATGAAACGGCCTGCTGACAAGATCAAGAAGGTCAATCAACTTTACGCCGCTGCGGTAAAAGGTGACGCGCAAGTCACCTTGATCGAGACCTGGACTCTTTTTGCGAACGACAAGGGCGATGCAAAGCAGGAGGAGTTTCCTGACCTGCTTCACCTCAATGACGCGGCTTACGCCAAGTGGGCGGCGGCGTTGCGGCCAATTCTCGCCACGCTCGGATTCATGGACACCGCTTTGGACGCATTTACCCCGGAAGATGGATTCGTGAGTTTGTTCAACGGACGCGACCTCACGGGCTGGGGTTATCGCACAAACAATTTTGATGGTCACACGACGAGCAGCGACGGTCGCTACGTGGCGAAGAACGGACGCATCATCGTCACAACGCCGCCGGAAGGCCGGAAGGTTCAGCAGATGTGGACGACGAAGGAATTCCCAAAGGACTTCGTTCTCAAACTCGAGTTCCGCGCCACGCCCAACGCTGACAGCGGAGTCTTCATTCGCAAGCCCCAGTTGCAATGTCGCGATTACCCCCTTGCCGGCCCGTATAAAACGCTCACGCAATACAGTCCCCAACAGTGGAACGAAATCATGGCCATCGTGACGAACGGTGTCGCGTATTGTACCTGCAATGGCGAAGTGCTCGAAGCCGCGCTGAAGGTTCCCGAGACCGGTCCGATCGGATTGGAAGGTGATCGCGGCCAGATGGAGTATCGTCGGATCAGGTTGAAGGAATTGCCGTGAACGAAGCGCGGTTAGGCTCGGTGTTCCGTACCCGGTTCGCAACCCGCGCTCATCCCGGAGAGCAGACACCGCTTTCGTCAACAACCAAAGCCACACTGACCAGACCCTCCCAGCATCATCGGGCCTTGAAATGCGCGAAAGGAGTTTGAGCACCATGTCTGGCCAACGATTGGCGGCCCTCGTCATGGCAGCGGTTGGTTTCTGCGCCGTGCCGATCGCGTGTACGCCTCCTGAGTCACCAAGGCAGACGACGAACATCGTCAGGCAGATTGACCACATTCTGATCGCATCGAGCGAGGCCAAGGAACTGTTCGCGCTGCTGTCGGACACGTTCCAATTCCCGGTGGCCTGGCCCATGTCGGACTACGGCAGCTTTGCGAGCGGTGGCGTTGCGGTGGGCAATGTCAATCTGGAGATCATCAAGGACTCTGAGGCAGCCGCAGTCGCCGTGAAATCTCGATGGACAGGGTTCGCACTTGAACCCGAGCCGCTGCGGATCAGTCTTGCCGAACTGGACGCACGGGGCATCCGACATGGAGCGCCCGCGCCGTTCCGGTCGAAACAGCCGGATGGATCGTTCACGACGCGCTGGACAACGGTCGGATTGCCGGATGTGTCTAGCGATACCATCGAGGTCTTTTTCTGCCAATTTGAAGACGACGTGCCTGCGCGCAGACGCCGTTCACTTGAGCAGTTGCGGTCGCGCGACGGTGGTCCGCTCTCGGTTCACTCGATCAGAGAGATTGTGTACGGCGCCAGAGATGTGAAACGAATGCAAGAGCATTGGCAGAAACTCCTCAACCCGCTTCAGGTATCATCCCAAGGCGTCTGGCCGGTCGAAGCCGGTCCGGCGATTCGCGTGATCCAGGCGGACAAGAACGGAATCCGAGGGTTGGTGGTCAACGTCAAGTCCCTTGAGCAGGCCCGGCGTTTTCTCAAGGAACATGGTCTGCTCGGCGCAGAGCAACTGGCCGCGCTCACGGTGGCCGGTTCACAGCTTCAAGGTTTGAACATTACTCTCGTTGAGCAACCTTCCGGAGGTTTGTAGGCATCGAAACACGAACGGAAATTTTATGAAGATGACCAGATTGATACCCATGCTGCCGGTCAAGAACATGCCGGCAAGCGTGGACTTTTACTGCGGGATGCTGGGTTTCGAGGTCGAGAACAGAAATGACGAATGGGGCTGGGCAATGCTCCGCTTCGACGAATGTCGTTTGATGGTGGATCAATCAATCAACGCCCATCCCGGCAAGTTTCGCGACGCAATCCTCTATCTGTATCCGGATGATGTCGTCGCGTATCACAAGCAAGTTCGAGAGAAGGGTCTGGCTGTGCCGGAACTGGCGGTCAGCTTCTACGGCCTCACGGAATTTCGGATAAGCGATCCGGATGGAAATAGATTATGGATCGGACAAAACACATCGGCGGAGGCCCCTATGAGGGATCAAGGGGCAAGGATTAAGTGAAGGTGTTCATTTTTGTTCCGTCAGCGTCTTCGTGCCTGTTGACGTTTCTGTTGGCGGGAAGTTCCTCCTTCTATCAGTGTGTCAGCTTATTCCCCTGCCACACATTCCTCTGACGATTTGGGGATCGTCACGGGTAGCCTATCGTCTCAGCCAACGGAGCATTTCCAAAAGCTTCGGCGGTTGACCGGTTCGCAGGATGCCGATGCGAAAGACTTTTCCCGCCATCCACAAGGAGATCGTCGTGCTGACGATCAGCAGGAGGAGCGTCCCGACCACATCCACCCAGGGCGGATCTGCCATCACACGGTTCATCATCGTGAATGGCGTGTAGATGGGAATCCAGGAGAGCACGCGTGCGAGCAAACCGTTCGGGTCTTTCGGGATGAACGTCATCGTCATCAACGGCACCATCATGACCATTGTGATGACGCCCATGTAGCTTTGGGCCTCCTTCAACGTGTTGCAAACACTGCCCAATGCCAGGATCAAAGCGGCATACATGACAAAGCCGAAGAGAAAATAAACCGAGAACATGGGGATGAGGTTGGAGGATTTCAAAACCTCAAGCACCTGACCGGTGACGTCACCAGCCGCGCCGGCTTTCCAGGTGAGAATTCCAAACAGCGCGCATATCCATGATCCCACCATGGTCAACCCCACGGCTCCGATGCCGATCAGTTTCCCCATCATCAATTCGCCCGGCGTCACTGACGACAGCAACACCTCGATGATGCGATTCGATTTTTCCTCGATGATGTTGGTGAGCAGCATCTGGACGATGGCGAAGATGGAAACCCACAAGAGATAGACAAAGGCGCTGGGTGCCCATTGCTTGATGATGTCGGTCTTGCTGACTGCTTCCCGACCGGCCTCCTTCTTCGGATTGAGGCTCGCGAACGGCGCGAATGTTTGTTCCACCTCGCGGATCGCGGCGGCATCCATGCCTCGACTCAGATATTCGCGACGCCGAATTTCTGTGTTGATGGAGGATTCAACCTCGTCACGCAATTTGGTGTCCGCCAGATTGCCGGACCAGTATTCAATGCCAGCTTTCGGTCGGTCAGATTTGTTTTGCGGGCGAACAATCGAACTCTCGATGTCCCGTGGAATCAGAATGGCGGCGCTCAGAGCTACCCATTGTCCATCCACCTGAACGCTCTTTTCGCCACGGAGATATGGTCTCAATCCGCCAATCATGGTGGCAAGGTCTGCGTTCGTGTTGACACCTTCAGGCAAGGTCGCGACTTGGAAAGCACGTCGAGGTGGTTTGAATGCCGGCGCGCTGGGTTTCAGATTTGGCCTGAGTTGCTCCAGATAAGACTTCGCGCCGCCCGAGGACATAAAAGTTTCCACAGACGACGGCGGCGGCGTTTTGAATGTGCTCGAAGGTTCGACGTACTTTGCAGCGTATTCGCCAATCGAGGAGAGCACCTGTCGTTGGTGAAGTTTTTCCAGACGTGATTCAATTACTGAAGCGAGCGTGCCGGATTGGTCCACCAAAGCATAATATCGCGTGGGCGTGCCCTTTTTTTCCAACCAGATCGGCACCTGACTGGAAAAGAACATGATGGTGGGCACAAGAATCATGCCCAACCAGAACCCTCTCGTCTTGGCGTTCTCGGCGTATTCGCGCCAGGCAACCAGGAATGCGTATTTCATCGGAACGTCGCCTCCTTCGCGTCCGGGCCGACCAACCGCATGAACACCTCGTGCAGTGTCGGGTCGGATTGGTTGAAACTGCGCAAACGGATGCCGCTCGCAAAACAAGCCTGGAGTATGGATTGCGGATCGGCGTTCTCGCGTATCTCCAATTCCCAATGCGCAGCGGTCGGACTGCCGGCCACATTCGTCGCTTCCAACTCACGGATGGAGACCACTTCACTCAATTCCCGCAAACGCGCGATGTCGTTCCCCGTTTCAATGCGCACGCGGCGTGGAATTGTCCGCTTCGCCTCCACCACCGTGCCGTCGAAAATCTTCCGCCCTTTGGCCATCAACAAAATCCGGTCGCACAATCGCTCGGCATGTTGCATGACATGTGTGGAGAACAGAACCGTGCGCCCGCGCTTTGCCATGTCACGGATGATGTCTTCCATCACCTGTTGATTCACGGGATCAAGACCAGAGAATGGTTCATCGAGAATCACGAACTCGGGATCGTGTGCGATGGAAGCAAGCATCTGCACCTTTTGCCCCATCCCTTTGGAGAGAGCTTCGGTGGGCTTCGTGGCAAAATCCTTGAGGCCGTATCGCTCAAGCAATTCGAAGGCGCGTTGCTTGGCAGCTTTCCGGCTCAATCCTTTCAGAGTGGCGAAGTAGGCGATGACCGCCCAGCACTTCATCTTTTTGTACAAACCTTTTTCTTCCGGTAGATAGCCGATGCGCTGGCGTACTTCGAGCGCGGAGGCGTGACCGAGCACATTGATGCTGCCGCTGGTGGGTTTGATGATCTCCAGGATCATCCGGATGGTGGTGGTCTTGCCTGCGCCGTTCGGACCGAGGAAACCATGGATTGAACCCGCCGGCAGGCTGAAGCTGACATCATCCACCGCGCGGAAGTCGCCAAACAGTTTGGTGACACCGCGCACTTCGAGCGGCGACGCAAGCGATGTGGGGCTTCCGTTCATGTGTCCGATTGTGGCTGGAGCCGGAGGCTAATCAAGAGACAACGCCGGCAGTCTAAATGAAACCACCCGCTCCATGCGCGGCAGAGCAGGCGGTTGTGCGAAAAACATCCCTCACCGTTGGGGATTCGGAGGGCGCGAAAGATCGGCTCACATCGGTCGCCACGATTCATGACGTGGTAAATATTTATGTCGATAGTGAGTAGCGACTTTCTTTCGCTCTTTCAGCTTGTCTCCACGACAGGCAAAATGTCTGCCGCTACATTACGGATCCGGCGTGGTGACTGGATCGTTCGTGCTGGTTGAAGACTGTGGGATGGCGGCAACCGTCTCGAAGAAGGGATACAGCCGGTGCTCCGGATTGTTTCCCACTACTGTTTCGGTCAACCCGACGCCGGAACTTTCCGCGTTCGTCTTCAGTGTCCCGATGAGCACCCGGTCGTAGAGAATGACACCGCGCAATCCGATAGTGAGGCGCATCCCTTCGTTCGTGATGCCCTGCTTCAGCAATGCGTCCTGTGCGGCGGCCCATGCGAGGGCGCCCAGCGACTCTTTGGCATCCGTCTCGAACCGTCGCAGTTCAGGCACATGAACAATGAAGGCGCATCCGGAGTCGCGCAATTCGCAATAGGTCAGGAACTCGTGATGCGTTATGGAAAGGCCGTTCTTCTTGCCGCCCTCGAACAGAAGTGCGCGGCTCAGTTTCAACTTTTCCGCAAACGCGGCGGCGGCGGCGGTTGCTTTGGGTGAATTTCCGTGCGCAACGGTGTCTCGGTATGTGTTGATCTGCCGGTTGGCAGCCGCGAATTCGCCCGCCTCCCTGCTCCTTGTATTCGTGTTGCCCTGCCCGTTGGCCCGCCTGTTGATCGCAGTGAATACCGGGAGGATCAGAGCCAGCGACACCAGCAGCACCGGCACTCCGATCAAGCCACAGCGAAAAAGACGCATCCCCAATCCGCACGGTTTGAAGGTCCGGCGTTGAGCCATGATCTGTGCCGTGCGCGCCTCACCCAGTTGTTCTGTCAACACCTCCTTCGTTACGTCCGTCCCGCCCCACGCGTTCTTGAAAACCGTGGAGAGGGTCCAGATCGGCCCCCACGGAATGCCCCACCATCCCACCGACAGGGAGATCAATGAATTGAAGAACGCGGGTTTGAATCCGTCTTCATCCGCACGCAGGAAGGTGATGGAGGAAGTCCGCTTGAATGTCATCACGATGACCGAGAAACAGTATTGGAAGATCACGAACCGTCCCCCCTTCAACACGGAGTCCTCCAGTTCCTTCATGGCAGGTGTCGCGTCAGCGGCGGCGCAGGCCTCATCGGTGCGGGGCCGAGCAAGCCGTCCCTGTGGAGGGAGCGGCGGCGGGGTTCCGGTGTGTGGCGGTGAAGATTTCGGGAGCGGTGGAGGGCCCTTGGGAAGTGGCCTAGTCCCCATGGGGAGCGGTGGTGGCGAATCAGCCTTAAGATGCTCGGCTACCGTTCTCCAGTTTGATCCGCCCTCGATGAAAATTAAATCTGTGGGAACGACCTGATTGTTGCGGACCATTTCTGAAAGCGACTCGATCGGATAAGGCCCGTATCGCTGGCCCTCCCGCGAGGTGAAGAAGTTCATAAAGGTGCTTCTACTCCTGTGCGGAACTTGTGTCAATAGTAAGGAGCGATTCGCTTCACGACTCCTTTACATTTTGGTTCGACTCCGTTTCAAGGCCCGTTAGTCTCCGCACCCGCGAATTGAATCCGCGACACACGACACGCGAAAGTTTTTTGTGGGTAAGCTGTCAACAGCAGCCAAGAACTTCGCATTGTGTCCATGGCCGGGTTCGGTTCCGCTGACGACATGATTGATTCTGTTTCCGAGAGCGCGGGGGCCGCGCCTGATTTGAAAAAGGCACGCCGACGCAAGCCGGCGTCGTTGGATGTCGGACGCGTGGATCGTCTGCCACCACACTCGAACGAGGCGGAGCAGGGGGTGCTCGGATGCGTGTTGCTGTCGCCGAACGAGTGCATGGGTCAGTGCATCGAAAAACTCAAGGGCGGGGCGGAAGTCTTCTACGATCTGCGGCATCAGACAATTTATTCCGCGCTGGTTGAGATGTATGACAAGCGGGACGCGATAGACATCATCACGCTTCAACAGCGGCTCAAGGATTCCCAGCTTCTGGATCAGATCGGCGGCATCGCGTATCTCAACGCGCTTCAAGATTCCGTCCCGAGCGCTGCGAACCTGACCTACTACGTGGACATCGTAGAGGAAAAGGCGTTGCTCCGAAAAATGATTCACACCTGCACCGATGTGGTGTCGCGCGTGTACGACCATCAGGGAGAAGTTGACCAGTTGCTGGATGAAGTGGAGCGGGACATTCTAAAAATGAGCGAGTCGCGCGCCGAGGGAGGGATGCAGCCGGTGAAGAATCTCGTCCACACCGCCATCGGCATGGTTGAAAAGTATTTCAACCGTCAGGGCGAGATTGGCGGATTGGCGACGGGCTTTACTGATCTGGATCGCATGACAGACGGGATGCACGGTGGCGAAATGATCGTCATTGCGGCGCGGCCTTCGATGGGCAAGACGTCGCTCGCAATGTGCATTGCCGAACATGCCGTCTTGAATGTTCGTGTGCCGGTGGGGGTGTTCAGTCTGGAAATGACCGCCGAGTCGCTGGTGTTGCGCACGCTCTGCTCGAACGCACGCGTGAACCTGCGCCAGATTCGCGAGGGCTTCATGACGGAGTCGGATTTTCCCAAGCTCACGAACACGGCGGGGCGGTTGTCGGGGGCGCCGTTGTTCATTGACGACTCGCCCGGGCTTTCCATTTTGCAGCTTCGCGCACGTGCGCGGCGCATGTGGCAGCAGCACGGCATCAAGCTTTTCGTGATTGACTACCTGCAACTGCTTCATTCTACTTCGCGCCGGGCGCAGGAGAATCGGCAGCAGGAAATTGCGGAGATTTCCAGCGGCATCAAGGCGCTGGCAAAAGAACTGAGCGTGCCTGTGATTGTGTTGAGCCAGTTGAACCGCGAGCTTGAGAAGGACAAGAACCGCAAGCCGCGATTGTCAGACCTGCGCGAGTCGGGTTCGATTGAACAGGACGCCGACCTGGTTGGTCTGCTTTACAAGCCGTCGAGCGACGACGAGGACACGCCCGCAGCAGATGAGGCGGACGGTTTGCCGGTGAACCTGTTGATTGCCAAACAACGTAATGGCCCGACCGGTGATGTTCATTTGACGTTCCTAAAACCATACACGCGATTTGAAAGCGCAGCCAAAGTCAGCGACGACGATGTGCCCGGGCAGTGACACACGATGAAAGCAATGCTTTGGCTTTGCGCCTTGTGCGCGTGGGTGGCTCTTGTGCCGGCGGCGACGGCGCAGCCCGTGACTGACAAGATCACCCGGATAGAGATCAAGCACATCGGCCCCGCCGATGTCAGCGAGACTCTCATCCGCGCAAACATCCGCTCCCGTGCTGGTGAAGATTATCTTCCGGCTACAGTGGATGATGATGTCCGCAATCTTTACGCGATGGGTTTGTTCTACAACATCCGTGTCTCACGAGAACGGGATTCTGGCGGCATCGCGCTTGTTTACATTGTCCAGGCCAAGCCGCGTCTCACGGACATCAAGATCGAGGGCAATGACAAACTCAGCCTCTCGAAGATCAAAAAGAAAATCACCTCCAAGGTTGGCGAACCTCTCGACGAGCGAAAACTTTTCTCTGACACCAAAGCCATCGAGGACTTGTACCAAAAGAATGGTTATCCGGGCACGAAGGCGGAATACAAGGTGACGCTGTCAGATGACACCTCGGGTCGTGGCACGGCCACGATCAAGATCACGGAAAGTCCGAAGATTAAAATCCGCTCAGTTGAGATTGTCGGCGCGAAGGCATTTTCGGTTTCCAAACTCCGGAAGGAAATCAAGACGCGCCGTTACGGCATGTGGTCGTGGCTGACGCGCAAGGGATATTTCAAGAACGACGAGTTCGAGGAGGATCAGGACAAGCTCAAACAATTCTATCGAGAGAAGGGTTACATTGATTTCGAGATTCAAGACATCAAGATCGAGAATCCAAAACCGAACTCAATGGTGGTGAAGATCACGATATTTGAGGGCAAGCCTTACAAGGTCGGCGCAGTGACGTTTCAGGGGACGACCATGCTTCCCACCAACGCGATCAGTCCAGATTACAAATCGGGTCGTGCTCCCAAGCGCGGGCCGGATCGCGCGGCGTGGATTGAGAAGGATCATTTGAATCGCAACTTCCGCATGAAGCCTGGCGATACCTTCACCGAGTCTGGTTTGAGCAAGGACCTGGATGCTGTGAAGAGTTTCTATGACTCGCGCGGACACATTGATGTCGGGCTGGGCCAGCGCAGCCTCAATGTGCGGAAGATTCCCAATACCGAGAGCGGCACGATGGATTTGCGGTTCGACGTGGACGAGGGGCAGAAGTCCTTCGTGGAAAAGATCGAGATCCGTGGCAACACCAAAACAAAGGACAAGGTCATCCGCCGTGAACTGGCGATCTCCCCGGGTGAATTGTTCGACATGACGCGCGTCAACATCAGCAAGCAACGCCTTGAGAATCTGGGATACTTCGCGCAGGGAAAGGTGATGGCGCGGCCGGAGGCAACGAGTGTGCTTAACCGGAAAGACCTGATCATAAATGTTGAGGAAAAGGAAACTGGGAAGTTCACGATTGGTGCGGGGCTTAGTTCCGAGTCTGGTATCGTCGGGTTTGCCGAAGCGACCTGGGGTAACTTTGATCTGTTTCACCCGCCGTACTTCAATGGTGCCGGTCAGAAACTTCGTCTGGCCGTCCAGCTCGGCACCCAGCGTCAGGACTATCAGATTTCATTTCATGAGCCGTGGTTTCTGGATCGCAAACTTGATCTTGGCGTTGATCTTTATCACACGGAAAAGAACTACCAGAGCCTTCATAATCTCTATGACGAGTTGCGCTCCGGCATGCGGTTGAGTCTCGCCAAGACCCTGGGAAGCGACTTTCTCATCGGCAGCGTGAGTTACACCTTGGAGAACGTCGGCATCAATCTCGACAAGTCAGTGCATGGTTGGAAAGAAGTGAACTCCGGACAAGGGCCTCCTGGCAGCACCCCTTCGTACATACCACCAAACGCGCCTTCCGCGATCCTTGATGAAAACGGCGCGTCACTCCAAACCCGCCTTGGAGCGGGACTCGCATGGGACACACGCAACAGTAATTATCTTCCTGACTCCGGCCAGCGCAGTGAAGTGCAGACCGAACTCACCACAAGCGCGCTTGGCGGCGTGCGGGATTTCTATAAGATCGAACTTCAATCCGCGTGGTATTTCAAAGGGCTTTCTTATTTCGACAACATGCCCAAAGGACACGTGCTTGAAGTGGTGGGCCGCGGAGGCGTCGCAGATGGATTCGGAAGCGATTCGGTTCCGTTTTATGACCGCTGGTATCTTGGAGGACAAAATACGTTGCGCGGTTACAGTTACCGTTCCGCCAGTCCGCGCGAAGCGAAGGTGAACGCAGATGGATCGCCCACAGGCGAGTTTTTCAACGAACCTGTTGGAGGCAACAGCTACTGGTTCGGTTCGCTTGAATACAGCGTTCCGATCATTGAAAAGGACACCATGGGAGGCGTGCGCATCGCGCTGTTTTACGACATCGGCAAGGTCAACGAGCGCGCGTATGATTTCGGCACGTCCGGCTTCAATGACAACTGGGGCATCGGCCTGCGGCTCAATTTGCCCATCGGTCCGTTGCGGCTGGACTACGGCATCCCCATTCACCATGACAAATTTAATGGCTCATCCGGGAAATTTCAGTTTGGTGTAGGCTATTCGCGACCGCTCTGACATGACATATACATCAACAACCAGGATTTCGATGACGGTGCGAAAGGCCATCCGAAGTATTGCGCTCGTACGGTCAATGGTTGCCGGGCTGGTAGTCATGGTCGCGGGTTTGGGCAATGCCACGGCTGTTGATTCAACGAGAGTGCAGTCCGTGCATTCTTCCCTTGCTTCCAACATGCCGCTCTGCTTTGAAGTCAATCGAGGTCAGGTGGACGGCGGCACACGATTCATGGCGCGGGGCGCAGCGTATCAGTTTCTGATCTCACCCACGGAGGCGGTGGTGACACTCCGCAAGCATGGAAATTCCAACGCCACTTTGGAACGAATTGCGGTGGATGTCCCCGCAGGCTGTGTGACCCAATTCCGCTCGGTCCGGCTTCAGTTCGTAGGTGCGAATCCACAAGCCGTTGTTTCCGGCGAAAAGGAAATGGCGGCACGCGTGAACTATTTCATCGGTAACGATCCCGCGAAGTGGCAGGTGGGCGTGTCGTTGTTCGAGTGCGTGCGCGTGGAGGATGTTTATCCGGGCATTGCCGTTGTTCATTACGGCAACCAAAAGGAGCTTGAGTATGATTTCGTCATCTCGCCGCACGCCGATCCGTCAGACATCACGGTGCGGTTCACTGGTGCGGATCGGGTTAGCGTGAATCGAAACGGTGAACTGGTATTGACTCTTGGCGATGAAGAAATCCGTCAACCCAAGCCAAAGATATACCAGACAGTGCGAGGCATAAGGAAGGAAATCGAGGGCGGCTATTACCTAGCGGATGACCGTACGATGAAATTTCGAGTCGGCGAATACGACCAGTCACTTCCGCTGACCATTGATCCGGTCTTGAGTTACTCGACGTTCTTCGGGGGCGCTCAAATGGACATTGGTTGGGCCGTAGCTGTGGATGCAAACGGGGACATTTATCTCGCCGGTGAGACGATGTCGTCACAGGTGATACCCGACCTTGCGGCTTTCCAAACCAATCTTGCCGGGAGCACGACGCTGCACGGCGACGTCTTCATTGCCAAATTGATCAACTCGTTTAGGCAGTACCACTATTTTACCTATCTTGGAGGGAAGACGGCGGACTCGGCACTGGCTTTGGCGGTGGATGGTGCTGGTAATGCCTATGTTGCGGGCTACACTGATTCCACGAATTTCCCCGTGCGGTCGGCGGTGTTTACGAATCTCAGCGGCCAGGCAAATGTATTCACAGGAATAAAGCCCGTGGACGCGTTCGTCGCAAAACTTGACCCATCCGGCTCGAATCTTCTGTTCTCGACCTATCTCGGGGGCGGGGCGATTGACGCCGTTTATGGCATTGCACTGGATGCGCAGACAAATGTTTACGTAACAGGCTATACCCTCTCAACCAACTTTCCGACCCGGAACACGGCGCGCACCAACCAAAACGGAAACGGCGATGCGTTCATCGCAAAATTCGACATCCCAAACACAAATTTGACCTACTCGGCATTGTTCGGCGGGACAAATGAGGATGTTGCGGCTGATATTGCCGCCAATGCTGTTGGCAATGTCTTTGTAACCGGCTATACGAGTTCAACAAATTTTCCGGTCACCAACGCAGTTCAAAGTTTTCTCAACACTACGACCAACGCTTCGACTGCTTTTGACGCATTTGTTCTTCGCCTTGACCCCGACAGCGACTCGCTTGTGTATTCGACATTCATTGGCGGTACCAACGACGACTTCGGATTTCGTCTTGCGCTGGACAGCAACCAGGCGGTTTATGTGACAGGTGCGACAAAATCGCCCGACTTTTTCCGATCCAGCACCAATCTTCCATCCGGCGTCGCCAGCAACGGCATTGTCGCCGATGTGATAGTTGTGAAACTTGATTCCACTGGTGCGCGTTCCTATTCAGCCATGTTCGGCGGTGCGGGGCGCGACGAGGGTTGGGACATTGCTGTGGATGCTTCAGGCAGCGCATGGGTTGTTGGCCTTACAACCTCAACGAGGTTTCCGACAAATGCCGCCAACAGTCTTTTAAGAGGAACCAATTCCGGTGGCTTGGATGTATTTATTTCCAAACTCAACCCTGCCGGAACGGCTCTCGATTTTTCGGCGTACTTTGGCGGGTCAAAGGATGACATGGGCTACGGAATCACCCTTGATCCAGCAGGCAATGCTTACGTGGTCGGCGAAACGTCGTCGTCGAACTTTCCTACGAACGACCCAGGACAGTTCTCCCTGGCAGGGGAAAACGATGCCTTCGTGTTCAAGATTCTTCAGGAACCGACACTCGGCATTTCGACTTCATCCAGCAACATCATTGTTTCGTGGCCCGGATTTTCCTCGGAGTTCGCGTTGCAATCCAGCACGAACCTGCTGGTCTCGAACTCATGGGTCAACGTGACAACGGCGCGGTCTTTTACGAATTCACAACACTCGGTGACACTGGGAGCGACCAACTCGCCAAACTTTTTCCGCCTTCGAATGCCGTAATAGTTGACGAAACTACTGAACGGACTGCTGTTTTTGCTGTCAGATGTGTATGGTTTGCCCGAAAATGTTATTGGCTCGGCCCACCGGATTTGGTTCTTTATGAAAATGATTACAAAAATGAAATCGCTCGTTTTGGTGCTCACAGGAATGATCCTGCTTGCAACAAGTCTTCAGGCTGAAACCCGCATCGCCACGGTTGACGTGTCCAGGGTTTTTAACGGCTATTGGAAAAAGCAGAAGGCTGAGGAAGCCCTGAAGGAGCGTAATGCCGATCTGGAAAAGGAACTCGACGCCATGAAGGAATCGTTCCGCAAGTCCGAGGATGAATACAAGAAGCTCGTGACCGCCGCAGAGGATCAGGCTTTGACTTCCGAGGAACGTGACAAGCGGAAGAAGGTGGCGCAGACCAAATTTCAGGAACTCAAGGCAAGCGACGACGAGATCAAGACGTTTCTGAGCACGAACTCCGAACGGATGAAGAAGCAAAAGGATAACAGCATCGAGGGTATTCTGAAGGACATACGGGAAGTCATCAAAGCCAAGGCCACCACCGCCGGATACACGCTCGTCATCAATAAGTCGGCGGAAACCGGCAGCGCCATACCGGTTGTCTTTTACGCAAGCGACGATACCGACATCACAGATGCGGTGTTGAAACAACTCAACTCCACCACACCGGCTGATTTCAAGCCGGCAGAAAAGAAGTAGGCTACGACTCGTGTTGTTGTGGTATGAGCCAAGGGACAGGGCTAATATGGTTCGCCCGTGGCTTGTAAACCTTCCGCAGGCAAATTGTAGCGATCTCTCAGAGACTGTCCCGTGAACCCGGCATTGGGTTCACGTCAATCAATAAGCCGCTTGGTAATGCCTTCGTAGGCGTCAATGCGCCGGTCACGCAGGAATGGCCAGTGTGTGCGGGTTTGATCCACTTCCGCCAGATCAACGGGCACAATGAGGATTTCTTCCCCGTCAACGCCAGCTTTGGTCAGGATTTGGCCGTACGTGTCTGCAACGAAGCTTTGTCCCCAGAATTCGATGCCGTCGCCGCCCACGCCGGAAATAATTTCGTGGCCGATGCGGTTCACCGAAGCCACGTAGCAGCCGTTGGCAACGGCGTGGCTGCGCTGGATGAGTTCCCACGCGCCATGTTGTTTCGCGCCGTTCTGCCGTTTCTCGCCCGGATGCCAGCCGATGGCGGTCGGATAGAACAATATCTGCGCGCCCTGCATTGCCGTGAGTCGTGCGCCTTCAGGATACCATTGATCCCAGCAGATGAGGACGCCGATGGTTCCGTAACGCGTCTTCCATGAACGGAAACCGAGATCGCCGGGCGTGAAGTAAAACTTCTCGTAGTAAAGCGGGTCATCCGGAATGTGCATTTTCCGGTAGGTGCCGAGCACGGAGCCGTCTGCATCAATGATCACCGCCGTGTTGTGGTAAACTCCGGCGGCGCGTTTCTCGAAGAGCGAGGCCACGACAACGACCTTGTATTTGCGCGCGAGCTTTTGAAACGCCGTCGTGCTCGGGCCGGGAACAGGTTCGGCAAGTTTGAAATTCTCGTGATCTTCGCTCTGGCAGAAATACTGGGAGCAAAACAATTCCTGTGTACAAATAATCTGCGCGCCCCGCCTTGCGGCGCGTTCGGCGAGCGTGAGTGTCTTCTTAAGATTCGCCTGCGGGTCGGCGGAGCAGGCGTGTTGGAGCAGGCCGAGCTTGACGATCTGTCCGGCCTTTGCCGGGCCATAGCTGGACTGATCGCGCTGGCTAGATCGGGCAGCGAGGCCGGTCGTTGTGCGGCGAGAATTGGCTTCGGCCCGGCGAAGGCCGGAGGTTGGACGCTTCATGCAAATCAGGACTTGGCGTGGGTGCGGGTGGTTTGTTCCAGCACCTCGGTCTGGCCTTGCAGTTCGGTGTTCATGGTGCGCGGGGTGAATTGGCCGAAAAGTTCGCGGATGAACTTGCCCAGTGTTTCGTTGGTTGGACCGTAACCGCCGTGGTAGATGTAATACTCGAGATCGTACATCAACTCATCAGCAGTGGCGTAGCGCTGGGTGACATCCCGGGAGAGACAGCGCTGGAGAATCTCGTTAAGCCGGTCGTCAACGCGTGGATCGAGCGTACGAAAATCCGGGACCGGCATCTTCATGATTCGCGATCTGGATTCGTCCGCAGTCACCCCTTTGAAAATGTTTTTGCCGAGCAACAGGTTTGTAAGAACCACGCCAACTGAAAAAAGATCGGAGCGTTTGTCCGTGATTTGGAAATCAGCCTGCTCGGGGCTCATAAAATCTGCCTTGCCTGCGACCACCTCGCCCTCCTGATCCGTAAGGAACCCGCGCGCCTTGGCGATGCCGAAGTCGGTAAGCTTCACGTCGCCTTCAAAAGCGATCATGATGTTTTTGAAGCTGACATCGCGATGCACGATGCCGAGCGGCCTGCCGTCCTTGTCTGTTTTGGCGTGTGCGTAGGCCAGTCCGCGCGTGATCCGACTGGTGATAAACACGGCAAGTTCCTTTGGCAGCACGCGGCGTTTGTCGGCAAGTTGTGTGGCAAATTGTTCGAGGTTGACCCCCCGGATCAGTTCCATTGCTATGAAGAATACCCCGTTGGCTTCGCCCAGGTGGTAGGTCTGCACGATGTTTGTGTGAATCAAATCGGCGACCAGTTTCGCCTCTCCGACGAAGTTTTCGATAAACATCTTCTGACTCGCGTAACTGGAGCGCACGACCTTGATTGCGACGCGCTTCACAAACTCTCTGGCGCCCCGCCGCTCGGCTTCATAGACAATGCCCATGCCGCCCTCAAAAATCTTGCGGACGACGTCGTAACGAAAATCGTTCTGGATGGTGAAAAGCGGCACGGGGCGATGTTGGAAAAATGCGCGGACAAGTCAAGCGCATGGTTTGTTTCATTCGAGTTGCGAGTTGAAGGTTGTGACAAAGTTTGCTGTCGAAGACTCTGAGAAGGCTCCGCGAATACCGGTTTGAAGAACGTGCAGGGTGTGTTGCGAGAACAGCGCGAGTGCTTGCCAGCCTCATTTTGCCGATAAAAAATTGAAAATTGTACTTGCGCGCCGGGCGCGAAAGTTTTTAATAGCCACAAGTCGAACGACTTTTTTACTAACTAACAAACAACAACACACACAAACACTATGGCAAAAGCATTGACGAAATCGCAGCTCGCGGCAGAAATCGCAACCAAGGTCGAAATCAGCAAGAAGCAGGCGAACCTCGCGTTGGAAACCATTTCCGCGCTGGCCTACAAGCATGCGAAGAACACTTTCACGCTTCCCGGTCTCGGCAAGCTCGTTCTGGTCAACCGTCCTTCGCGCCAGATGACGCTCCAATTCGGCCCGAAAAAAGGCCAGGTTGTCACCATCCCGCCGAAGCGCGTCGTGAAGTTCCGCGTTTCCAAGGCGGCCAAGGACGCGATCCTCGGCAGCAAGTAATCCCGTTCGGATTTCAACAGGCACTCTGGCCGGAGCCGGAGTGCCTTTTTGTTTTTTGGCCCTTGTCCGGGGTTAATTGCTTTGCATTTTTCCCGCGTCCATTTCAAATTGCACGTGTGACGCAACCGTTGGCCCTGATTTTTTACGAAGACCTCATGCCGGGCAGCCAGTTGGTGAACCGGCTTCAAGACCTCCAGTATCGTGTACAACCATTGACCGGAGGGGATGATCTTGCCGCTGCGGCGCAGGAGTCCGGGCCAATGCTCGTGTTTGCTGATCTTGTTTGTGAACGCCTCGATGTCTGCAAGGCCATCGCTGCATTGCGTGCCAATCCAGGCACTGCGCACGTTCCGGTGATTGCTTTTGCCGACGAGGCTGAAACGGCGTTGCAAGAGTCGGCACGCCTGGCCGGTGCCACGCTCGTGGTGACGGACGCCGCCATCCTGACGCATCTGGAGCAGTTCATCGAGCGGGCTTTGCAGGTGGAATGATCTGTTTCCAAACCATCTGGCAATGAGTTGTGCACTCGTATTTTTCGCAAGAAACTCCACTTGACGTTGTTGAGATGTTGTTTCTATCCTCATCGCAGTTGCCTTTTTCACAAACCCTGAAGCACACGCATGGACGCAGCCGGAGCTTGTTATGGAGAACCGGTACTCAGGAGTGGGGCAACGCAGGAGAGAAACTATGGCAAGTGGTAAAGTAAAGTGGTTCGACAACAAAAAGGGATTCGGTTTCATCGCTCAGGAGACGGGGCAGGACGTGTTCGTGCATCATACGTCCATCATTGGCGGCGGTTTCAAAACCTTGAACGAAGGGGAAGAAGTCACGTTTGAAGTCATCACGAGTGACAAGGGCCTCAAAGCCCAGAACGTCCAGCGCGCTCAGGCGTAATGGTTCGCTACGGGCTTGACTCGCGCGGGTTTCTGCGAAGAGTTTATTAAAGTCGCTTTTCAGGCGACCGTTGGAGATTCTTTCTCCCGTGTCAGCATCCAACGCGTCGCCGGTTTGCGGCCTCTACATACATGTGCCGTTCTGCGCGCAGAAATGTTCCTACTGCGCGTTTTTTTCCGAAGCTTCGAGCGGGGAACTGATACAGCGCTACGTGTCAGCACTCGTTCGTGAAATCGAACTGGTGGCTGCGGACTTAAAACCACGCACCATCTTCTTTGGCGGTGGAACTCCCTCGTTGCTGAATCTCAGACAATGGGAACATATCCTTCGTGCGATGCATCAGCATGGACTGGTTGGCGCTGACGAGTTCACCGTCGAATGCAACCCTGCCACAGTCTCGGCAGACAAAGCGAAGCTTCTTCGCGACTTTGGGGTGAACCGCATTTCCATGGGCGTGCAATCACTTGATGAGAGGCTGTTGGATCGTCTCGGGCGTGTCCACTCGCGCGAGATGGTATTCAAGTCGTTCGATATTTTACGCCAAGCAGGATTCGACAATGTAAATGTTGATCTGATGTTCGCGATTCCGGGTCAAACCATGGACATCTGGCGCGCGACTTTGGACGAAGCCATTGCGCTCGGCAGTGAACATCTTTCCAGCTACGAAGTCATCTATGAGGAGGACACGCCGCTTTACGCACAATTGAATGCGGGCAAGTTCGACGTGAACGAAGAACTGGCCTGCGACATGTTTGAGGAGCTTGTTTCCCGTGCCATATCTGGTGGCCTGGCCCAATACGAAATCGCCAACTTCGCCCGACACACTCCCCAACCCGGAACCCGGAACCTGGAACTCGGAACTGGAAATATCCCTTCCCGTGCCTGCCGGCACAATGTCAACTACTGGCGCGGAGGTTCGTTCCATGGACTCGGGCCAAGCGCCACCGGCTACGTGCGTGGAGTGCGGACTAGGAACTGGTCCAACACGCAGCTTTACTGCGAGCAGTTGGAGAAAGGAATGCGTGCCATCGAATCACGCGAGGAACTTCCGCCGCTTGCGAGGGCAGGGGAGACTGCAGCGTTTGGTCTGCGCATGAACATCGGCTGGGGCTTTGATGAGTTTTTGCAGACGACGGGTTTTGATCTTAGGAACGAATGGGCTGCGGACATGGAAGAACTTGTGAATCGCGGATGGGCGGTGAAAACATCAGATCGCTTCCGGCTTACAGCGCCCGGTCTTCGTTTCGCAGATTCGGCAGCACAACAATTTCTCCGGACGCACGAAGCTGCGGTTTCCTAGGCCACCGCCGGGTTTTTGATCCTTCCAACGCAAAGTTTTTGGACGACAAGCACGCACGTCATTACCAGCACCGCCGCTGCGCTGAGGAATAGCGCCCGCGAGGATACGTCCAGCAGTATGATCGGCGCTGTAAACACGCCAATGATTCTCGCCAGACTGCCCGCACCTTGTGCCACACCGATTGTGACTCCTTGTTCATGAGAGGAAGTCAGGTTTGAAAGCAACCCAAACAATGGCGGCCGAGTAAGGCTCGAACCAATCGCAAGCAATGCCAGTGCGCCGAGCAGCATCCACCACGCGTGACCTTCAGGCTGAGTCAGTATTTTCCATGATAGCAGGCCACTGCCCTTGATGAATGGGAACATTGCGAAACTCATCGCCGTGATCACGAGACTACCGGCAATAACCTTGGGTTCGCCAAATCGTTTCACTACACGCCCGATCATTCCACCCTGGACATAGGCAGCGATAAGCCCGCTATAAAC
>JABFSR010000208.1 GCA_013140495.1 Verrucomicrobiota bacterium
TCCGTGCTCACCATGAATTCGCGATTCAGCGCCGCGTGATAGAACGGGAGCAGCGCATCCCGGACTCGCTCCCGTTCTATCACGCGGCGCTGAATCGCGAATTCATGGTGAGCACGGATATGGAGGCGGGCATGGCGTTTCCGCACGCGCGGTTGCCAGCCCTGAAAGAGGTTTCTTTTTCGTTGGGGCGCAGTGATGAGCCATTGCGTTGGGGAACAAAAGCTGTTGGTGCGGTGCGACTGGTGTTTCTGCTGGCCGTTCCCGCCACGGACTCGACGCAATATCTGCTGCTCATTTCCGGCTTGGCGCGACTGGCCAAGGATCATCGGCTCGTGGGACAACTGCACGCGGCGCAAGACACTTTCCAGATGGTTGAAGTGCTGAAACAAGTCGAATTGCGAACCAGTTCCCCGGCGAGCTTGATCAAGAAGACGATACCATGACTCGACTGCAGCCCGTCCGATCATCCGAAAATTTATTGTGAGATGAACATTACGATTCCATTCCGACCGAAATTATTCGAGACGCTGAAGAACTATTCCGGCGCGCTGTTCCGACGGGATTTCGGGGCCGGATTGAATGTGATGGTGATGGCGTTTCCCTTGTCGGTGGCGTTTGCCATCGCGTCAGGAGCCAAACCGGAGCAGGGACTTTTTACCGCGATCATCGGTGGCGGCATTATCGCGGCGTTGAGCGGTTCGCGCGTCCAGATTGGCGGGCCGACGGGCGCGTTCGTGGTCATCACTTACAGCATCCTGCAACGCTTCGGGACGGATGGACTGGTGCTTTGCACGGCTATGGCCGGGGTGATGTTGTGCGTGATGGGCTTCGCGCGCTTGGGTTCGGTCATCCGCTTTATTCCCTATCCGGTGAGCCGTGCCTTCACCAAAGGCATTGCGATTCTCATTCTGAGTTCGCAGATAAAGAATTTCTTGGGACTGAATGTTGAGAAACTACCTGTGGATTTTGTGGGCAAAATAAAATTGCTGGTCGCGCACCTGGACGGAGTGCATGGGCCAACGGTGACGCTGGCCGTCGCCTCGCTTGTGGTGATTGGCCTGTGGCCCAAGAAACTTTCGAGCTTCGTGCCGGGATCAATGGTGGGGTTGGTGCTGGCCACGGTTGCCGTCAGCGTGTTCGGGCTGCAAGAGCATTGGCACATCGCCACCATCGGATCGCAGTTTGGGGAAATGTCCCGCAGCCTGCCAGCGTTGCACGTGCCCGCTTTGGACTTCGCAGTTTTGCCCGAACTCATTCATCCCGCGTTCACCATCGCCCTGCTCGTGGCGATGCAGGCGCTTTTATGCAGCGTGGTCACGGACGGAATGTTGGATGAACGCCACGATTCCAATCAGGAACTTGTCGGGCAAGGCATCGCGAATTTCGCCGGCCCGTTCTTTGGTTGCATTCCAGTCACCGGGGGCGTGGCCCGTTCCATCGCCAATGTGCGTTCCGGGGGACGCACGCCCGTGGCGGGCCTCATCCACGCGTTCTTACTTTTAGTCGTGCTGCTCGCCGCTGCGCCCTTGGTCAGTCACATTCCACTGGCGGCTTTGAGCGCCATTCTGGTGGTCGCGGCATATCGGATGGTCGCGTGGAAACAATTCCTGCGCCTGAGCCGCTGGCCGTTCAGCGATTCGTCGGTATTTCTCGCGACGTTCGCGTTGACGGTGTTGGCCGACTTGACGCTGGCCGTCGAAGTGGGCGTAGTGCTCGCCGCATTGCTGATGGTCAAGCGCGTCTCGGAAACCTCCCAGATCACCGCCGTGGATGAGAGCACCGAAACCGAAGGCTCGCATCATTCGCTCGTGGGCAAGCAAGTGCCGGAGGGCGTGCTGATCTTCCGTGTCTTCGGGGCATTCTTTTTCGGCGTGGTGGACAAGCTCGACGATGAGTTGAAGCGCGCCAAGCAAGAGCCGGACGTGTTGATTCTGCGCGTGCGCAAAGTGCTGGCGATGGACGCGACGGGTCTTCAAGCGTTGGAAGATTTGCACGTCAAACTGCGCGCGAAAGGCAAGCACCTCATTCTCAGCGCGCCGCACACGCAGCCGCTCCTGGTCATGGAGAACGCAGGCTTCTTGGATCGGATTGGCCGGGAGAATGTTTGTCCGCACATTGACGCGGCGCTGGCACGGGCACGGGACATTCTCGGCTTGCCGCCCGCGCTGGAAACCGACCCGTTGCATCAGGAGCGGCAGAAACTTGAAGCCGTTCGCCGCGAGCTGACCGGCGCGTTGGAACGCGCGAATGAGGTCATGCAAACGCCGATCGGAGGAAGTCGCGCATTGTCGCCGGCCGCACAAGTTACTACGCTTGTCGGCGGTGACGGCAAACCCAACCCATGAAACCGCGCGCCTGCAACCAAGGACGCTTTCCTTCCTTATTCACGGTGGTCTGGTCACCGTGCTGGGAGGCGTTGCAATGAAACGATTCTTGGCCGCGCACCGAACATGATTGAACTTCTGCTCACGATTTCTGGTGTTGGGATGCTGGTGAGCATCCTGGCCGGAATGCGTGCGCCGAAGTGGTGGCTGGGCAGCTTGCTCATTGGAACTCTTGCGGGTGTTATCGGGGCGGTGATGGCGTTGACTTCGGGCGTGGTCTGGGATTGGCGAAGCGAATTGATCGTTGGCGGCGAAGTCGTGCATCTGAGGCTCGATGCGGTGAGCGCACTGTTTCTGGCGCTACTGGGATTGGTCGGCGGTGCGGGCGCGGTTTATAGCCGCGAGTATTGGACGGAACGCGCGCATCCGCGTTCGGCTCACATGGGACGAGTCTGGTGGAGTTTGATGTTGCTGTGCCTCGGACTGGTGCTCGTCACGACCAACGGCCTGCATTTTCTCATCGCGTGGGAACTTTTCACCCTCGCCGCGTATTTTCTCGTCACGCTGGATCGCCAGCGTTCCGAAGTTCGCGCGGCGGGCTGGCTTTATCTCGCGGCATCACACGTCGCGGCGCTGTGCCTCTTCGCTTTCTTCACGTTGCTCGCGGCGCGAACGGGAAGTTGGGAACTGGGTTCAATGCGCGATCGCGCGGAACTTGCGCCTTTGTTCTGGCTCGCGCTGGTTGGCTTCGGCATCAAAGCCGGTTTGTTCCCGCTGCACGTCTGGCTGCCGTCGGCGCACGCCAACGCGCCCAGCCACGTCTCGGCAATTCTCTCCGGTGTGACCATCAAAATGGGCATCTACGGACTCGTGCGATTCAGCGGCTGGCTGCCCGTGCCAACGGAGGCAGGGTGGGTGGTGGTGGTGCTCGGCGTGGCCAGTGCCGTGCTTGGGGTTGCCTTTGCGTTGGGACAACACGACCTCAAACGTCTGCTGGCATACCACAGCGTGGAAAACATCGGCATCATTCTCATCGGACTCGGCTTTGCGCTCGTGGCGGCGGAACACGGCAACGCACCGTGGGGCCGGCTCGCCTTGGCGGGCGGGCTGTTGCATGTGTGGAATCACGGCCTGTTCAAATCACTTTTGTTCTTCGCTGCCGGTTCAGTGCTTCACGCCACCGGCACGCGCGAAATGAGCCGGCTCGGCGGGCTGTGGCGGGCGATGCCGTGGACGGCGTCGCTCTTCGCACTCGGCGCGGTGGCGATTTGTGGACTGCCACCGCTCAACGGCTTCGTCAGCGAATGGCTCGTCTATCTGGGATTGTTCGACGCCACGATGGCGCATGGGGCGGCGGCATGGGCGGCGATTCCATCGGCGATTCTGCTTGGCATAACGGGCGCACTGGCGCTCGCTTGTTTTGCGAAAGTTTGCGGCGTGGTGTTCCTCGGCACCGCGCGTTCGCAAGCCGCGGCGCACGCGCACGAAAGCGGCCCCGCCATGCGCGGCGCAATGCTCGTGCTAGGAGCAGCGTGTGTGGCGATCGGTCTCGCCCCGGTCGTCTTCTGGCCTGCGGTGGTGCGGGCGGTGGATGTCTGGAATCCGATCTGGGCCGGCGCGGAGACACCTATTGCGCTCGGAGCACTCAGTTTGTTTCATGTGGCGCTGGCGGTGCTCGTGCTGGTGGCGGCAGTCTGGTTTTGGAAACGCGTAAAACGCGGTCACCTAGCGCGAGCCGTGACGTGGGATTGTGGATACGTTGCCCCGACGCCCCGGATGCAATACACTGCGGGCTCGTTTGCGAGCATCATCACCGAATGGTTTGCGTGGATTTTGCGACCCGTGCGGCATGAACATCGCCCCATGGAAACGCTGCCGGCGCATGCGAGTTTTGCAGAGCACACGCCGGAGACGGTGCTCAAATACGCAGTCGAACCGGCGGGTGGAGTAATCATGCAACTCTCGATGGCCGCCCGCAGCCTGCAACATGGCCGCGTGCAGGCTTACCTTTTTTATCTGTTGGTGGGACTGGCGGCACTGGCGGTCGTGGTGCTGATCGGAGTGGACAAATAACGACCTGAATCATGTATCTGAATCTGATCCAAATTGCCGAGTCGTTCGGAGTTTCGGAAAGCGTCGTGGAAGGCTGGATTCGCAACGAAGGTCTGCCGCACACGCCGGATCGCGGCCGGCTGTTGTTTGATCGGGCACAGGTGGCGGAATGGGCGGCCAAGCGCGGTCTCGCGGCGCAGGCGGGTTTTCTGGCTCCCGAAACCTCCGCACTCGGAGCCGGCCTGCGGCTCGGGCCGTTGTTGCGGGCCGGCGGCATCTGGCGGGAGGTGGCGGCGGCAGAAGTGCCGGCGATATTCGAACGCATCGTGATGGCTTTGCCCGGAGCAACTCCACCCGTCCGCCAACTGCTTGGCCAGCGGCTTCGCGCCCAAGGTGGCGTCACCATGGCGCCGGTTGGCGGGGGCTTTGCGCTGCCGCATCCAAGCAACCGCATCACGCTTGGCCGTGACTCCGGGACGGTGGCGTTGTTGCTTCTGCGAGATGAGCTGCCGGTGGACCAGAATGTTCCCGATGGCGTGCCGGTCACGCGCCTGCTCTTTTTCATCGCTCCTTCCCCGCGCGCGCATCTCGATCTGCTGGGGCGCTTGAGCCGCCTGCTTGCACGCGGCCCGCTGCGCGACCTGCTAACAAAGGGCGCGAAGGACGAGGAGATTTTTGCCGCTGTGGCTTCATCTGATGAGTTGACGGCAAGTGCGCCGAATCCGGAGGTGAAATCATGACTCCGGGAGCGTTGCTGCTGCTCGCTGCCGGCGCTTTGATGGCGGGCATTGTGTCGGGGCCGTGGTTCGCAAGGTCGTGGCTGACGTTCACATTGGCCGGTGCGATTGCGGGTTTGGCGGCGGCGCTGTCGGTGTTGTTTGGAGCCGCGGATTGGGAATGGTGGAGTGCGTTTTCACTCGGCGGCGAACTCGTCCATTTGCGCCTCGATGGAGTCAGCGCGCTGTTCCTCGCGTTGTTGTGCGTGGTGGGTGGCGCCGGGGCGGTGTATGCGCGGGAGTACTGGTCGGAGGAAACTTATCCGGCCTCCGCGCCACGCGGTCATCTCTGGTGGAGCGGTTTGGTTTTGAGCATGGGTCTGGTGCTTGTGTCATCCAACGGTCTGCATTTTCTGATCGGGTGGGAACTGTTTACCGTCTGCGCCTACTTTCTTATCACGCTGGACCGGCAACGCCGCGAGGTGCGCGCGGCAGGCTGGTTGTATCTGGTGGCGTCGCACACCGGCACGGTCTTTTTGTTCGCGTTCTTCAGCACGCTCGCGGCCCGGACCGGCAGTTGGGATTTGCACCCGATGCAGGATCAGGCCGCGCTTACTCCTTTGTTCTGGCTCGCGTTGGCGGGCTTCGGCGTGAAGGCGGGCGTCTTCCCGTTGCATGTCTGGCTGCCTTCGGCCCACGCGAATGCGCCCAGTCATGTCTCGGCCATCCTGTCGGGCGTGGCGATCAAAATGGGCATCTACGGCATCGTGCGTTTCAGCGGCTGGCTGCCGGTACCGGCGGAGGCAGGCGGAGTGGTGATCGGCATCGGCGCGACGAGTGCGTTGCTGGGAATCGCTTTTGCGTTTGCGCAAAACGATCTCAAGCGATTGCTCGCGTATTGTTCGGTGGAAAATATCGGAGTCATTCTGATTGGTGTCGGCGGTGCGTTGCTCGCGGTGACGAATGGAGATGCTCCCTGGGGCCGGTTGGCTCTGGCCGGGGCTTTGCTGCATGTGTGGAATCACGGCGCGTTCAAGGCGCTGTTGTTCTTTGGCGCCGGATCGGTGCTGCACGCCACGGGCACGCGGGAGATGAGCAAACTGGGCGGGTTGTGGCGTACGATGCCGTGGACGACCGGGCTGTTCCTGCTGGGTTCAGTCGCAGTTTCCAGTCTGCCACCGCTCAATGGATTTGTCAGCGAATGGCTGGTGTATCTCGGACTCTTCGACGCGGCCACAAGCAAGGGGACAGCGGCGTGGGCGGCAATGCCAGCGGCAATCATGCTCGCTATGGCCGGGGCGATTGCGATGGCGAGTTTTGCGAAAGCGGGCGCGATGATATTTCTCGGTTCGCCCCGCACCCGGGCAGCCGAACAGGCGCATGAATGTGGAAACTTCATGCGCGCGCCGATGCTGGCGCTGGCCGGGGTGTGCGTGGTGATCGGCTTGGCGCCCATTCTGATTTGGCCGCTGGTAACACGCGCGGTCGGAAGCTGGCGTGCGGTGGAGATCGCGCCGGAAGTTCCTGCGCCGTTGATCACGCTGGGATTGGTTCATGTGGCATTGACGATTCTGGTGGCAACGGCGGCGGCATGGTTGTGGCGGAAGGCGCACGCCACCGATCTGCGGCGCAGTCCGACTTGGGATTGCGGCTACGCGATGCCGGCGGTGCGGATGCAATATACCAGTGCGTCGTTTGCAGGAATCGTGAGCGGATGGTTTCGTTGGGTCCTGCAACCGGAGCGAAAATTGCGCCGGCCGCATGGCAACTTTCCGGCGGAGGCCATCCGTTTGGAACGCGTTCCGGAAACGGTGCTGGAGCGAATCATCGGCCCGGTCAGCGTGGCCATCATGCGGGGGTCCACATCGGTGCGCCGTTTGCAGCACGGACGGTTGCAGTTCTACATTCTTTATCTGGTGGTGGGACTGATTGGATTGGGTGTTCTCGTAATGTTGGGAGGTGCGCAATGATTTTGATCCTCGATGTCCTTCTCCATCTCGCGATCTGGCTGCTGCTCGCGCCGTTGCTGCCGGGCATCATCAACAAGGTGAAAGCCTGGGTGGCGGGCCGACGGGGACCGCCGGTGCTGCAACTTTACTACGATCTCGCCAAGCTGTGGCGCAAAGGCGTGGTGTTAAGCACGCTCGCATCGCCGGGATTTGTGATCGGTCCCGCCGTTGGTTGGATCGCGGTGCTGGGAGCGGCGATGCTTTTGCCGCTCGGCCCCGCAGGAGCCGTGCTGAGTTTTCGTGGCGACGTGCTGCTGATGGTTTATCTGCTGGCGCTCGCGCGGTTTTGCACGGCGTGGGCGGCGATGGAAACCGGCTCCGCGTTTGAGGGCATGGGCGCGGCGCGCGAAGTTAGTTATGCCGTGCTGACGGAAGCGGCCATTATCGCGGCGGTGCTGTCGCTGAGCGTTCAGAGCGGGAGCACTTCCCTCGTGGCAATGTTGGCCCCGGCGGCGGGCGCGGGTGCGATGCTGCTGGCGGCGGGCTTGTTCACCGTATTGCTGGCGGAGAATTGTCGCGTGCCGTTCGATGACCCGAACACGCACCTGGAACTGACGATGATCCATGAAGTCATGGTGCTGGATCACAGCGGGCCGCCGTTGGCCGTGATTTTGCACGGGGCAGCGATCAAGTTGCTGTTCTTTGCGGTGCTGCTGACCGAGGCCGTGCTGCCGCTCGGAAAACTTTCACCGGCTGCTGCTGCGGGCGTATTGCTCGCGGGCGTGATGGTCGTGACCGTCGGCGTGGGACTGGTGGAATCACTGTTGGCGCGCCTGGCATTCCGCCGGGTGCCGCTATTGCTGACCACGGCGTTTCTGTTGTGTTTGTTTGCGCTCTTGATGGCGTGGAAAGGCGGAGCGGAATGAATGAGTCTCTGAACTTTTTGATCGGGCTTGCGATGGGATTGAACCTGCTGGCGCTGGGCAGCAGCCGGTTGCCGGCGGTGATCCGCGCGATGTCGCTGCAAGGAATGGCGCTGGGCCTGATGCCGTTGTTGATGGAGGACCATTTTGACTGGCGCGTGAGTCTTGTGGCCGTGGCGACGGTGGCGGGCAAAGGATTTGTGATTCCCATGCTGTTGCGGCGGGCGATGCGGGCGGCGCAGATTGATCGCGAGATGGAGCCGTTCATCGGCTTCGTGCCGTCGCTGTTGCTGGGCGCGGGCGGAACCATCGCCGCAGTCGCGCTGGCGCGGCAATTGCCGCTGTTGCCGGAACACGCGGGTTCGCTGCTGGTGCCGGGCGCGTTGGCGTCGGTGCTGACAGGATTTGTTCTGCTCATCGGCCGGGCGAAGGCGATTTCGCAGGTCTGCGGTTATCTTATCTTGGAAAATGGCATTTATTTGTTTGGCCTGTTGCTCATCAAATCAACGCCGCTGCTGGTCGAAGCCGGCATTCTGCTCGACCTGACGGTGGGCGTGTTCGTCATTGGCATCATCGTGGATCGCATCCAGCGCGCCTTCGATTCGCTCGACACCCGCAAGCTGACCACACTCAGAGAATGAACCCGCTTCTACTCATCATCGTGCCCTTGGTGGGAGCGGCCATCGCCGCCGCGTGGCCAAGCAATCGCACGCGGCCCTGGTTGCTGCCGGCCTTCGGACTCGTGCATGTTGTGCTGACGTTCTGGCTGTTCATCAATCCGCCCGAGGTTACGCCGGGGGACTGGCTCGGCTTTGATCCGCTTGCGCGGGCGGTGTTGCCGGCGGTGTCGTTGTTGTTTCTGGTCTGCGCCGCCTATGCGGTTTCCTACCTGAACATCAGGTCGGAACGGCCCAACCGTGTGTTCGTCGCGTTGCTGCTCGCAATCCTTGGTTTGTTGAGCGCGGGGCATCAGGCCCGGCATTTGGGTTTGCTCTGGATCGCGACCGAAGGAGTCACGCTCGCAGCGGTGCCGCTGTTGCATTTCAACGGTACGCCCCGCGCGTTTGAAGCGACTTGGAAATATCTGCTCGTCGGCGGCACGGGCATCGCGTTGTCGCTGCTCGGGTCGTTCTGTCTGGGCTACGCTTCACTGCATGGCGGCGGGGTGGGTGATTTGACCTTCACCGCGTTGACTGCTCAAGGCGCGGGCTTGTCGCGCCCGTGGGTTTTGACCGCGTGGGTGTTGTTGCTTGTCGGTTACGGCACCAAAATGGGTCTCGCTCCGATGCACACATGGAAGCCCGACGCCTACGGCGAGGCGCCCAGCATTGTCGGGGCGATTCTCGCAGGCGGTGTCACCACGGTGGCATTCACCGCGATCCTGCGCGTGCGTTCGGTCATCGGTGCTGCTGGCGAAGGGCCAATTGCCGACCGGACGCTGCTGGTCATCGGATTATTTTCCATGCTGGTGGCGGCGCTGTTTCTTTTGGGCACGCGCGATTTCAAACGGATGCTGGCGTATTCCAGTGTCGAGCACATGGGCATCCTGTGTGTCGGTGCGGCAATCGGCGGCGCGGGCGTGGCGGCGGCTTTGTTTCATGTGTGGAGCAACGGCCTGACCAAAGGCGCGTTGTTTCTGAGCGCAGGCAACATCCGCCGCGCGGCGGGTTCGGCTTCAATGAATGACGTGCGCGGCATGTCGGTGCTGACGCCGCGCTCGGCGGCAATTTTTGTCACCGGCATGTTTGCGGTCACGGCCTTGCCTCCCTTCGGTCCGTTTTTCAGCGAACTGCAAGTCGTGCGCGCCGCGCTCGCTTCCGGCCACGGCGTTGCCACCGCGATCTTTCTCGGCTGTCTGCTGCTGGCTTTCTTT
>JABFSR010000003.1 GCA_013140495.1 Verrucomicrobiota bacterium
TCCATCCGCTTTTGTGTCGAGCGGTTGAATGATTCATTGCGTCGCATCTCCGGCGTTTCCGACGGGCGCTTCTCCAATGATGCGGAAAAACTTGGCGGGCGGTTTGCAGCGGAACTGCAATTCTGCACAATCGAGGAGGTCTTCGATGCCGGGTTGCATGACTATCTCGATCAGGTTCAACTCAAGCTAAACAATATCGGCGAGGCCCTCTTCAACGCCTATATCTTCAAGGCATTCGATACCGGTGGTGAAGAACATTTCGTGCAGCAAGAGGAACAACAACAGCAGTAGCCGCATTAGCCGCATAACTCCCAACAAATGAAACGCATCGGGATTCTCACCGCCGGCGGCGACACGCCCGCGTTGAATGCCACCATCCACGGCGCGGTCGTGCGCGCCAACAAACTCAAGGTCGAGATCGTCGGCTTGATCAAGGGCTTCAACTGCCTCTTCAATCCGCGCGTCCCACACGTCCATCTCAATCCGCTCTACCAGGAGATTCCCGAACTCGACCCCACGAAGGGCGGCACGCTCATCGGTTCATCGCGCGATTTTGTTGATCCCGAAAAAAAAGAAGACCTCGACATGGTCGCCTCGCGCCTGAAGAAGCTCGGCATCGAAGGTCTTATCTGCATCGGCGGCGACGGCACGCTCAACGGCCTGCAACCACTCGCGGAACGATTCCCCGTCGTGCTCGCGCCGAAGACCATTGATAACGACCTTGGCTTGAATTATCCCAGCGAGCCCGACGAGTGGGTGCGCGCAAACGATGCCTCCGAGAAAACCGGCTTCCGCTACAAACGCGCTGCCTCCAACGCCGTCTTCGATCTCGATCACATCGTAAATTACGCCACGCCCGGCTATGCCACGGCGGTGTTCGTCTCCGCGCAAGGCGTCGAGCGCATCCGCACCACGGCGGAAAGTCATCGGCGCATCGCGATCATCGAAGTCATGGGGCGGCACTCCGGCTACATCGCGCTCGGCACCGCGTATGGCCGCCCCGACATCATTCTCGTTCCCGAACATGCGCCCGACCTCGAACTACTCGTGCAGCGCGTCAAACATCTTTATGACCTCCAAAAGAACGTCGTCATTGTTTGCGGTGAAGGCATTGTGGACGAACAAGGCCGCGAACTCGGCGCGGAAACAAAATCCACCGATCCGGCAGGCAACGTCGTCCTGAGCGGCGCCGCCGAAGCGCTGCGCACAAAGCTGATCCAGATGATCGGCGACAAATACTTTCAACTCTATCGGCGCGGCGATTCTGCCAAGGAAGCCATCTTCACCCGTAAAGTCGGGCACACGCAACGCGGCGGTCGCCCGATTCTCTTCGATCGTTTTTACGCCGCCCAACTCGGCGCGGAAGCCGTCAACCTGCTCGTCGAAGGTCGCAACAACGCCGTTTCTGTTCTCCAATACAACACGGCGAAAGGCTTTCACGTCGAGGGCTACGATGCGAATCGCTTTCGCGACCGCTGGGGACTCATTCACGCCCGCTCCATGCACCCGGCGCTTTACGATCCCAAGCTGATGAAGCCGTCGCGCATGGGAATTGATTATCTACTGCCGATCTTCACCGACGCCATCGGCGAAGACGACGCGGAGCACATGCGCCAAACACTTTTTGCGTCCGGCAACCTCGCGCAACCGTACCATTCAATTAACACGGATGTTCATAAACGTATTCGCTATTGGCAAGAGGCCGAGGTCTGAACGGTTTTACAAATCATGTCCATCCACGTCGCGCTTCACCACAAGACGCACTACAAATACGACCGGCTGGTCAATCTCGGCCCGCAGGTCGTGCGCTTGCGGCCCGCGCCGCACTCGCGCACTCGCATCCTCAGTTACTCGCTCAAAGTCACGCCGGAGAAACATTTCATCAACTGGGTGCAAGACCCGCAGGCGAATTTCGCGGCGCGACTCGTCTTCGATCAACCGACCCGCGAATTGTGCGTCGAAGTGGATTTGGTCGCCGAGATGGCGGTGTTCAATCCGTTCGATTTCTTCCTCGAACCGCAGGCGGAGAAATTTCCCTTTGCCTACGACCCCGCGATTGACCACGAACTCGCGCCGTTCCAGCGCAAATGCTGGCTCACGCCGCAGTTCACGAAGTATCTGACCGAAGTGAGGCGGGATTTACTGGGCGAAGTGAAGCGCCGCACTAAACAGCAGCGACTGGAAATGCCGGAAGCTGAAAAGCCGCGCACGAATGATTTTCTCGTCGCGATCAATCAGCGCTTGTGGAAGGACATCAAATACGCCATCCGGCTCGAACCCGGCGTGCAGACCCCGGAGGAAACGCTCACGCTCGCTGGCGGTTCGTGCCGCGATTCGGCGTGGTTGCTCTGCCAGTTGTTACGGCACTGTGGTTTCGCCGCGCGCTTTGTCAGCGGTTACCTGATTCAACTCAAAGCCGACGTGAAAGCGCTCGACGGTCCGAGCGGCGCGGAAAAAGATTTCACCGATCTCCACGCGTGGACGGAAGTTTATCTCCCCGGTGGTGGTTGGATCGGGCTTGATCCCACGAGCGGATTGTTTGCTGGCGAAGGCCACATCCCACTCGCCTGCACGCCCGATTCATCGAGTGCCGCGCCGATCAGCGGCGGTGTGGACAAGTGTGAGTGTGAATTCAGTCACGAGATGAATGTGACGCGCGTTTACGAATCGCCTCGCGTCACCCTGCCGTACACAGACGCGCAGTGGAAAAAAATCGAATCCCTCGGCCACGCCATTGACGACGATCTGAAGAAAGGCGACGTGCGCCTCACGATGGGTGGCGAGCCGACGTTTGTTTCCATTGATGATCCTGACGGCCCGGAATGGAATTTCACTGCTGTCTCGCACAAGAAACGCACGCTTTCCGGCGAACTCATCAAGCGGCTCCGCAAGAAATTCGCCCCCGGATCGCTGCTGCATTACGGCCAGGGCAAGTGGTATCCCGGCGAACCATTGCCGCGTTACGCGCTCGCCGCGTATTGGCGCAAGGACGGCGTGCCGATCTGGAAAGACGATTCGCTCATCGCAGACGAATCGAAAAACTACGGCCACGGCGCGAAGGATGCGAAGGAGCTTTTGGCGCGCATCGCGTCACTGGTCGGCGGCGACCCGAAACATTTGATTCCGGCCTACGAGGACGCCTTTTATTACACTTGGAAGGAACGTCGCTTCCCGTCGAACGTCACGCCGGAAAAGTCCAACCTCAAGGACAAGCAGGAACGCGAACGCATCGCGCGCATTTTTCAACAAGGGCTTGGCTCGGTCGTTGGCTACTCGCTTCCCATCAAGCGCGTCACCGACGGCTGGATGACCGGCCAGTTGTTTTTGCGCGACGATGACACACTCTGGCTCATCCCCGGCGATTCGCCGATGGGCTTGCGCCTGCCGCTGGATTCCATTCCATGGGTGGCGGAAAAAGATTTTCCGTGGCTGCGACAGCAAGACCCGTCGAATCCGCAATTACCGGAGTTGCCCAAGGAATTTCCGTATCAACAACGCTTCGTCGGTCGCGCCGCAGCGCCGACGCTGCCCGGTGAAGGTCACGGTCAACGCGCGCAAAAACTTGAGGAGAATGAAAATCCGCTGCGCAAACCCGCGCCCGGCCAGAGCGCGCCGTGGATCATCCGCACCGCGCTTTGCATTGAGCCGCGCGATGGACGACTGCACATCTTCATGCCGCCGGTCGAGAAGACGGAAGATTATCTCGATCTCATCGCGGGCATCGAAACCGCCGTCACCGAACTTGGTACGCCGGTCGTCATCGAAGGCGAGACGCCGCCCAAGGATCCGCGCCTGAACAAGCTCGCCGTCACACCCGATCCCGGCGTCATCGAGGTGAACATGCACCCGAGCAAGACTTGGGACGAACTCGTCGAGCGCACGACGACGGTTTACGAGGAAGCGCGCCAGACGCGGCTCGGCACGGAAAAATTCATGGTGGACGGTCGCCACACCGGCACGGGCGGCGGCAACCACATCATCATCGGCGGCGAGACACCGTCGGACTCGCCGGTGTTGCGCCGGCCCGATCTGCTGCGCTCGCTGCTTTCGTATTGGCAGAATCATCCCTCGTTAAGCTGGCTGTTCAGCGGGCTGTTTGTCGGCCCGACCTCCCAAGCACCGCGCATTGACGAGGCGCGCAATGATTCGCTCTACGAACTCGAGATCGCGTTCAAGGAACTGGACCGCAACATCAGCCGCTTCGGTTACACGCCGCCGTGGCTTTCGGACCGGTTGTTCCGCAACCTGCTCATTGATTCCAGCGGCAACACGCATCGCGCGGAGTTCTCGATTGATAAACTCTTCGCGCCCGAAAGCAGCACTGGGCGGCTCGGTCTTGTTGAGATGCGGGCGTTCGAGATGCCACCGCACGCGCAAATGAGCCTTGCGCAACATTTGTTGCTGCGCGGCCTTGTCTCGAAGTTTTGGAAAGAACCTTACACGAACAATCTCGTCCGCTGGGGCACAGACATCCATGACCGGTGGATGCTGCCACACTTTTGCGAGACGGACTTCCGCGAAGTCGTCCGCGATCTGCGCGATGCCGGGTATCCGTTCGAGTTCGATTGGTTTGCGCCGCACTTCGAGTTTCGTTTCCCGCGCATCGGCGATCTGGAACAACGCGATTTGCAGATTGAACTCCGCACCGCGCTCGAACCGTGGCACGTCCTCGGCGAAGAACCCGGCGGCGGCGGCACGGTGCGTTACGTGGACAGCTCGCTCGAACGCCTGCAAGTCAAGGCGCGCGGACTGGCGGGCGATCGTTTCGCGATCACCTGCAACGGCTATCGCGTGCCGCTGCATCCGACCGGCACGAACGGCGAGGGCGTCGCGGGCGTGCGTTATCGTGCGTGGCAGCCGCCCGGATGTTTGCAACCGACCATCGGCGTTCACGCGCCGTTGCGCTTTGATCTCTACGATACGTGGAACAAACGGTCGCTCGGCGGCTGCACTTATCACGTCGCGCATCCCGGTGGATTGAGCCATGACAAATTCCCGGTGAACAGCTACGAGGCTGAGGCGCGTCGCTTGGGAAGATTTTTCCGGCACGGTCATCAGCAGGGCAAGTTCACGCCGCCGCCAGAAATACCGAACGGCGACTTTCCTTTCACGCTGGATTTGCGCAATGTCTGAGGTGAAGTGTCTGGTATGTCCAAAACAAAATACTCCGAGCATGAGCGCATTCCGATGCAGTATTTGATAATTGATGCCGCTCAAGATCCAACTTTTGCACATGACAAAGTTTATGGCGGAGCAATGGTGGGATGCTGGATTAAAAATCAAACCAAGACGAATGCTTACCTGATTGCGAAGGGGTGGATTGAGAATCACGGATGGGTTTCTTTGTCCTTGGAAGATCAATATCCGGTGACAGAGGAAGACTACAAAGTGAAGTCAGAAGGGAAGCGATATTTTGAGCAGGCCCTTATAGATGACGAAGTCTTTGTCTTTTATACCTCCCCGAAGGATGAAAAAACAAAGTAAGCCGCAAATGTTCCAGTCACAGACGCAATCCACAACGGGAGGGGAAAGCAACGCCGCTGAAAAAGCTGAGCCCGCACCCACCAGCCTGCTCGCCAATTATCCAGCGAGCGAAGCGGCGTTTGACGAGTTGCTGGCCGATGACGGCAAGCCACGCCCTCACTACTCGAAGCTGATCGGCGCGCTGGAAGAATTCAGCGCCCCGGAATTGAAACGCCGCTCCGACACCTGCCAGCGGCTCGTTCACGAACAAGGCATCACTTACAACGTCTATGGCGATCCGCGCGGCATGGAGCGTCCATGGCAACTTGATCCAATTCCGTTCATCATCGCGCCTGAGGAATGGCAGGAACTAGAAGCAGGCTTGATCCAGCGCGCGACGTTGCTCAACAAAATTCTCGTGGATTGCTACGGCGCGCAGGAACTCATCCGCTCGCGCTGGCTCTCGCCCGCGTTGGTTTTCGCGCAACCGGACTTCCTACGACCCTGCCACAACATCCGCGCCACGTCGGATACGTTTCTGCATTTCTACGCGGCTGACCTCGCGCGCTCGCCGGACGGACGTTGGTGGGTGATCTCGGATCGCACGCAGATTCCCACCGGCGCGGGCTACGCGCTGGCGAATCGTCTCGCCACTTCACGCATTTTGCCCGAGCCGTTCCGCGACAATCACATTCATCGCGTCGCAGGATTTTTCCGCGAGGTGCAAAACTCGTTGCTGCAACTCGCGCCACGCCAGCAGGACAAAGCGCGCATCGTGATGCTCACGCCCGGGCCGCACAATGAAACCTATTTTGAACAGGCGTATCTGGCGCGTTATCTCGGCTACATGCTCGTGGAGGGACAAGACCTCACCGTACGCGACAACCACGTCTTCCTGAAAACCCTTAGCGGACTCGAACGCGTGGACGTGATCCTGCGCCGCGTGGATGACGACTTTTGCGATCCGCTCGAATTGCGCAACGACTCGATCCTCGGTGTGCCCGGCTTGGTCGAAGCGGTGCGCGCGGGCAATGTGACCATTGCCAACGCACTCGGCAGTGGCATCGTGCAAAGCCCGGCGTTCATGTCGTTCCTGCCGGGGTTGTCGAAGCACATCCTCGGCGAAAAATTGAAACTGCCGTCGGTGGCGACGTGGTGGTGCGGTCAGGAGACAGCGCGCAAATACGTGCTCGAACATCTCGACCGCCTCGTCGTGAAGCCTGCGTTCCGCACGCATCTGACCACGCCCGATCCAGAAAAACCATTGAGTGCAAAAGAACGCGAAGCTCTCAAACGCCACATCGAATTTGATCCCGATCTGTTCGTTGCGCAGGAGCGCGTGAAACTTTCCACCGCGCCGTCGTGGGACGGAAAGGGACTTGTGCCCAAACCTGTCGGCTTGCGGGCATTCCTTGTGGCGACAGGCGATGGCTACCGCGTGATGCCCGGCGGGTTGACGCGCGTTTCACCGGACGGCGGCGGACGTTTCATTTCGATGCAGCTTGGCGGCAGCAGCAAGGACACTTGGATTGCATCCACAACGCCGGTTGAGGAAGACACGTTGCTGCACGCGCCGGGGAAAAATATCGAGCTGCGGCGCACTGGAAACAATCTGCCGTCGCGGCTCGCGGATAATTTCTTCTGGCTCGGGCGCTACTCGGAACGCGCCGATGCCACCGCGCGCTTGCTGCGGACTTCGCTGCAACGCTTCAATCCCGAACGCGCGAGTGGCGCGATGCCATTGATTGTACCGTTGCTTCAGACGCTCCAGACGCAGGGCCAGTTGCCCGGCATCCTGGATAAACCCGAGCTACGCCAAAGCGCGGAAGCGTTCGAGGCAGAATTGCTCGCAGCGATTTTCGATCCCGATCGCCCGGGAAGTTTGCGTTTGATCGCGGACAAGTTGCACCAACTAGCCATGCTGGTGCGCGACCGCACGTCCAACGACATGTGGCGCGTAATCAGCCAGCTCAATGAGCGATTGTCCACGCCGACCACCAGTCTCGTGATGCTGGCGGGCGACGCGGTGGGTGTCTTGAGCCAGACACTGCTGAGTCTGGCGGCGTTCCAAGGGCTGGCGCGAGAGAACATGACGCGCGCGCAGGCGTGGCGGTTTCTCGACATGGGTTTGCGCCTCGAACGCGCGGTTTATCTTTGCACGCTTCTTGATGCGACGTTGCGCCTGCCGCAATCAGAAAATCCGAGCGTGCTCGAAGCCATCCTCGAAGTCGTGGACAACTCGATCACGTTCCGTTCGCGCTACAACCTGCTGCCTCACGCGCCTGCTGTCTTCGATCTCGTGTTGCTCGACGACAAGAATCCGCGTTCGGTGTTGTTCCAGATCAATCAGCTCGCAAAACATTTCCGCCATCTGCCGCAGGAACGCGAGGGCGCGGACTCTGGGAAAAACATTTTGCAGGAGTGTGCCGCGCGGTTGAATCGCACTGATGCGCGCGAGTTGGCGACCAAGCCGGAGAACTGGCCGAACACCGAAGTGAGCCGCGTTATCGGCGAAACGCTCCGCGATCTGCCGAGACTTTCCAACGCGATTGCGGCGGGTTACTTCGCGCACTCTGCGATTTCACGCACGGGCCGGGAGGTGTTGTCATGACCTACAATATTCTCCATCGCACGCTTTATGATTACACCGCACCGGTGACGGTGTCGCATCATGTCGCCCGGCTGGAACCACGCGCCAACACGGTGCAGGCACAGGAAAGTTTTTCACTGAAGATTTTTCCCGAGCCCACGCTGCGCAAGGATCGCGTGGACTATTTCGGGAATCAGCTTTGCCTGTTCAGCATTCAGGAAGTCCACACCAAGCTGGAAGTCATCTCGCACAGCCGCGTCACGGTGCGGAGAGAAACTCCGCCTGCGCCGGAGTCATCCCCCGCCTGGGAGGAAGTCGCAGCGCTGTTCCGCGATCCGGTGTCGCCGGAAGTGGTCGAACCGTATCAATTTGTTTTTGATTCGCCGCAGGTCCGCGCTTCGTTTGAGCTGGCTGACTATGCGTTGGAAAGTTTTCCCAAAGGCACGCCCCTGCTCCGGCGCGCGGGAACTGACACGCCGCATCTTCACGGATTTCAAATACGATTCCAAGGCCACGACCGTTGCGACGCCGTTGGAGGAAGTGGTGCAAAAGCGGCGTGGCGTCTGCCAGGACTTCGCGCATCTGGGCATTGCGTGTTTGCGGTCGCTGGGTTTGCCAGCGCGGTATGTGAGCGGCTATCTGCGCACGCGTCCACCCGAGGGCAAACCACGACTCGTCGGCGCGGATGCAAGTCATGCGTGGTTCAGCGTGTTTTGTCCAGGTGCCGGCTGGATTGATTTCGATCCGACGAACAACGTGCAGCCGGGTGAGGAACACATCACGGTGGCCTACGGTCGGGATTTCGGCGATGTGAGCCCGGTGGCGGGAATCATCACCGGCGGCGGCAAACACGAAGTGAAAGTTTCAGTGGATGTCGCGGAAGTTTGAGCCATGAAATGGGAAATCATCCATCGCACGCATTACGCCTACGCCGGACCGGTGCGCGACAGTTTCAATGAGGCGCGGCTCCAACCGTTCTCGGACGAGTGGCAGACGGTGGATCATTTTCTCCTGAAAGTTCTGCCAGCGGCGCGATTGCGACATCACCACGATTTTTATTCCAACACGGTTCACCATTTCGAGATTGTCGAACCGCACACGACGTTGCTTGTCGAAAGCCATCTACGCGTGACGATCAAACCGCGACCGTCGCTCGCCGAGACGGATTCACCGTGGCCGCTGGCGCGCATCGGTGAAGCGGCGCGGGAGACGCGGGTGTTCGACTTCTTGCAGGAGAGCCGATTTGTGGAGATGTCGCCGGAATTCTGGCGGCAAGCGATTGATGTGACAGACGGCGTGACCGACACCTGGCAAGCGGCGCTTGCTTTGATGCGTTGGGTTCATGCGAATCTGATCTATGTGCCAGCTTCAACGAGTGCGAACACTCATTCTCGCGACGTGTTGCGGGACAAGCGCGGCGTGTGTCAGGACTTTGCTCATGTGATGCTAGGTCTGTGTCGCTCGCTGAAAATTCCCGCGCTTTATGTGAGCGGTTATCTGGCGACGGAAATCGCCAGCGCAACTCATGCGTGGGTGGAGGTTTTGATTCCCGGCATCGGCTGGCGACCGCTCGACCCGACGCATAATTGTCAGCCGGACGAAACTTACGTGAAGATCGCCGTCGGTCGCGATTACGCGGACGTTGCGCCGATCCGAGGGACTTACAAAGGTACAACTGAGCGAACGATGGACGTAAGTGTCCGCATTGAGCGTTCTCAATCGTAGCCTTCAAACTCCGCACTTTTCAAACAACCGCCTTTTGCTACGCTCCCGTTCCCTTTGGGGCTTCGTTGACCTTCAACCCGGCGCGTTGTTCCACGGAATTTATGGCATTGATCGTTCAGAAATACGGCGGCACTTCGGTGGGCAACACCGACCGCATCAAAAACGTCGCCCGACGCGTGGCCGAATATCGGAATCGCGGCGACAAGGTTGTTGTCGTGGTTTCCGCGATGAGCGGTGTCACTGACGGTCTGATCAAGCTGGCCAAAGACATCGTGCCGCTGCCCAGCGAACGGGAGATGGACATGTTGCTCGCGACCGGGGAACAACAAACCATCGCGCTCACGGCCATCGCGCTGCACGCGATCAACGTCCCGGCGGTTTCCATGACGGGCGCACAGGCTGGCATCGTCACGGACGGGGTTCACACCAAGGCCAAGATTCACAACATCTCGCCCAAGCAAGTTCACGACGCGCTCGATGCAGGGAGCGTCGTTATCGTCGCGGGTTTCCAAGGCGAAACCAAAGACGGACAAATCACGACGCTCGGACGCGGCGGTTCGGATTTGACGGCGATTGCGTTGGCCGCCGCATTGAAGGCGGACCTTTGCCAGATTTACACCGACGTGGACGGCGTTTACACCGCCGATCCCCGCCTCGTGCCGGGCGCGCAGAAGCTGCCGGAGATTTCGTACGACGAAATGCTCGAACTCGCCAGCCTCGGCGCAAAGGTGATGCAGAGTCGCTCGGTTGAATTTGCCAAGAAGTTTGGCGTGGTGTTTGAAGTCCGCTCCAGTTTGAACGACAACCCCGGAACAATTGTGAAAGAAGAAACAAAAAGCATGGAAGGCGTCGTCGTGCGCGGCGTCTCGCTCGACAAAAATCAAGCCAAGGTCACCCTCGTGGGCGTGCCGGACAAACCCGGCATGGCGGCGCGCATTTTCAAAGCCATCGGCGACGCGACGGTGAACGTGGACATGATCGTGCAAAACATCAGCCACGGCAGCGGCTCACCCGCCACCGACTTGTCGTTCACCGTGGACAAACCCGACTTGCTCAAAGCTCAAAAGGTCATTGAGGGTTTGAAACAGGAGATCGGCTACAAGGAAGTGTTGACCGACGAAAAGATCGGCAAGCTTTCCATCGTCGGTATCGGCATGAAGTCACATGCGGGCGTGGCGGGGAAATTATTTGAGACGCTCGCCAACGAGAGCGTGAACATCGGCATGATCTCCACGAGCGAAATCAAAATCTCCGTGACGATTGATCTCGCGAAAGGTGAGCAGGCGATCAAGGCAGTTCACAAGGCGTTCATCGGTTAGGCATTCATAGCGCGGTCAACCCTGACCGACTTCTCGCTCGCAGCAGAATCGCAAGCGCGCAAGCAATCATCACGGTTGCGTGTGGCTCTGGTACGGTTGCGACTCCGAACGTCACGTTGTCCAGCATTTCCTCATGCGAGCCGGGGAGAAACTGTCCGCCGTCGTGGTAGATCAGGCTCGTGATGGATTGCGGAAACGCGACGCCGAAAAAGGTCCACAATCCGCGTTGTCCGGAAAAGTTGTAGGAGTAAGTTTGCCCGCCGACAAGATTCACCGTGAGCGTGGCGTTAAAGCTGGCGTTTGGTTCAATGCCTCCGGAGAAATCCGCGCCGAATGCGTTCCTGCCATTTGGAAGAAAGATTCCAACCGGATAACTCGAATCGAAATTCCAGAGATACTGTCCGTCGCCGGGAATGGGGGTTGGTTGAACAAACAGTCGGCTCTCGGCATTGGTGAAAGTCACACCTGACACGGATACGGGTGATGTGCCGGTACCAAACGGATCGGTGAGTCCGCTGAAGGTGATTGTTGTTGGACTCGGAACTGGTCGTAGTGCCGCATTGAATGTCGTGCGGTCGGTGAACAGAACACCTTGGGCCGGTACATCCCCATATCCCAACAGCGAAACAAGGCTGCACAGCAACAACCACCGGGCCGGTCCCGTTAAATAATTCCACAGGAGGGGCGTTGATCGTGAATTTGACATGGCTGTCCTTTCGCAGATGAGGTTCAATGTTTGTCGAAAAATCTTCTCCCCGATGAACAAATTCGTCAAGCACGACAATGTCCTTTGAAACGTCACGTGCAGACGACCATCAGCGCCTGCCAATGACCAGCGCGATCAAACCCGCCACGATCAATCCTCCCAGCACCGCGAAGAATATCTTCACCCAGCTCTTGGGATACTTGCCCGCGATCGTGCCGGTGAAGCCGTTGATCACGACTTGAAAATTCTGCGCGCCATAATTGTAGGTCAGCAGCCACACCGGCGTGAGGATGTGCTTGAACGTCTGACCGGAATAATCCGTGTCCACGCTCAGGTTTCGTTGCGTGTCGCCGGGCACTTGTTGCGAGCAGAGCGCGGTGATTTTTCGATCCATCACATCCCGCGCAGACTTCGCGGCGTTCACGAGATCAATCTGGTAACGCTCCACCACCCAACCGGAGAGAAAACCGGCGTTGTAGGGCGCGAGTTCCTTGGTTGGGAACGGTTCAACCTTGCGGAGCAAATCCGGTTGCACGCCGCGCGAGGCGGGCACGAGTTCGTCATCGAAGAAATGATTCAGCGCGCCGGACGACCATTGCCAGCGGATTTTCTGCACCTGCCGCGTCTGCGATTTGCCATTGGCGTCGGTGTAATGTTCCGTCTCGTAGTAATAGTAACCCGACTCCGCCGTCCAATCCGCGTGAACCTGCGCGTCGAATGTCCAGTAAGGGATGTAAAGCCCCTTCACCGTGTCGGTGAGCGCGGCGTTCTTGAGTTTGTTCGGCGCGAACCAACGGCTGCCGTACCATTGGCGGATGCTTTCGCGCACCTGCGTTTCGCTGATTTTGAATGGCAACAAACTTTCCGGGCTGAACGCTTCCTTGATCTCCTTGTAGGGCACAAGCGCCGCCGAACCGCAGAAATCGCAGCGTTGTCCGACGCGTTCGGGATCAAACACCGAGATGGCCTGGCAACTCTGGCATTTGACCGAAGTCTTCTTCGCCTGCCAGCCGCGTTTGTCATCGGGGATGCCGCGAATCGCCGCGACCAGATCGTGCTCTGTGATAACCTGCTCTCCGGCGGCATCGAGTTCCATCTGCGCGGGCGAAGTCGTGCCGCAGAACGGGCAGATGAGCGATTGCTTGGCGGGATTCCATTCCGCCGCGGCCCCGCACGCCGGGCAGGAGAATTTCTTTTGGGCTGTGGCTTCAGGCATAAGACATGGGCAGGGGAATGTTGGGCAGAGGAATAAGGAAAAGCAACAGGGTCGAAGTAATGCCGGTCATACCCATGAAACAATTCCCTTTGGAATTATTCCTCTGCCAATCATTCCCCTGCCACTTCCTCCGCGCTGCTTCGCACGCCGGGCAGGAGAATTTCTTCTGGGGGATGGCTTCTCGTTAATTGTTTGAAAAATCATCTCGAAATGGGTCGTCAAGGTTGGATGGCTGCTCGTCGTTGTAAGCGTGGACTTCGATATGAACACGTTCGGATGGATGCACTGAAATCTCATCGCGAATGGTTTGTGGTAGAGTGGCAAGACCTTGGTCGCTAATTCTCCGAACGTCTAAAAGACGCACTGGAAGATAGCCTTCCGATTCCAGTTTCGTTGCCGCCAAAATATGAGCGTCTGGAGCAATCCCCAAAACAACAACATGTGCCCACGCAACCCGGACCTCTGGATGCAGCGGGTTCGACTGTTTCAGACGAACCTCAAATCGTAGATAATGTGCCATGTATGATGTTTGTGTAAGTGATATTGGCCTGATTCGGATATGACGGTTTTAGATACGTTTCTTCCTTGCGCCGTTTGTTGACTTCTTACCCATAAAAGAAGTGACCAGTTTGTGAAGGCAAATAATGATCTCATGGCGCTCAAGCTCCGAAAACGAGGCAAGCAACTCATTCAATTTTTTGGCATCTTCCGTTACGTTGTCCATTGGAGCGTTCAGAGGTTCAATTCTCAAATACTTAGCCTCATCGCCAATTTGTTCCTTGACCCACGCGATAACCAATTCAAGCCATTGTTCTTTGGTAGCACCAAGAAAATCAGCGATCAACTTAAGGGTGCTGAGTTTGATGGTGCTATCGCCGCGTTGAATCTTGGAGAAAGTCTCTCTGCTTATCTCTGCGCCAGCGCATAGTGCGGCGCTAGTTCTCTCTCCTTTGAGCAACAAAATCTTGTGGGCAAGGTTGGTGACTTTCATTGAGGTTGAATATATCAGCGCCACAATGGATGTCAACTAGAAATTGGCAACGCCCATTATTTATATCAAGACTTCAAAAACTCATCCAGTGCTGCTTTGGTCACGCGCCACGTTGAGCCGATCTTCTTGCCTTTGAGTTCACCTTTTTCCAGCGTGGTCAACACGTCGGCTTCGCTCACGCCAAGAGCTTTGGCGACATCGCTCGTGCCGAGCAGTTCTGGAATTCCACCCGCCCCTGGAATCACCGGGGGCACTGCTGATGGCGTGGTTTGTTGCGCGCCCATCGCGGCCATCATCTGTTGGCCCATTGCAAGGCCCGCGCCGAGTTGTGCGGCGGTGTTGGCCATGCCACCACCGTCGCCGCCTTTGCCCATCGCTTCGGCCATCTGAAATTTCACGTAGTCGTTCAGGTTGCCAATCGCCTGCATGCTGCTGCGTTTGTCAATCGCCTGTTCCACTTCCGGCGGCACAGACACGTTCTCGACGATGAAGCTGCTGATCTCGATGCCGTATTTGCTAACAACGGCCGGATTGATGGCGGGCAGCAACGCTTCGCCCAGTTCCGAGTAACGCGAGGCGACGTCGAGCACCGGCACTTTGGCCGACGCGAGCGCATCGGTGAACACGCTCACGATGCGCGAGCGCATGGTGTCCGCAAATTCGTCGAGGCGAAAATGATCGTCCGTGCCCGCGACTTCCTTGAGGAATGTTTTCACGTCCACGACCTTGAAATCAAACGTGCCATAGGCGCGGGCGCGCACGATGCCAAAATCCGTGTCGCGCATCATGATGGGATTGGCCGTGCCCCACTTGTTGCCGGTGAACAGGCGCGTGTTGACGTAGTAAATGTCCGCCTTGAACGGCGATTCGAGGCCGTACTTCCAGCCCTTGAGCGTGGAGAGGATTGGGATGTTGTCGGTGACGAGCGTGTGTTTGCCCGGGCCGAATGTATCGCCGAACTGGCCAAGATAGATGAACTGTGCCGTTTGCGATTCGCGCACGATGAGTTGCGCGCCGCGTTTGATTTCCTTGTCCTCGTCCGGGAAGCGCCACGAGAGCGTATCGCGCGAGTCGTCCTGCCATTGGATGATTTCGAGGAACTGCGTTTTAAGATAATCCATCAAGCCCATAATTTGCCTTTCGTTAAGTTGGCGTATCATTGTCCCGACGCGCAAAAGTGGGAAGAATAATTTCGCGCGATTTGTGTAATCGGGCCGCGAGAGTATGAACTTGCGTAACCTGCGGCGCGCTGAGAATTTCCACGCATGGCAGCACAATCACTCAATTGCCCGAACTGCGGCGCGGCGGCGTCATCGGAAGCCACACGCTGTGAACATTGCAATTCACGCCTCGCAACCGTGGCGTGCCCGGCGTGTTTCGGAATGATATTTCTGGGCGCGAAGTTTTGTTCCCACTGTGGAATGGAGGTTCAGCGTGTCGAAACTCGCACCGATGCGGTGTGCAATTGCCCGCGCTGTCGCGTGAACACCAAGGAGATTACGCTCGGTCAGACCAGGCTTCGCGAATGTCGCGTGTGCGAAGGTCTATGGGTGGACAGTGTCGCGCTGCACCAAATCTGCACCGACCGCGAACGGCAGGCGGCCATTCTGGGCATCGCAGCGGCATTGCCTCCGACCGCGCAGCTTCCGATTGAGCGCGTTCGCTATGTGCCGTGTCCGGTCTGCCGCGAACTCATGAACCGCGTCAACTTTGCGAATTGCTCGAACGTCATTGTGGATGTTTGCAGGACGCACGGGACATGGTTCGACAAGGATGAGCTGCATCGCATCGTGAAGTTCATCACCGCCGGAGGAATGGATGTGGCTCGCGCGAAGGAGATGGAGGAGTTGGATCGCAAACGCCGCGAACTGGAGGCCGCGCGAAATACTGCTGCTTCAAATGATAGAGGCTCGAATTATCATTACGATTACGGCTCGCGGGAGAATGCCCTGACGCTGGCTGCCGGTGCGCTCATCAGTTCATTCTTCGATTGACGGAAAGTTTTCCCGAATTGGCAAGGGAATGAACGGCAAAGGAATGTTTTGAACTGGCCCGTAGAAACAGCCTCTGTTTTTCCCCATTCCCCTGCCAAACATTCCTCTGCTTTTTGGTTTCGGCAGGGGAATGTGTGGCAGAGGAATCAAAGTCGTTGGCTTGATTTCTTTCGTAACTCACCTACGCTGCAAGCTTGAACTAGGGGAACGGTACAGTTTGGTAGCAGGGCGGAGCGCCGAGCATTGCTCGGCTTTGGTTTTCAGTCCCGCCTCGTGCCGAGCAATGCTCGGCGCTCCCAAAGTCAACACTGCTCGAATCTGTTTCGATTTGATTATGCAACTGAACAACGAAGAAATCCGCCGTTACTCGCGGCATCTGATCCTGCCGGAAGTCGGTCTGGCCGGGCAAAAGAAGATCAAAGCCACCAGCGTCCTGTGCATCGGCGCGGGCGGCCTCGGGTCGCCCATCGCGATGTATCTCGCGGCGGCGGGCATCGGCAAGATTGGCATCGTGGATTTCGATGTGGTGGATTATTCCAATCTGCAACGGCAGATTCTCCACACGGACGCGGATGTGGGTCGTTCCAAGGCTGAGTCAGCCAAGGAAACCATCGCGGGCATCAATCCCAACGTCGAGGTGGTCATCCACAACACCGCGATCAATTCCGGCAATGCGTTTGATCTCATCCGCCCCTACGACATCGTGGTGGACGGCACGGACAATTTCCCGACGCGTTACCTCACCAACGACGCCTGCGTGCTGCTCAAAAAGCCGAACGTCTATGGCTCGATCTTCCGCTTCGAAGGCCAGGCCAGCGTGTTCGCGCCGCACCTGGGCGGACCGTGCTATCGCTGTCTTTATCCCGAACCGCCGCCGCCCGGCATGGTGCCGAGTTGTGCGGAAGGCGGCGTGCTTGGCGTGTTGCCCGGCATTGTCGGCTGCATCCAGACGACGGAAATTTTGAAACTTGCTCTCGGCAAAGGCACTTCAATGGTCGGACGCCTCCTCCTGTTCAACGCGCTCGACATGAAGTTCCGCGAACTCAAGTTGCGGCGCGATCCGGCGTGCCCGATCTGCGGCGATAATCCGACGATTAAGGAATTGATTGATTACGATCAATTCTGTGGCATCCAACCCGCGCCCGCCGAACCCGTCGGCAATCCCGACGAAGTCACGGTGCAGGACATGAAGAAAGCGCTCGATGATCCGAAGCTCGGCATCAAGGTCATTGACGTACGCGAAGCCGACGAATACGAGATCGCGAAAGTGGACGGCGTGCCGTTGCTGCCGTTGAGCCAGATCAACGAACGCTTCACGGAACTCGATCCGAACCAGCAATACTATCTGCACTGCAAAGCCGGGGTGCGTTCGTTGAAGGCGCTAAACTTCCTGCGGCAACAGGGATTCAAGTATCTCAAGAGCGTCAAAGGTGGCATCACCGCCTGGAGCGAGGAGATTGATTCCAAAGTACCGAGGTATTGAAGCCGAGCACTAGATGAAAACGCGGAGATCGGGAATGCTTGTCGTTGCGGGATATTGTACTCACATTGGAGTGCATGAATGTTGACAAGCAATTTGCATTTCCTCCCTACCAGAGTTTTAAGCGAAATTTGAAGCAAATTGATGAGTTTTCGGAGCTTTCAGAGTTGGCTTACGGTTTGACGCTTCAATTGCTGTTTCGTCACCCAAAGGAAGATCTTAGCAAGATACACATACCGAAACCTCGTCGAGAAGACCTGTCGTTTTGTATGGACGACCGGAAAATCGAATCCATCGATGTATCTTGCGAATGGATTACGCTCGACGATTATGCAAATCGCACTGGAACAGAGAATAGTCTTGTCGGTGACTTAGCGGCCAAGGGGATGTTGGGACCTGTTCAGCAGCACCCAACATCTGGAAAGCAAATTGTAATTTGGCCAAAGGAAAAGCAAGTGCTGCCACTTGCAGAACTTCCTCAAGTTGGGAAGAAGACATTTAGCGTGAAGGTGTCTCTCACCGCGCAAGCACCGCTGAACATGGATGTGGAGGACATGTCACAGTTTGAGAATGTTCAGAAAAGCTTCTTACATCTGGCACATTCGATGGGCAAACCCGATGAAGTTGGTGATCGTTCAAAGGAAATGCTTCACAGAAGTTGTTTTCTTCTCCGCTGGACAGTCTTTGAGGTCTTCCTGCGTACGACGATCCATGAGATGTTCCGGCGACACCCGGAGAAGTTAGGTAAGTTGAAAAGAGCTCAAAAGCCCACGTTGAGCTATAGCAAAATCATGTCGCTCTCGAATGCATTCTCTTCCGTTGAGCTTTTGCGTGAGGCGTTAGTAGAAGAGCAAATCAAACAAAGCGAATCAGAAGGAGACTCAATTCACGGGCTCATCAATCTCCTCAAGTCTGACTTTGGTTTCAAAGAAGACCCTTACCAAGCTTGGTTTGTAATGCGTGGGCAACGCAATGAGTGCGATTACAACACTCTGATGGAAATTAAGGAGGTTAGGAACGCTTTGATCCACAACGACGGCAATGTTGCGTCGGAGTTTTTTGACCGTTTTCCAAACGTTCCCAAGCGAGACAAGCAACTAATCGTTGATGAGGCATACGATACAAAGGCAAGCTTGGTCTTCCGCTCTGTAGCTTTCAGAATCACTGACCTAATAAACCGAAAGTTGTACGAAACAAACTCAAAGGCCAATCTGCCAGAGCCACAACGGCAACCCGACGATCAAGGAGTTGATTGACTACGAACAATTCTGCGGCATCTAACCCGCGCCCGTCGTGTCCGCAGCTTGCACGCGACGGGGCAACGGCGTATTCTACGGCCATGAGCGCAACATTTGCCACGCTGGTTGAGAACGTCCGAAGCTGTTCCACGGAGGAAAAGCTGGAGTTGAAATCCTTGCTGGAACGCGCCTTGATTGAGGAGCGCCGTCGCAAAATCAAGGCCAACGGGCAGCGCAGCATGGCGGAATTGAAGCGCGGCAAGTTGAAATTCTCCAGTTCCATCAGTGAGCTTAAAAAATCCCTGGCCGAATGACGGAGATTGCCTTCAGTTCGTCCTTCAAGCGGGCTTTCAAGAAGCGCATTGAAGGCCGCAAGCCGCTGGAGGACAAGTTTTGGAAGCGGGTGGAGATGTTCAAGGCCGACCCGTATGACGCGCGACTCCGCACGCACAAACTTTCCGGCGACCTTCAAGAGTTCTGGAGTTTCTCCATCGAGTACGATGTTCGGGTCGTATTTCAATTCGCCACCCAGCACCGCGCGGTTTTCACGGACATCGGCAGCCATGACGAGGTCTATTGATTCGCGTTTGTGCGCCGCGATCCGCAATGCCCGCTCTGCGGCGACCATCCGACGATCAAGGTGTTATTGATTACGATCCATTCTGCGGCATGCAACTCGCACCTGCCGCAATCGCCGTGCGAGACAAATCCGGGCCCACATATTTGCAAGAATTGAAATTACCCCTAATCTGTCCGCCTGATGAATGACAAATTGAAACTGCTCGAACCTCTCTCGCTTGGCGAACTGCGCCTGGCCAACCGAATTTTCATGGCGCCGCTGACGCGTTGTCGCGCCAGCGCGGGCCGTGTGCCGAATGCTTTGATGCGCGATTACTACGTGCAACGCGCTTCGGCGGGACTCATCCTCAGCGAGGCCACTTCCGTTGCGCCGATGGGGGTGGGTTATCCGAACACGCCGGGCATCTGGTCGCCGGAACAAACTGCGGGTTGGAAACAAATCACTTCTGCCGTTCATGACGCGGGCGGAAAAATGTTTTTGCAACTCTGGCACGTGGGTCGCATTTCCGATCCGTCGTATCTCGACGGCGCATTGCCGGTAGCGCCCAGCGCCATCGCGCCGAAGGGACATGTGAGTTTGATCCGCCCGCACAAGCCATTCGTCACGCCGCGCGCTCTGGAGAAGAGCGAGCTTCCGGGCATCATCGAAGCGTATCGTCAGGGCGCGGCCAATGCGCTCGCGGCGGGCTTCGATGGTGTGGAGATTCATGGCGCGAACGGTTATCTGCTCGATCAATTCCTCCAGGACAGCACGAACAAACGCACGGATGAATACGGCGGGCCAATCGAGAATCGCGCCCGCCTGATGATCGAAGTCACCGATGCGGTGATTTCCGTTTGGGGCGCCGGACGCGTGGGCATGCACCTCGCGCCGCGCGGTGATGCGCATGACATGGGCGATTCCAATCTTGCAGCCACATTCGGCTATGTCGCGCGTGAACTCGGTCGGCGCAAGATTGCCTTTATCTGCGCCCGTGAATCAGTCGGACCAAACCGCCTTGGGCCAGAATTGAAAAGGCAATTCGGTGGAATCTATGTGGCGAACGAAGCCCACACCCGCGAGAGCGCTGAACAACTGCTCCAAACCAGCGAAGCGGATGCCGTCGCTTTCGGCAAGCTCTTCATCGCGAATCCCGATCTCCCGAAACGCTTCGCTCGCAGTGGGTCGCTGAACGCACCGGACTCATCCACCTTCTATGCGGACGGACCGAAAGGTTACACCGATTATTCAACCCTTTCGAATTGATCACAGCCCGCTACGTCAGCAGATGTGTGTTCATTGTGAACCGGCAGTGCGTGCTGGTGTTGATACAGATTGGCGGATTAAATTGAGCAAGAGTCATGAGCAGTGATAAACGAATTCCCACCGATGGCGGACCGAGTTTCGGTCACAATCCCTTTGGTGCGCTTTCCAGCGATGGTCTTCCGCCTGCGCCGGCGAACCTGTCGCAAACTTCATCAACAGCCAGCGCTGCGAAATCGGCGAAGAAAAATCGCGGGCGCGTGGACATCATCCGGCAGAAAGCAGGTCGCGGTGGGAAAACGGTGACGGTGGTGACAGGCTTCGTTGGCATCGGGTTGCTGGAAAAGGAGCAGCTCGCCAAAACCATGCAGCGTGCTTGCGGGGTCGGTGGCACGGTGAAAGATGGTCACATCGAGATTCAGGGCGACAAGCGGGAGGAAGTCGCGCGCATTCTGACCGAGGCGAACTTCCGCCCGGTGTTCGCCGGCGGGTGAGCTGCCTCAAGCCAGCAATTCCTGAATTTCATCCCAGCTCAGGGCCGCTGTGAATTCCTCCTCACCGCCGATGGTCGCCTGGATGATCTCGCGCTTGCGGTTCTGGAGCATCAGGATTTTTTCCTCTACAGTGTCGCGCGTGATGAGTTTGTAGCTCGTCACGACCTTGGTCTGGCCGATGCGATGGGCGCGGTCGGTGGCCTGATCTTCGACTGCCGGATTCCACCAGGGATCGAAATGCACCACCGTGTCCGCTCCCGTGAGGTTCAGCCCGACGCCACCCGCTTTGAGGCTGATGAGAAAAACCGGGATTGTGGCAGTGGACTGGAATTTCGCCACGACCTTGGCGCGATCTGTGGTTGAACCATCAAGGTAACAATACTCAATGCCTTCCTCCACCAGTCGCTCCTTCAACAGCGTCAACATTCCGACGAACTGGCTGAACACGAGCACGCGATGGCCGCCATCAATCACTTCCTCCAGAAGTTCACCGAACATTTCCAGCTTGCCCGAGGACTGGATTGATGGATTGATGGATTGATGGGAGGATTGAGTCGTCTCGGCAACACTCCATGACTCCACGACTCCATCTCTCCGTTCTGGCAGCTTCAACAGTCGCAGATCGCAGCACACCTGTCGCAACCGCAGCAAGGCCGTCAGCACGACCATGCGGCTCTTGGCGATGCCCTGCGCGCCGACGGCTTCGAGCACTTCTTTGCGGCTCGCTTCGATGACTTGCTGATAAACACTGCGCTGATCGGGCGTGAGTTCGCAGAATGAAACTTGTTCCAACTTGGCGGGCAGATCCGCTGCCACGTCGCGTTTAAGGCGGCGCAGCATAAACGGTCGCAGCCGTCGCGCGAGCCGCTTCTGTACTTCGACGTTCTTCTCCTTCGCGATGGGCAACTCGTAGCGCTCGCGGAAATCCTGCGCCGTGCCGAGATAGCCGGGCATGAGGAAGTCAAAGATGGACCAGAGATCGAGCACGGAGTTTTCCAGCGGCGTGCCGGTGAGCACGAGCCGATGCTGCGCTCGCACCGCTTTCACTGCTTGCGCGTTCTGCGTCTGACGATTCTTGATGTGTTGCGCTTCATCGAGCACCACGGTGTCGAACTCGATCTCGCGATACTTCTCGGCATCGCGTCGGATCAGCGCGTAACTCGTCACCACGATGTCGCTCGTCGCGATTTGATCGAATAGCGCATGGCGATCTGGTCCGTGCAACGCCAGCACCTTCAGCCCCGGTGTAAACTTCTTTGCCTCCGCCACCCAGTTGAACACGAGGCTGGTTGGGCAAACGATCAAATGCGGAGTGTAGCGGCGGGCATCTGTGCCTGCCGTAGAGGGCGGCATCCTGCCGCCCGGAACTGGCGTGGCAACTGAGCCAGCTTCAGAATCATTCATGCGCGTCGCAACTTCAGCACGGTTTCCGCCGGGCTGGAAGCCCGGCTCTACGGCAGGCAAGGATGCCTGCCGCCACAGGTTTAGGAACGCCAGCGCTTGCAGCGTTTTACCCAAGCCCATTTCATCGGCGAGAATCCCGCCAAAGCCGTTCTCGCGCAGAAAACCCAGCCACGCCACGCCCTGTTTTTGATACGGACGCAACACGGATTCCAGATCGCCGAGCGGCGGACATTCCAGCTTCGCCTCGCCGCTTTGCTTGGCCGCGCGGTCGCGCCACGCGGCGGGAGCTTGCACTTTCCAATCACCATGCTGCCGCAACGTCGCTTCAAGGAAGCCCGCTTGTTTGCTGTTGATGCGATAGCCCTGCGCGTTCTGCTGCGGCGCACAATCGAGCAGCACCTCCTGCAATTCCTCCACCGCGCCGGTATCAATCACCGCCATCTTGCCGTTCTTCAACCGCGTGTGGCTTTGCCCGGAAAGGACCAGCCGCTGAATGTCTGCTGCCGAAAAAGTTTCCCCACCGCTCGCCGTGAAGACCACACCGAGATCAAACCATTGCACGCCCGACGACGTGATCTGAAACTGCGGCTCGACGCGCTCAATGTTCTTCAGCGTGCGATTCTCCAATTGTTCGTCCAACGTCACGCTCCACTCGCGTTGCAACTTGGGAAATTCGCGCGCAAAGAAATTCAGCACACCGCTTTGGCCGGCGAGTTGCAACTTCCCCTGACTGTCCGGCCCAATGAAGCCGCTGCGTTGCAAGCGCGCCAGCGCCGCGCGTTCCGCATTGAAGTCGCGGGTGGAATAACGCGTCGGCACATCGGGGTCAGGCAACCAGACGCCTTCGTCGGACGCGGTCACGCCAACGGTCATGATGCGCGAGCCGTAGGCGCATTGGAGCAACGCACCAAGCTGGGCGAGCCCGCCGCGCAGCGACAATACGAAGCGCGGGGCTTGCGGTTCGAGCGTGAAATCTTCCAGCTTGAAATTCGCCTCCACGCCGCCCGCCGCCTGCAACTGCGGCCAATGCTGACTCAGGAACATCGGCACTTGCAAACGCGGCACGCGCACCGGCGCTTGCAAAACACTCTGCGCGCCGGGCGGCAAGCCAAGCGGCTGCAATGTATGCTTGTGCCAGACCCAATCGCCGACGAATGAAAACGCGCCTGTCTTTTCCCTCAGCGTGAAAACGATCTCCCCATTCGCCTCCAACGTGACGCGCAACGGCAACTGGAACGGCGTGCGCGTCACAGTCACCGCGCTGGCTTTGCCGAGCGTGATGTTTTCGTGTTCCGCCAACAGCGGCAACAAAGCGGCGAAATCTTTCGCGTCCAATTGCAGCAGCGCTGGCGTTTCGCCATCCGCCAAAGTTTCGATTTGTTCGATGATGGCGTTGTCCTGCGCCGAGAAGGCGAACGTGCGGCCTTTGGGCAGCACGTTCAACGGACACCGTCCGCCGCCCCATTTTGCCTCGAACACCACCATGACTTTGCCACGGGCGATGGCCTGCTCGAAATTCGGCGGCAGGATGAGGAACAGTTCTGCGGGTTCACCACTCGTAGCGCGTTGGAGCGTGGATGGTTTTCTAGTCGGAAGGGTAGGAGACGAGCGCGCCGGAGTTGGAGCTGCTTTTGGCTTTTGCGCCTCGATCCAATGCAACGCCACCGCGACGCCGTGCGCGCAAATCTTTCCCCACTCGCGAGCGTCGCGGCAGGTGCAGAGGTTCTCAATATCTATCTCGTTCTTGATGACCATTGAGGCGCGGAACGAAACACCATCGTTCTGCACCACGCCGCGCAACAAGGGCGGCACCCAGTAGGAACTTAGCACCTGGCCGAGTTCGAGGTAGGCGCGGGCGCGCTTCACCACGTCCCAACCGGCGGCTTTCTGCAACAGGGCTTCTGTTAGTTCCACGGACATTCCTGCCAATATGCGGGCGGGATGCTGGTGCGTTCAAGGATGCAGAAGATTGGTCCCTTGCCTGGCGTCCCTGCCCCGTGTGGGTTGCGTCCCGCGTTTTGAGTGGACAATTCCCGCTGGCTAATTGCCAATTCTGGTCAAGCGAGACAGCAGGAGTTCCGCTAAGATTCGATTTGAGCTGCCGGGCTCAAACCCTTATGAGCAAGAATCGCAAACACCGTCAATCACCGGTGAGTGCGCCCAGTTCCGCATCGCCGTCGGAAACAATTGTGCAACCGCCGGACAAGGGCGTTCGTCCTTCAGGTGGCGTTTTCTCGCGCAGTGTTCTGCTGCAACTGCTGGCCATCGTTGGGTTGAGTTGCGTGCTGGGTTTCACGTTCAACGCCGCGAGTCCGGTGGGAGTCAGGTTTGGTGAACCCACCATGGTGCCGGTTTCCACAAATGTCACCGCAGCAGCAATCGCAATCCCGGTAACACTTGTTCAAACGAACCCGGCTGCCGCGCCATCGCCGCCGCTGCCATCAATCCAGCCCGTTGTGTCTCGGCCCGCTCCGATTTCCATTTCTCATACGGTTGCAAATCCTTTCGCCGCCGCCCCAATCACACAGACTGTGCAAACAAATCCCGCGCCGATTCATTGGCCGGAAGCCAGGGAGCTCGTCGCCAAAGGTCGGGCGGTGCTGGCGGATGTTCGCCATGCGGCGATGTTCGACGCCGGCCACATTCCCGGCGCAATCTCGTTGCCGGAAACCAGTCCATCCGAGGAGTTCAAAATGTTCCTCAAAACACAGCCGACGAACCTCACGGTGATTGTTTATTGCAGCAGCACCAGTTGCTCGCAATCGGCGCGCGTGGCGATCCGGCTGGTGAATGAGTTCCGCTGGCCCTCGGTGCGTTACATGACGGGCGGCTATCTCGAATATCAACAGACGGAGCTCGCCAAACCTGCACCGGCTCCCACGCCATGAACGCGCCATCCTCCAGGAATTTCCCCGATCTGCTGCGCTGGTTGCTCGCGGCCTTGATGCTCTGGGCGGCGGTCTCGAAGCTCGCCGACATCACTGAATTCCTGGGCTCGATCTACGCCTACCAATTGCCGTTGCCGCGATCATTGTTGCAGACGGTGGCGGTCGTGTTGCCGTGGGTGGAGTTGTTGTGCGGACTGCTTTTGCTGGCGGGGTTCTGGCGGCAAACCGCGCTGCTGATCGTGACCGGTCTGATGGTGATATTCGTGTTCGCCACGGGTCAGGCATGGGCACGCGGAATAGACATCTCGTGCGGCTGCTTCAATCTGGAGATGTTTGGGATACAGGCAAGGTTGCCGGGTCTGGCCCACTTTCTGGAATCGGTATCTTTCGCCTTCTTCCGCAATTTGGTCCTGGCCAATCTTGCTGGCTTCCTACTGCTGAGGGAAACGCATTCATCAACGGCGGCGCAGGCAATTCCCGATTAGCGATTGGTAATTACGCGCCTGTTACGGCGTGCCGTCGCTACCATCTTCGGAATTCATGTTCAAACTGTGACCAGAACGGGGGCGCGGAAATTGATTGCATGGTCAGATTGCGTCTTCACCTGTTTTCATCGCCTGCGATTCCTGCCATTCTTTCAGCCGTGTCATGTCCCGGCCCACGGTTCGCGACGCGGCGTACAACACCACAGCGAGCACAAGGCACAGGATTGGGATGACATGCATTGCGCCGTGCAGGCCAATGGCCTTGAACTGTTCTGTCATGGCCGTCGCTCCGGCGGCGGACATCGCCCGACGCGCAAAGTAGTCGCTTAACATTCCCGTTCCCCAAGGGCCGAAGCTTCCACCCAGCACGTACATTGCGAAGAAGTAGATGGCCATTGCTGTGCCACGCAATCTGGGTTCAACAACATCCTGAATCGCCGCGTAAACGGACGAGTAATAGACGTAAACGAACGCCAATCCCGCTCCCATGAGCAACACGAATTGCGCGACCGCGCCGCCCGGCAGGCGCAACGCGAGATAGATGCAGGGAGCTGCCACCGCCATCGTCCCTGCGGACAAAAGCAACCGCCCATTCGAGCGAGCACCACCAAAACGATCAGCCGCCCAGCCGCCAGCCAGAAGGCCGACAGCGCCGGAGACACCAAAAATCAGGGAGGCTGCGAACGCAGCATCTTTGAGTTCGAGCGCGTGGTACCGCGCCAGCAGGGGAGTCATGAACGAACTTGCCGCCAGCATGTTGAAGTTGTGCAGTGCTCCCGAAACGATGATCCAGAGCAGCGTCGGGATTCCGAGCACCACGAGATAAGGCGAGCCTGGCCGGTGCGCCGCGTCCACTCGGCCTTCACTGGAACCGTGTTTTGGCTCGGCCATGCAAAGTGCGAGGGCGGCAAGTATCAACCCCGGCACTGCGGCGACATAAAATGCCGTGCGCCACCCGTAGGCGTGTGCAATCCGGCCGCTGATCAGGAAACTGAGGAACATTCCCACCGGCAGACCGAGCATGAAAATGGAGAGCGCGCGGGATCGTTGCTTGGGCGGGTAGAGGTCGCCGATCAGCGAGTTGGCAGCCGGCGCACAACTGGCCTCGCCCACACCCACACCGAGTCGTGCGGCGAACAACGTCCAGAAGTTCTGCGCCATGCCGGACACAGCCGTCAGCAAACTCCAGAGGGCGCAACCGGCACCGAGCAGCCACTTGCGCGGACGCGTATCCGCCCAACGGCCAAAGGGCACACCCACGAAAGCGTACAGGATGGTGAATGCGGTGCCGAGCAGTCCCAGCGCTGAATCACTCAAGGCCCACTCCTTGCGAATTGGTTCGGCGACCGCCGCCAGGATCATGCGGTCATAGAAATTCATTGTGTTGATTCCGAACAGAACACAAAGGGCAAAAGCTCGCCTGCGGTTTTCGTTGGTCATGGGATTAAGCGTCGGGATGTTGGTGTCAGTAACAGTCGGAGTCAAGACTGCGACAGATAGCGACGTGTGTTCGCATGCAGAGCCCGCTGCGCTGGATTCACAAACGGGGTGCTGTGGGTTTGATCGGAGCGGCGAACGACATCGCGCCCGAGACCTTGAGTCTGCGTTTGAAAACCTTGTCGCCGCATGTGCAGAACAGTGTGTCGAACTTTTCGCCGCCAAAGGTGAGATTCGATACGCGGCCGTTTGGAGTCGGCAAAATGCAGTTCACACGTCCAGCCTGGTCACACACCTGGATTCCCATTCGCGTGGCGACGTAGAGCCTTCCATCGCGGTCGCAGCGCATGCCATCAGCGCCGCTGTCGTCTGCCGTGTCCGGCACGTGCAGATGAAAGTAACGCTGCTTGTTCGTCAGCGTACCGTCTGACAAGACCTGGTAGCTATAGACCCAGTGAGATCGCGCGTCGGCGACGTAAAGCAGCGATTGATCCGGCGAGAGTGTGATGCCATTTGGAAATTTCAAACCGGTAGAATCCACGAGGCGCTTTTCGCCACTGGCGGAAATGAACCACACATTTCCTGGCTTCATGTCACGAGAGAACGGCTCGGTCACAAACATCGAACCGTCGCGCCGCACCACGAGATCGTTGCCTTGAATGTCAGTTACAAGAACGACGGTCGCCTTCGTCGCAGTATCGCAGACCACGACCTGGTTGCTGGCTGTGGCAATCATGTGGAGCTTCCCATCCGGTCCGAAGGCCGCGCCATTGGCTTTCTTTGAGTCCGCAAGGAATTCCTCGACTTTGCCGTCTGGTGTGACCCTGAATGTTTTGCTCGTTGGAATGTCGCTGAAAAAAACTTCGCCTTGCGCGTTGGCAGCCGGACCTTCTGTAAATCTGTGACCGGATGAAACGATCTGCCAGTCCTCGCCGGGAATCAGGATGTCATGCAGAAACGGGTTTTTGCTCTCGCCTGCCTTCACTGTTTCCGGCCAGCCCTTCCAGAGAAATCGCATCGCGTCGGGGAAAATTGCCGTGGCCTGTTTGCCATCGTGACCGCCGCTGCCCCAGACGTGTTCGTGCTCATAACCTGCGAACGTGAACGCGCGTTCCATTTCCTGGTTCACCATCCACCAGTCACCGGCGTAGATGTTGAGGTCGTTCGTGCCGTCCTGCAGAAATACGCGGATGGGCTTGGGTTCAAACTTCCTGACGAGCGTCGGATAGTCATTGCCGCCGCGCAGCCCAACGTACGTGCCGATGGAACTGAACACTCGGCTGAACGCATCGGGCCGTTCCCATACCGCCGTGAACGCACAGATCGCGCCGCTGGACGCACCACCTATGCAACGGTCGTTGCCGTTGGTCGAAAGCCGGACAGTGCGGCCATCGGCAGTCTTGAGTTTTTCAACGGCGGGAAAAATTTCTGTCAGAACAAATCGCGCGTAATCCGGTCCGAGTCCGTCGTATTCCAAGCTGCGGTTGAAACGATCCAACGAATTGGTGTCCGCTGCTTTTACAACGCCCGGCTTGATGAACACTCCGATCAGCACCGGTATTTCTTTTCTGGCGATGAGGTTGTCAAACACTGTGGTCGCGTTGAAACCACCGCCGTCCTGCCCCACGTACACGCACGCCGGAGTCGTCGCATCGTACTGTCGCGGCAAATAGACCGAGACCTCGCGTGTTGTGCCGGGGAAAATATTCGATTGATCAAAGGTGAATTTTTGCAACTCACCCTGTTGCACGCCCGCCTGTGGTTTGGAATCTTCGGTGAGTGGATAATCCGTCTGCGCAAAAACAGTGATGGCGAGCGAGCCACACAATAGCGCAAGGCAACAGGAATTGTTGATCATGCCAGTGATGCTAACCATCGCGCTGATGAATCGCAGTCAAAAATTCTGCTGCCATGCCGTTTCTTGGCTTTGTGCTCGGTGGGCCGCCATGGTGCGCGGCGTAATACCACCACACCGCCAGGCCAATCACCACGAGGGCCGCGAGCACCAGAAGCATCTTCATCACAAACTTGGCGGCCCTGAAACCCAGGTAAAGCAAGACCAAAGCTGCGATCCCAATACCGACGGCGACGGGTTTGGTCGTGGCAAATGTCGCTAGAAGAATTGGAGTTGTTGCCATAAATGTAATTACGCCCGCCGTTCTTTGATGCTCGCCAGAATCTCCGCGATGATTTTCGCCTTCGGCTTTGCGCATTGCAGGCCGCCGTCGTGGAGACAGGCGTTCATGGCGATTGCCGTGAAAATTCTGTTCGCGTAACGGAGTATTTGACCGCGCGATGCTCCTCTCCGATGATCCAGTTGCCCAACGTAGCCCCCCCGTAATGAAATTCACGTTCGACTCTGAGGCCTGCCTTTTCCAAGACCCGACGTGAAGCTAGATTGACGGCCATGGTGTGGGCCGTGATTTTCTGATAACCCCAGTCGTCAAACACCTTTTTAATCAACGCCCGCGAACCTTCGGTTGCCAGTCCGCGTCTCCATACGCTGCGTTTCAGGCGATAACCAAGATCCACTTCTTCCCGAGAAATCGCACCTGGTCGCAGATGGAACCAGCCCATGAATTCAGTGGTGTCGCGCAGATGTGCCGCCCAAAAACCTCGCGGAGGTGACTCCTTATAGTAGTCCAGAAAGCGGGGAATGATCACATCCTGAATCTGCGCCAGCGGCGTGGGCTGGCCATTGGAAATGAACCTCATCACCTCCGGATCGCTGTCGAGTTCAAACAGCAATTGGGCGTCGTCGACACGGAACTGGCGGAAGTACATCCGCTCAGTTTCAAGAAGCGTAGTAACGCTCTCGGGCACGAACGAAACTTACGCCCGGCGCTCTTTGATTGCAGCCAAAATCTCCGCCGCAACTTCCCCCCCTTCGGCTTCGCGCCTTGCGGGCCACCGTGGTGGAGGCGCACTCTCGCCGCGCCGGCTTCCATGTCGCGTCCGCCGATGACGCCAATGGTGTGGACTTTGGCGGTCTCTGCGCCGACGATCTTCTCTTTGATCGGGTCGGCGCGGAAATCGGTTTCGCAACGGGCTGGTTGGCGGAAGAAATTCAGTTCGATTGCAATCGGTAAAACCGAGGTGACCCAGAATCCACTGGCAAGGTGACATTGAACGCGCCGCCTGTGCTTTGAATCGAATCGGGAACGGTTTGCCAGATCGAGGGAGGCGAGAGATTGGTAGCCGCCACGAGCGACATGCCCGCGCCGCTGAACGGCCATTCCAATCGGATGTCGCCGTCGTTCCGCGTGAAGCTCAGGATGGTTGGCGCGGCCAGTTGGCCCAGTGCCGTTGCCGCCGGCAAAACATTTCCGTCCGGGCCGAAAAGCGAGCGCCGATGGAACCCTGCGAGGTTGTAGCCGGACAATGCCTGGTATTCCGCCGCCCACCAAAAAATCCCCGCGCCCTTTCTGCCCGGCAAACCCCTCACCACCTGCGCCAGCGCGACCAGATAATCCACCTGGCCGTTCGTGCTGGCGGTGAAACCCAGGAGGTTGGTGGAGTTGGAATATGGAAAGTCCGTCTCGGCCACGATCACGGGTTTGTTGTAGCGCTGCACCGCGTTCGTCAGGCAGTTCCGCAAATCGTCCAGGCTGCCGTGCCAGAACGGATAATAACTCTGCCCGATCATGTCATAGGAAACGGCCTGCGCATTCAGGTGGTCGAAGAACCATTGGGTGGTCGCCCAATCACCGCCGCGATCAAGGTGGATGATGAACTTTGGCGGCGTTGCGCCCGCCGCGTCTTTCACGCCCTGGATTGCCGCCTTGATCAACGCGCCGAACTGCGACCATTGCGTCACGTTCTCATACGCCCCGCCCACCTGACCGTCCGTCCACAGCAACCCGCTCGTCGTCTCGTTGCCGATCTGCGCGTAATCCGGCAGCGCCCCAGCATCCCTGAGAGACGCGATGGTGTTACTGCAATAACTGCGAAGTTGCGGCGGCAACTGTACGAAGCTGAGATTCATCCATGCAGCGGGCTTCGTCTGATGTCCGGGATCCGCCCAAGTGTCCGAGAAGTGAAAATCCAGCATCAACTTGAGCCCGGCATTTTTCACGCGCACCGCTAGCGGCAAGGTGTAAGCCAGGTTGTTGGCGTAATTGTAGGGATCCGCCTGCGCCTGCGCCGCGCTGCTCGTATAGAGCCGCAGCCGCACGCAGTTGATGCCGCGATTCTTCAGGATCGTGACCGCGTCCTGCGTCTGGCCGTCCGCGCGGTAAACGATTCCGCGGTCCTCGAAGAACGCCAGGTGTGACAGGTCCGCTCCAGCAAGGAATTCCTGGGCCGCCGCCGCTGCTGCGAGCAACAATCCGGCGAGACTGCAAATGGTCGGTTTCCAGCGCATTGCGACCCGCACACCGTATCGAAAACCAGGAGCGGCAACAAGAGCGGTAGTGTTCCTGCCAACTCACGCCCGCCGCTCTTTGATGTTCGCCAGAATGTCGGCTATGACTTCCGCCTTGGGCTTTGCGTCTTGCGGGCCGCCGTGATGAAGACGCACGCTCACCGCGCCGGCTTCCATATCGCGACCGCCGATGACCAGCATCGTGTGGACGCGCAATTGTTCCGCGTTGGAAATCTTCGCCTTGAACGGCGTCGCACTGAAATCCGAATCCACGTGCACCATGTTCACGCGCAATTCGGCCACGATGGGCTTGGCGTAATCAATCAGCGCTTCGTCGTCGTTGAGCGTGCCGTCGACCACGTAACGAAGCTTTTGTATTTCCATAGGTAATCCCTATCGTAGCCACAGGAAAAAAGTATTTCAACAATAGCCCCCGAACTGGTTCAATGAGGCGAAACGAAGCACGCAGTCGCCAAACAGACTGAAATGTAATTTAACTGAACCAAGAAGAAGCTTATGTCAACCGAAGCCAAATGCCCGTTCAACCACGGCGCCACCACCCCCGCCACCACCAACCGCGACTGGTGGCCGAACCAGTTGAAGGTCGAGCTCCTGCACCAGCATTCCGCCAAGTCCGATCCGATGGGCGCAGGCTTCGACTACGCCAAAGAATTCCAGAGCCTCGACTACGCAGCTTTGAAGAAAGACCTCGCCGCGTTGATGACCGACTCGCAAGACTGGTGGCCGGCAGACTTTGGACACTACGGGCCTTTGTTCATTCGCATGGCGTGGCACAGCGCCGGCACCTACCGCACTGGTGACGGTCGCGGCGGCGGCGGTCGGGGCCAGCAGCGCTTTGCCCCGCTCAACAGTTGGCCGGACAACGTCAGCCTCGACAAAGCGCGCCGCCTCCTCTGGCCGATCAAACAAAAATATGGCCGGAAGATTTCGTGGGCTGATCTGATGATTCTCACGGGCAACGTCGCGCTTGAAACGATGGGCTTCAAAACGTTCGGATTCGCCGGCGGGCGCGCGGACACTTGGGAGCCGGACCACGATGTCTATTGGGGCAAGGAAATGAAGTGGCTGGATGACAAGCGCTACTCCGGCGACCGGAATCTTGAGAACCCGCTCGCCGCTGTGCAGATGGGATTGATTTACGTCAACCCGGAAGGTCCGAATGGGAACCCTGATCCCGTCGCTGCGGCACGCGACATCCGCGAGACCTTCGCTCGCATGGCGATGAACGACGAGGAAACGGTGGCACTCATCGCTGGTGGTCATAGCTTCGGCAAGACGCACGGTGCTGGACCGGCGACCCATGTGGGCGCTGAACCGGAAGCGGCGGGCCTTGAAGCCCAGGGTCTCGGCTGGAAGAGCAGCTTCGGCACGGGCAAAGGCGGTCATGCCATCACCAGCGGATTGGAAGTCACCTGGACACAGACGCCGGCCAAGTGGAGCAATAACTTTTTCGAGAACCTGTTCAAGTACGAATGGGAACTGACTAAGAGTCCGGCGGGTGCAAATCAATGGGTCGCCAAGGGCGCCGCAGCAACCATTCCCGACGCGCACGATCCGTCGAAGAAGCGCCTGCCGACCATGCTGACCACCGACCTGGCGCTGCGCTTCGATCCGGCTTACGAAAAAATCTCGCGCCGGTTCCTGGAGAATCCGAAGCAGTTCGCGGACGCGTTCGCCCGCGCGTGGTTCAAACTGACGCACCGCGACATGGGACCGCGCGCGCGTTATCTCGGACCGGAGGTTCCCAAGCAAGAACTCATCTGGCAGGACCCGATCCCGGCGGTGAATCACAAGTTGATTGGGGCGAAGGAAATTGCCGTCCTCAAGAGTAATATCCTGGCCTCGGGCCTGTCAGTCTCACAACTGGTTTCCACTGCTTGGGCTTCGGCGTCCACGTTCCGTGGCTCCGACAAGCGTGGCGGCGCGAACGGCGCGCGCATTCGTCTCACGCCGCAGAAAGATTGGGAAGTCAACCAGTCCGCTCAACTGGCGAAAGTGCTGAAGACGCTCACAAGCATCCAGGGCGCGTTCAACAAGACGGCCAAAGGCGGAAAGAAGGTTTCGCTCGCCGACTTGATCGTTCTGGGCGGTTGCGCCGGCATCGAGCAAGCCGCGAAGAACGCGGGTCACAAGGTCACAGTCCCCTTCACGCCGGGGCGCATGGACGCTTCGCAGAAACAGACGGACGTCGAGTCCTTCGCCGTACTCGAACCCATCGCGGATGGTTTCCGCAATTACCTCAAGGGCAAATACAGCTTGTCAGCGGAAGCGTTGCTGATCGACAAAGCGCAGTTGCTCACGCTGACCGCCCCCGAGATGACGGTGCTCGTTGGCGGTATGCGCGTTCTGAATACCAATGCCGGCGGCACGTCGTACGGCGTCTTTACGAAACGACCGGAAGCGTTGACCAACGACTTCTTCGTGAACCTGCTCGATATGGGTACGGAGTGGAAGCCGGTTTCGCCGGAGGCGGACCTCTTTGAGGGCCGCGATCGCAAGACAGGAGCGTTCAAGTGGACTGGCACGCGCGTGGATTTGGTCTTCGGTTCCAACTCGCTGCTGCGCGCCCAGGCAGAAGTCTATGGGAGTTCCGACGCGGAGAAGAAGTTCGTCCGGGACTTTGTCGCGGCCTGGAACAAGGTGATGAACCTGGATCGCTTCGAGCTGGCGTAATCTCTGACCTTTCCAGAAAAGCAACGACCCGCAGGCATCAGCTTGCGGGCCGCCGTGGTGGAGGCGCCCGCTCACCGCGCCCGCTTCCATGTCGCGACCGCCGATGACCAGCATCGTGTGGACGCGCAATTGTTCCGCGTTGGAAATCTTCGCCTTGAACGGCGTCGCGCTGAAATCCGCATCCACGCGCACCATGTTCGCGCGGAGTTCGGCCACGATGGGCTTGGCGTAGTTGATCAGCGCTTCGTCGTCGTTGAGCGTGATCACGCGCACCTGGTCCGGCGCGAGCCAGAGCGGGAAGTTGCCCGCGTAATGCTCGATGAGGAAGCCGATGAAGTGTTTGCGTGTGTCGCCGGAGACCATTCATTGCCGCGCCTGTTTTTCCAGCTTGCGGAGTCTCTGGGCCAAGTCGCCGGGCGCGATAAAAACCATTTGCCGCCCACGTTTCTTCCAATCGACGACTCCACGCTTTCGCAAATCCAGCAAATCCGTCCGAGCGGTTTGATAAACAACATTGTTACTTTTTTGATGGCTGGCGACCGTGTATTGCTGATGAGGATGCTTCAGAGCATGGCGAATCAGTTCAACCTGGCGATGGTTGAACAAGTCCAAAGCGCGGACATGCGACTCCATTTCGCGCACCTCTGCGGTTTTCCGGTCAATGTAAATGTGAAGCTCGTCAATCGCACGCCGGATGACCTTGGTTTGCGCGACTATAAAATAGGTTAGATCGTTGTCGTCCGTTTCCGTGTATAGAAACGAGCGCCCATACTTGATTGGCGCTTTCCTGAGAATGTTCGAGATCGAGATGAACTCGAACAGCCAGTAATCGTTATGCAGCATGGACCAGTAGAAGAGTGCCCGGGCCGTTCGCCCATTGCCGTCCCAAAACGGGTGATCATATGCTAGCCAGAAATGCAGAATGATTGACCGGAGAACTGGGTGGACGAAGAAATTGGGAGATTTCGCGTTGGCAAAATCACACATTGCGTTTAGCCGACCCTCCAATTCCTGCGCTGGCGGCGGGTCGTGATAGACTACATCACTGAAATCATCACCTATTACCCGCTTTTCGTCCGCCCGCCGAAACCGTCCCGCCGCTGTAGGATCTTCGAGCGTTTTCTCTGTTACCAACCTATGAATATCGAAAACCATCTTTGGCGTCAGCGGTTCGTCTTTCAATTTCGTGATTCGCTGCATTGTCACGAAATTGTTCATAATCATCTGCTCGCTGGTGTCTCGCGGCGGACGACCGCTGCGAATCATTTCCTTTGCCACCTCTCGCGTTGTGACTGCACCTTCCAACTGGCTTGACGTAATCGCCTCCTCCATGAGTGAACGAATCAGGTAACGGTCGCGTGTTTGCGGATTGGTGATCGGCTCTGGAACTCCAATAGACCGTCCTGCACCAACGTCAATCGCGTGCAACTCCTTCTGCACAAGGTCGGGAATGCCGAAGCGAAAAGGTTCGCCTTCTTTGTCCTGCAAAGGAATTGACTTGAGCACGCCCATCCGTTGGAGCTTTGTGCCGAACCACCACTCTTCCAAGCTGAGACCTTCCGGCGGTTTCAACCGCTTTAATTTGTCCCAATGCAAGTAGTGTTCAGAGGCACTCTGATGACGCGTCATTTCCAGTATGGCGTCAAACCGCTCTCCACTGGTCAGTTGGCGAACCAGTTCGGTGAACGGCGGCGGCTTTTGTGGAATTCTCATGTTTTATCAGATTACCAATCAGCTACTAATCAATGCAGATTTAGTATTATCGCAAAATACTAAATTGCAACAAATTAGTTTTTGATTGGTATTTGCGCAAAGCAGCACAGGAGCTATGTAAAAACTACGCCCGTCGCTCCCGAATGCTCGCCAGAATATCCGCTACGACCTCCCCCTTCGGCTTCGCGCCTTGCGGGCCGCCGTGGTGGAGACGCACGCTGACTGCACCCGCTTCCATGTCGCGTCCGCCGATGACCAGCATCGTGTGGACGCGCAATTGTTCCGCGTTGGAAATTTTCGCCTTGAACGGCGTCGCGCTGAAATCCGAATCCACGCGCACCATGTTCGCGCGCAGTTCGGCCACGATGGGTTTGGCGTAGGCGATCAACGCTTCGTCGTCGTTGAGCGTGATGACGCGCACCTGATCCGGCGCGAGCCAGAGCGGGAAGTTGCCCGCGTAATGCTCGATGAGAAAGCCGATGAACCGCTCATGCGTGCCGAGCGGCGCGCGATGGATGCACAACGGCGTCTTGTTCGAGTTGTCCTTGTCGCGGTAGGTGAGGCCGAACTTGGCGGGCACGGCGAAGTCCACCTGGTTGGTGGCGATGGTGAATTCGCGGCCGATGGCGCTCCACACCTGCACGTCAATCTTCGGCCCGTAGAACGCCGCCTCGTTGGCGACCTCCACGTAGTTGATGCCCGATTCGATCAACACCTGGCGCAACGGGTGACAACGGGGTTTAACTCGGTCAAAACTTTTCAAATTCAACTCGCGTTAAAATGTTCCGTGAACTCGGTCAAATATTTCAAGGCGACGCGACAAGGTTCAATTTTACCATCCGGCTGCGAATTGCGCCTTCCTGTCTGTGCAGAGTCGTTGCGATTTCTCTGACGCTTTTTCCGCTTCGGCAAAGTGCGGAAAGCTGCCCGTCTTCTCCATCACTCCACTTCTCGTAGGCGCGGGGATGGTCATGGCGAATTTCCTCCACATCGTAGCTCTTGCCTTCATTTGTCACCTGCGGGGTTTCGAGCGCCTCGGCTGCGGCTTGGAAGATGTCGTGGTAAGTCCACGCAAGGTCTTGAACGAGGATTTGCTCGTAAGTGTGGCCCTTGGCGATGGCTTGCAAGATAGCGCGGGATTTTTCGCTCAGTGCCATATCAGTGAAGCTCACGTCGAGGCAGGCTTGATGTCGTGTTTTTGGTTCACGGCTTTTCGATCAAGAACAGGAATTCCCTGTTCGGCAATTCTGCTTCGGCAATCCACTCGTTCGTCCAACGCATTCCGGCCATGACGTTTTTCCGGTAATCCACCTCAAGAACCTCAAGAACCTGCCCGACTGACGAAATCACTTCATTCAACTCCTCAGCAGTCGCGCGACCGCCCGAACTGTAGGAAAGGATGATGTGCCGCGCTTGTGTAGCTTTCAAAAGCCGCTCAATCGCCTCGACGGCGATAAAGCGTCCAGTATCACTTTTCCGAAATTCCTCAAATGGTGAGCATGTCACTTTGTCCGATGTGTCCGCTCGCCGCTTCGCTTTGCCAAAGATCGCAGGTGTATCGTTCAGGCAGACGGTCGTCCAAAGATGGTAATAGGCGGAGTAGCGCACCCTAGAAGGAGGCATCTTCTCGTTGTTCGAACCGTAAGGCGGGTCGAAATAGGCGAGGTCTGCCTCCACACGGGGCAGCAGATCGAAAATATCGCCACGGTGGACAGAATGAGTTTGCAGTCGTGGCAGAAGACTTGGCACTTGCAGATGGAGTTTGTTGTAGGAGCGAGGAGACCAGTCGTTCAGGTATGATGCAAAGTGACCGAGCGTGCTTTCCACTTCGTCCAGCGCGAGAATCAGGCTGGTCAACAAAACTGACCTCTCGACATCTGACAGCGTGAGTCTGTCAATTTCCTTTCGAATTGAATCCAGCCGCCTCGTGTTGTGTTTCTGCCAAGGCTTTTTGAGACCATCTTCGCTGACGGAGCAGCCGCTGTTTGGTTCGCCACCGTAGTGCTCAGTGAACCATCCGTCTCGTCCAGGCAGGGAGTTGAGATGGTCAATTAACGGTTGGTAGTGTTCGGCAGAATGTTCGTTGAGCAAATAGCATTTCCCGAAAACCTCCGACCACGCCGAGAGATCGTTCGCAATCACCCGATGACCGGATTGAGCCAGTGCCTGGGTTACGCGCGTCGTGCCAGAGAAGCCGTCAAGCACGGTGTGCGGCTTGACTTTTTGAACGAGCTGCAAAATGTAGGGGAGCAGTTTGAGCTTTGAGCCAGCGTATTTGATACCCTCCGTCTGTGGTGCATCCACGACGAGGTTCGCAAACAAATTTAGGGTCTGCGTGCTCATGTCAACTTCGACTGCTTTTTCTGTTCCTCGATGTCTTCCTTGAGCTTCACGAGCGCCGCTTCGTGCCCCTTGCTTGTCGAGAGGAGAGCATGAGAAAAGACTTTCACCAGCACATGATTGTGCGAGTAACCAATCCAACCTTCGGTAATGGAATCGAAATGTCTCCGACCGTTTTTCGTATGCGTCCACAGCCCGCGTTGCAGTGCATTCGCATCAGCACCGCCATATCTGACTTCGCAAACATAGCCACCGGCATCATCGTAAAAGCGATAAACAGGGTGTTTGCGACCCTTGCCCTTTTTCTCGAGGACTATCCGGGTAACACATTTCATCGCTTCTGAAAAATCGAAGACGAGAATGTTGCACTGTTTTTTCTTCTCGTCGTAGATCAGTGGCAGAACGTTAATGTCGCTGAAGTCGGCAAATGCCGGGTCTTTGAGAATCAGCGAAATGCCAGCCTTGCCCTCAATCAACTCCCCAGCGGCCTTCAATTTTGAAAACATCCGCGAGTTCTTGTCCGTGGACAACTGTAGTGGGCCGTTTCCAAATGCTTTTAGACTAACCGGAATCTCTGTCTTCGTAATCTCGTTCGTGATCGTGATGTCCTGTTCTTTTGTCTTGGCTCGATAGAGGTCTTTACCCACATGCAAAGACTTGAAGTCATACATGAATTGGTTGATGAACTCCGCAATCGCGATTTCAGCCAGATCGCCGTGCGTTTTGTTCCCGATCAGTCGCATCGTGAAGATGTTGCTCAACGTCGTCGTGATAAGATGCGGATTCTTGCTGATGAGCAATTTCAACCGTCTCGTGAAATCTTTATAGGGCGACATAGCGATGATTTTGCGCGATTCACGCCTTCGCGTAAAGCTCGCTGCCTTTCTCGGCGAATTCGCGGGACTTTTTCACGCCCTCCGCTCTTTGATCCCCGCCAAAATATCCGCCACGACCTCCGCCTTCGGCTTCGCGCCTTGCGGGCCGCCGTGGTGGAGACGCACGCTCACCGCGCCGGCTTCCATGTCGCGACCGCCGATGACCAGCATCGTGTGGACGCGCAATTGTTCCGCGTTGGAAATCTTCGCCTTGAACGGGGTGGCGCTGAAATCCGCATCCACGCGCACCATGTTCGCGCGCAGTTCGGCCACGATGGGCTTGGCGTAATTGATCAACGCTTCGTCGTCGTTGAGCGTGATGACGCGCACCTGGTCCGGCGCGAGCCAGAGCGGGAAATTGCCCGCGTAATGCTCGATGAGGAAGCCGATGAACCGCTCATGCGTGCCGAGCGGCGCGCGATGGATGCACAACGGCGTCTTGTTCGAGTTGTCCTTGTCGCGGTAGGTCAGGCCGAACTTGGCGGGCACGGCGAAGTCCACCTGATTGGTGGCGATGGTGAATTCGCGGCCGATGGCGCTCCACACCTGCACGTCAATCTTCGGTCCGTAGAACGCCGCCTCGTTGGCGACCTCCACGTAGTTGATGCCCGATTCGATCAACACCTTGCGCACCATGTCCTCGGTCTTCTTCCACAACTCCGGTTCGTTGACGTATTTCTTGCCGAGCCCTTCCGCCGCGTGCGTGCTGAAGCGCATCTGATATTTTTCGAGGCCGAAGATTTTGAAATACTTCAGATACATGTCGTTCACGGCGCGGAACTCGTCGGCGAACTGCTCCTCGGTGCAATAGATGTGGGCATCGTTCATGTTGAGCGAACGCACGCGCATGAGACCGAACAACTCGCCGCTCTGCTCGTAGCGATAGCAAGTGCCGTATTCCGCGAGACGCAACGGCAAGTCGCGATAACTGTGTGGTTCAGCCGCAAAGATGCGGTGATGATGCGGACAGTTCATGGCTTTGAGGTAGTAGCGCTCGGGCGTTAAGCCTTCCGCCTTCCTCAATTCTTCAATTTCCTTTTTCAGCCTGTGTTGCTGCTGCATGAAATCTTGGCCTTTGAAGAATTCTTCTTTTGAATCTCCCTTCGCAACGACTTCGGCAAAACGCTGTTCAGCCTGACTCGACTGCTCCTCAAGTTTTTTGATTTTGTCAGACGCCTCGCGCTCCTGAAGTTCAATCGGCGGAAACATCGAGTCCGCGTAATACGGCAAGTGCCCGGACGTTTGATACATTTTCTCCCGCGCCAGATGCGGCGTGCGGACGCGGACGTAGCCGGCGGCGAATTCGGTTTCCTTGGCCAGCTTCTCCAGTTCCTCGACGAGCACCGTGCCCTTGGGCAGCCACAGCGGCATGCCCGGCCCGACAAATTCCGTGTCGATCGCGAACAGCCCCATCTCCGCACCGATCTTGCGATGGTCGCGGCGCTTCGCCTCCTCGAGCATCTTGAAATATTCGTCGAGCGCGGTCTTGTTCTTGAACGCCGTGCCGTAGATGCGCTGGAGCTGCGGGCCGCGTTCGTCGCCCTTGTAGTAGGCGGCGGCCACGCTGGTGAGCTTGAACGCGCCGATGTTGCCCGTGCGCATCACGTGCGGCCCGGCGCACAGGTCAATGAAATCGCCGTTCTTGAAATAGGAAATCGGCTCGCCCTCGGGAATGGCTTCCAGGTTGCCGATCTTGAACTTGCTCACGTTGCCCGGTCGCTCGGCCAATCCACCGAGACGTCCGCTCTCCGAGTCCTTCATCGCCTGTTCGCGCGTGACGACGATTTTCTCGAAGACGTTGTTCGCCTTGATCTCCTTCTTCATCTCGGCCTCAATCTTCTCGAAATCCTCCGGCGAGATGCGGTGCTTGAGATCAACGTCGTAATAGAACCCGTTTTCGACCGGCGGTCCGGCGGCGAATTGAGCGTCCGGCCACAGGCGCAGAATAGCCGTAGCCATGACGTGGGCGCAGGAGTGGCGGATGCGCTCTAACTCAGTCATCTTCGCGCGGTCATCGAGCGTCTTGCGCTCGGGGTTCGCGGCGGTTGGCTGGGCGGGCAGTTGGTTTGGTTGCTGTTCGTTTTCTTCGGCCATAAAATTTAGACACTAATTTCACGAATCGACACGAATTCAGAAAATGCAGCGGGAGACAAGCGCTCATTGATTCGTGCAAATTCGTATAATTCGTGTCGCATAAACAAAAACGCCCCGGACGATTCGTCAGAGGCGTGGGCGTTCATCTCGTTGGTCAGGATAAACGCTAAATCGTAGTTGTAGTCGCGTGGTTCACGTCGGTTCTTACGTGCGGGACGGTAGCGGGGTGCAGGGGTCTTGGCAAACCGATTCTAGGCTTCCCGGAACATCCCAAGACGTCCAGTTGTGCGTGCGTGAGTTAACTACCGCTTTTGCAGCCGGACACTGCCGCCGCTGGTGTGGGCGGTGATGAGCGGGCCGCCGCCGTTTACTTTGCCGCGAAGTTCATTTTTCTTTTGTTCGCCCTGGACCCCGGTGGCGACCGGGAAATCAGTTGCGACCTGGCCAGCACTCGTGCGGAGATCCACGTCCACGGCGGGTTTCTCGCCCAGAACGACCGTGATGCCTCCGCCGGAGGACTTGAAGGAACAATCCCCGGTGGGTTGTTCGAGCAACTCTGCGTTGATGCTGCCACCGGCAGTTGCCGCTTCCATCGAGCCTTTGATGCCTGCAACGTCAATGCTGCCACCCGAGGATTTTACAACAGACTTTCCGGTGAGTTTGTCGGCGCGAATCGCTCCGCCCGAAGTTTTTGCGGTAACGTCGCCTTCAATCTCTTTCAGGTTGAGGCTGCCGCCGGAAGTGCTGATCCCCACCCGGCCTTTGCAACCGGTGACGGTAATGCTTCCGCCGCTGGTGTGACCGGACAACGGCCCTTCAATGTTGGCGAAATTCAGGCTTCCGCCGGAACTCTGGGCCTGCACCTTGCCGTTTACTCCGGCCACTTTGACGCTGCTACCCGCAGTCTTGAGGTCCACGTCGAATTTGCGGGGAACTGTGACGAGAAATTTCACCGGCAACTCCGGGGAACGACCAAACCAACCCGATGAATTCGCGC
>JABFSR010000229.1 GCA_013140495.1 Verrucomicrobiota bacterium
TCCGCTCCACTCGCTTGAACTGGAGGCTGTGTATGTGTGCCACTGCGTGTAGGTGTCGCCTGTGCCCTCTGGTTCATACCAGAACGCGCCCATCAGTACATAGTGCTCTTGGAACACGACCGTCCGTGCCGGGTTACGCAACTTGTTCAGGCCTTTGTTGAGAACCAGTTGACTGACGATGATCGCTGTGGAACTGAACGATGTAGGCGTGTACCCGGGTTTCTTCGAAGGCAGGGCGGACGGACAGATGTAAACCTGGGTGACGTCAGTTGGTGTTTTTGCTCCCAAATAAGGCCGGAGCGCCTTGAGTGGATTGTTGCCCGCGAACTGATTGTTAAAATCAAAAGTCTCATTGCCGCCGGGGTAGGGGAGTTTGCCGCCGAAGTCTGTGTCATACATCTGGAGTGCAACACCCACTTGTCGCATGTTGCTGAGGCAGGCCGTGCGCTTTGCCTTTGCTTTTGCCTTTCCCAACGCGGGCAACAGCATCGCAGCCAGAATGGCGATGATGGCGATGACGACCAACAATTCGATCAGCGTAAAAGCCCGGTTGGGCCTGGACCGTTTTGGAACAACCAACGGACGTGTCATGATCGTGCAGCCTTTCCTTGCCCTCCCGGCGACCGGGAAGACGGCTTCAAGGTGGAACGTGGTGGTCATGACGACAGGCTACCCGAGGTTATTATTCCATTCAACGACGAATTTGCTTTGACCCATTCAGATTCGTCGTTGCAGTTCGATGTATTGCCGGGCAAGCCGTCCTTGGAAGCGGGAATCGTTCGACAGGGTTGACGCCACACCTGGCTCGCGCAACAATCCCGCATGGCAAATCCTGAATTGCAGATCGAAAAACTCGTCACTGGCACCGGCGCGTCACCCAAGAAAGGCGACACCGTCTCCGTGCATTACACCGGACGCTTCATGGACGGCAAGAAGTTCGACAGCTCCGTGGATCGCGATGAACCTTTTGGCTTCGTGCTGGGCGCGGGGCAAGTCATTGCCGGCTGGGACATCGGCGTGGCGCAGATGAAGATTGGCGACAAGGTGAAGCTCACCATCCCGTCCGAACTCGCCTATGGGCGCGATGGTTATCCCGGCGCAATTCCGCCGAATGCCACGCTGGTGTTCGAAGTGGAGTTGCTGGGGATCAACTGACACTGGCCGAGAAAATTGCCGCTTTTGGCCGGCGACATACAACACCCCAACTTTTCAAAGAAACACGACTCGACAGGCTTTTAAGCCCGAAATAAAGTCGCACCTATGAACCATGGTATGCTGCAAAACGCGGGGCCGCTTTAGATGTTAGCCGACTTCGCAGTCATGGAAGAGTTTCTTCACAAACTTGCACATGGGCCGACTTCACTTGCCGGATGGCTGCTGCTCGCGCCGGGCTTTGTAGTCTTGTTTGGCGTGGTTCGCTGTGGTCCTCGGTTACGGAGACGACGCACCCGACGAGGAGAAAAAGCGTTTGGGAACTGGATGGGAAGTTCTCAGACATTACGCGCCGCCCTCTTTCATGAGATTCACGCGATGGTTTTTCGTGTGTTTTGCAGTGCTCTATATGATAAGCGTTTTGTTGTGATGAAAGGCCAGTCAATACGGAGATAGGCTGCCAACTTTTCCACTTCCCCGACGCTCACCAATCCGTCGGCACGTAGTCTTTAAGAAATTTCCCCCAGAGATGTTCGCCGGTGTTTGCCCCGGAGTGTGGCCGTCCTCGGCCACAGCAATGTTCAACTGCCGAGCGCTCACAGTTGTTCCAACGCCACACACATAATCACGTTGCTGCGCCCGGGGACTGGCGCACTCCGTCACCAATCCGTCGGCACGTAGTCCTTCAGGAACTTTCCCCAAATGTGTTCGCCGGTATTGATGCCGGCGATGATCGGGTCAACGATGCGCGCCGCGCCGTCCACAATGTCCAGCGGCGGATGAAAGCGATGCTCCGCCACCTTGCGCGTGGCGATGTGCGCCGGGTCTTCGTCCGTCACCCAGCCCGTGTCCACCGCGTTCATGTGGATGCCGTCCGCGTGGTAATCCGCCGCCGCCGTGCGCGTCATCATGTTTAGCGCGGCCTTGGCCATGTTCGTTTGCGGATGGCGCGTGGTCTTGAACTTCCGATAAAACTGCCCCTCCACCGCGGAGACGTTGACGATGTGTTTGTCGCGCTCCGGCGTGCGCATCATCAGCGGCTTGAGTCGCGCATTGAGGATGAATGGCGCGACGGCGTTGACCAGTTGCACTTCGATCAGTTCGACGGCGGGCACTTCGTGCATCCGCATCCGCCACGAGTTATGTCCACGCAAATCCACCTGTTGCAAATCCTGATCCAGTTTGCCTTGAGGAAACAACGCCTTCTGCGCCGCAAGCTCCTCCGGCAGCAACGGCACTTGCGACATCTCCGCAGCATGAGTCAGCCCCGCCACTTCGGAAATGGACCGCGGCAATCCCGGAGCGCCGGTCTCCGACCCGGCTCGAAGCAGTTCGTTCTTGAAACGCGCCGGATCGGAGATCGGCGCTCCACCTTCCGGCAGGATGTGATAACCGCGCAATCCTTCATACGCGCCGAGGAGATGCCGGACATTTTCCGGCATCGCATTCAAGGCCTTGTTCTCATCCGCCATCATGTGCGCGTAGAAATCCGGCGGGCGGCGCACCGTCTGACACGCATTGTTGATGATGAAATCCAATCGCGTGTACTTCTGCATCGTATGCTGGCAAAAAGCCTCCACGCTCGGCGTGTGCCGCAGATCGAGCCCGAAGATTTCGAGGCGATGCCCCCACTCGTCAAAGTCCGGCTCCTGCGCGTAACGCATCGCGGAGTCACGCGGGAAGCGCGTGGTCACGATGAGTTGTGCCCCGGCGCGAAGCAGCTTGATACCCGCCTGATAACCGATCTTCACCCGTCCGCCCGTGAGCAACGCCACGCGCCCACGCAAATCGGCAAGCTCGGTGCGTTTGCGAAAATTCAACTCGGCGCACTTCGGACAAAGCTGGTCGTAGAAATGATGGATCGTCGAATAGTCCTTCTTGCAAATGTAACAATTCTGCGGCTCGACGACTTCGCGGCACTCCGCCTCGTCCTCCACCTCCTGCGGTTCGATATCCGGCGGCGGCGGCAGGTTCGGCGTGGTAAACACAGGTTTGCGCCGTAGAGTGCGGATGCCTGTTTCGTTCAACACGCCTTGATCGCGCTGCAGTTTGTCACTCTTTCGCTGACGCGACCGCGCTTTTACGAGCCGTCGTCGCTCGCGCACGTCGGGGCAATAAATGTCACCCGCCGCCTTGAGCAGTCGCGTGCGTTCCTCGAGCGACAGTTCGGCGAGCAGCGCGCGGTTGCCCGCAACTTGTTCGAGCAACTCTGCTGCGGCGCGGAGTTGCATCGGAACCGAAAGGGCCTCCTTCATTGAACCGTTTGGCGTGTGACTCATTTTCTAAAACTTCACAAACTTTATCGGGCACGGCGACGGCGGGCAATCTTTACAAGCGGAGAAAAAGATTGATTGAGCGCTCCGTTGTATCCAGAGTTTTCACACTTGGTGGAGAGATGGCTGAGTGGTTTAAGGCACACGCCTGGAAAGCGTGCGTAGGTAACACTACCGTGGGTTCAAATCCCACTCTCTCCGCCACGTTGCTTTTCAGCTTTTCAACTTCAATCCAACACGATGAAAACTCTGCTTTTAAGCAGCTTGGTTGCGTTGCTTGGTTGCGAAATCTTGCTTGCGGCGACCACCAACGAGCCGCAGACGTTGGTGGAGTTGGATCGTTGGTATGAAGAACCTCCCGCCGGTCAAAATGCGGCTGTACTTTACTTGATGGGATTCACTGCCATGCACATCAGTCATGAAGACTACGAATCCACCAATCGACCGATAATAGGTACAGCAAAATTGCCGGATGTTGAAAAACCTTTGCCCGTCGAGATGAAAACGGCCATCGCTGAATTAACCGACAACAACCGGGGGGCAGTCCGGTTTTTTGTTCAAGCGGCCAAGCATGAGCAGAGCCGTTATCCAATTGATTTGACCCAAGGACAAATGACGATGTTGCCACACCTGTCTAAAATCAAAAGTGCGGCGCAGCTTTTAGAATTATTTGCTCTTTCACAGGCGGTCACCAACGATGCGGCATTGGCAGGGAAAGGAATTCTCACTGGCCTGGCCTTGGCGCAGTCATTGGACTCTGAGCCAGTCCTCATTTCACAACTGGTCCGAGTCGCCTGCGTTCACATTGCTGTGAACGGGCTGGAGCAGGTTCTCAATCGTGTGGTGCTGCCGCCCGAATTTCTCAACCGGCTGCAAAAAGTTCTTCAGTCGTGCGAGAAACGCGAGGCTTTGGGCGTTGGATTTACCCGCGCGTGGGTTGGCGAACGAGTCACAGGGCTGAGTACGTTTGATATGTCTCCTGAAGATTATTTGAAAGTACCTGACACTGCGACTCCCGCAGAACGCGAGAAACTAACCCTCGAAATCAAGGCGATTCTTGCCGCTGACAAGCAGCTTTTTGAATCAACCTTTGCCAAAGTGTCGGCGATACGAAGAGAGCCGTTTCCATTGCGCTTGAACCAAAGTGACATTTTTCTTCAAGCAGTGAACCAAGCAACCAACAGACAATTGCTTCTCAGTTGCATGTTGTTGCCCGGTTTGGGCAATGTTTCATGGAAAGAAGCCGGATGCTTGGCGTGGTTGCGCCTGGCACAGACCGCCGTTGCGCTTGAACAATTCCGCACGGCCAACGACGACCATTATCCCAAATCGCTGCGCGAACTGACTCCTAGTTTCTTGAATGCCATCCCAGCAGACCCGTTTGATGGCCAGAGTCTGCGGTATCGAAAGGAAGGTAATGGTTATGTGCTTTACAGCATTGGTAAGGATATCAAAGACGACAACGGCAAGCGACTCAAACAACAGGACGGTGATTTGGTTTTCAGTGTCATTAACCCACCGAAATCCAAACCGTAAAACGGAGAGTGTAGTTTTACTCCATCTCAATCGAGACATGCTTCGTTTCCAGAAACGCCTCGATGCCTTCGTATCCCAACTCACGTCCCCAGCCGCTTTGCTTCACGCCACCAAACGGGCATTGTGATGTGGTTGGCAGACCGTCGTTCACACCGATGATCCCGGCTTCAAGCGATTCGGCCATTCGGAACATGCGGTCCATGTCGCGCGTGAAAACATACGCCGCCAGACCGTGGATGGTATTGTTTGCCAGTTCCACCACCTCGGCCTCCGTCTCGAACGGCGTTATTGGTGCGATGGGCGCGAATGTTTCCTCAAACATGCACAGTGCGTTCCGGCTGACATTGCCGATGACCGTTGGCTCGAAGAAATATCCCGGACGACGCAACGCACTGCCGCCGCACATCAATCGCCCCCCGCCGTTGACCGCGTCTTGAACATGCTCGTGTGCGCGCTCCACCGCCCCGGCATTGATGAGCGGTCCGATGTCTGATTGCGGATCCATGCCGTCGCCTGTTTCCATCGCTTTCACGCGATCCGTCAATGCGCGCAGGAATCCGGGATACATCTGCCGCTGCACGTAGATGCGGTTCGCCGCTATGCACGACTGGCCGCTGTTGCGAAACTTGGCCATCATCACACCCGCCAGGGCAGTTTCCAATGAACAATCATCGAACACGAGCACAGGCGCGTTTCCGCCAAGTTCGAGAGACAAAGGCTTCACGCCTGCCGCCGCGCCTGCGATCAGCTTGCGTCCCACTTCCGTCGAGCCGGTGAAGGTGATCTTTCGGCAGAGCGGGTTTGCCAGAAACTCCGCGCCGATTTCAGTGGCATCCCCGACCACCAACTGGAATACACCCTTGGGCAGTTCCGCCTTTGCCACGCACTCGGCGAGCGCCACCGCCGTAAGCGGCGTCTGGCTCGCAGGCTTGAGAATCACCGGGCATCCCGCCACCAGCGCGGGGGCGATTTTCCGCACCGCAAGCACGAGGGGAAAATTCCATGGACAAATCGCGCCCACCACGCCGATGGGCGACTTGATAACGAGATGACGTTTGCCTTCCACCTGATGTGGAACAATTCGCCCATAAACTCGTCGCCCTTCCTCCGCAAACCAGCGCAAGTGATCCACGCTCATGGCGACTTCGCCCTGGCTTTGGGCGATGGGCTTGCCGTTTTCGAGCGTGATGATGCGGGCGATTTCCTCGCGACGCCGGTCAAGTTCGCTTGCGATCTTGTGAAGCAGCTCGCCCCGTCCTTTGGCCGTCAAGTGCCGCCAACCCGCGAGAGCCTTGTGCGCGTTCTTGATGGCAACCGCCACCGCCGGGCGATCCACCGCGGACATTTGCGCGAATGTTTCGCCGCTGGCAGGATTCACAACAGGCAATGTCGTGTCGCTGTTGAGCCATTCACCGTTCAGGTAAAGGGGATAGGTTTTCATTCCGAACTTTGGGCCAGACAGTAAGTCGCATCTGTGAAAAGCTCAACAGGTTTGCGTGGTATTGCAGGGCCGGAGAATGCCGTGTTGAAGAAGGCGCTTGCGGAATTGAAAGGAATGGTGGATAAACGGGCTCAAGCCAACAACAAACCTTGAACCCTGTTCATTGAAACTAATCGCTCTATTCCTGTGCCAAACATTCCCCTGCCGACGCCGATTCTAGCAGTGGGATGATGGGCAGCGAAATCGCCAACGCAAGCCAAACTCGAATATGAAAACCAAACTCAAACTCCTCATCATCTCCCAACTCCTGGCAGCCATCTTCTTCTCAGCCTCGGCGCAAAACACCGTCGTCACCTACCAGGGTCGCGTCACGGACAACGGCACGAATTTCAACGGCACCGGCCAGTTCAAGTTCGCCCTCCTCACCAGCACGAACCACAACCACACCGCCAGGGGGAACGCAGGATTTCAGTTATTCGGAATCATCCAAACCTTTATCCTCGTGGACGGGGGCAACGGCTACCTCGTGCCGCCCACCGTCACCATCACAGGCGGGGGCGGTTCGGGGGCGGCAGTCACGGCCAACATCTCTGGCGGCGTGGTCACGAGCCTCAACTTCATCTCGGGAGGCTCCAACTACACAAGCCTGCCCACCGTCACCATCAGCCCGCCACCGGACTACATCACCGTGACCACCCATTGGAGCAACGACGGCACGAGCAGCGGGGGCAGTGAGCCGACCGGCGCCGTCAGCGCGAGTGTCACCAACGGCTTGTTCACCGTCGGCTTGGGCGACACCACTTTGGCGAACATGACCGCGCTCAATGCGGCCTTGTTTCAACGAACCGATCTGCAACTCCGCCTCTGGTTCAGCGACGGCGTCAACGGCTTTGCCCCATTAAGCCCTTTGCAGAACCTCACCGCCGCGCCGTATGCCAACTACGCTTATGCTGCGACAACGCTCACCGCCGCCGGCAACCAACCGCTAAACTTCACCGTCAACGGCACGAACGTCCTGCGCATCACGTCGGTGAATGATTTTGTGTATGGCCAAACCGTCAATTCGATGGGTGGCTCATCGGCCAATGTGATTAGCAACGGAGTTGTGGGCGGGTTTATTGGTGGCGGCGGGAATTCATTTTACCCCAACCGTGTTGGAGCGAATTACGCTTCAGTGTTGGGCGGATTTGGAAATGCCGCCAGCGGCGATTACTCCACCGCGATGGGAGTTCTCACAACCGCCAGTGGCGATTACTCCACGGCGATGGGAGCTTCCACCACCGCGAGCGGTCTTGACTCCACTGCGATGGGAAGCTTTACCACCGCTAGCGGCATTGACTCCACCGCGATGGGGAATCGAGCCAAGGCACTTCACGATGGCACATTTGTTTGGGCGGATAGTCAGAGTGCTGATTTCGCTTCCACTCGTGCCAACCAGTTCGCCATCCGCGCCGCTGGCGGCGTGGTGATGAATGTCGGAAGTTCCGGCCTTAATCCCGCCGGGGTGTTCATCAATTCCACCTCCGCCAACGGCGTCGCCTTGTATGCCGCCCAATCCAGCAGTGACGCCGCGATTGTCATTGCCAACGGCGGCACGGGCGATCTCATCAAGGCGTTCAACGGGGTCAGCGGCAACCCGGTTTTTGAAGTGGTGAATGACGGCACGGTTTATAGCAAGGGCTTTGCCCTGACCAGTGACCGAAATGCGAAGGAGAAATTTGTGCCGGTGGATGGGCGGGACGTGCTGGCCAAAATTGCCACCCTGCCGCTCACCGAATGGACTTACAAAACGGATCCATCGGGCACCCGGCACATCGGTCCGATGGCGCAGGATTTTCACGCGGCCTTCGGCCTGAACGGATCGGACGACAAACATATCTCGGTGGTGGATGAAAGCGGCGTGGCGCTGGCGGCGATCCAGGGATTGAATGAGAAAGTCGAACAGAAGAACGCCGAAATTACCGAATTGAAACGCGAGCTTGAAAAGCTCAAGAAAGTAGTGGATAAACTTGTGAATGCGAAAGACTGAACATGAATACACTCAATAAAATCCTCCTCGGACTGGCTGGTGTGATTGGATTCTCAGCATGCGCTTTCGCTCAAAATTACTCCATTGACTGGTTCACCATTGACGGCGGCGGTGGCACGAGCACGGGTGGCGTTTATTCCGTAAGCGGCACCATTGGCCAGCCGGACGCCGGAGGGCCGATGACCAACGGCCAGTATTCCGTCACCGGCGGTTTCTGGGCGTTGCCCACCGCAGTACAAGTCACCGGAGCGCCCACGCTCACGATCGCTCCGGCGTCGCCTGGCAACGCTACAATCTCGTGGACGCCCAACACGCCGGGCTACGTGTTGCAACAAACCGCCATCCTCTCTCCTGCCAACTGGACGAATTCTCCAAGCGGTTCAACCAACCCCATCGTAGTTCCTGCCACGCTACAGTCTAAATTCTATCGCCTGTTCAAGCCGTAACCCGGGAGCACCGGCATCTTGCTGGCGGGTTGATCTCGGCGTCTGGGGTTTCGGTTCTCGGGTCTTGGAACGTGGAACACGCCGGCAAAGATGCCAGTGGTCCGGGGCTTCCCGGCTTTGACAAATCCGCACCGTGCCGCATCATTGGCGCACGTTGTCATGTCTGTTCAATACAAAGATTACTACGCCAGTTTAGGTGTTTCACGAAGCGCCAGCGATGCCGACATCAAAAAGGCCTTCCGCAAACTCGCGCGCGAGTTCCACCCGGACGTGGCGCGAGACAAAAAAAAGGCCGAAGAAAAATTCAAGGAGATCAACGAGGCCTACGAGGTGCTCGGGGATCCAGCCAAGCGCAAACGCTACGACGAACTCGGCGCAAACTGGAAGTCCGGCGCGGATTTTCGTCCGCCGGGCGACTGGGGAAATGTTGGCGGCGCGCGACGCGCCTCCGGCGGACCGGGCAAGGCGGACTTTGAATTTCAGTTTGGCGGCACGGGTTTCAGTGATTTTTTTGAGCAGGTTTTTGGCGGACGCCGTTCAGGCAATTTCAACAATGCTCCCCAGTTTTCCAGCGAGGACACAGTTGAACACGGTCGGGACATCGAGGGCGACATCATGGTCACGCTTGACGAAGCCATGAGCGGGTCTGTGCGCGCGGTGAATGTTCGTCACGCCGTGGAGTGCGAAACGTGCGGTGGCACTGGTCGGCGCGGACAGCGCACCTGCCAGGCCTGTGCGGGCGAAGGACGTGTAACCAAGGAAGATCAATACCAGGTCAAGATTCCTGCCGGCGTGACAGAGGGCCAGCGATTGCGGCTGGCAGGTCGTGGCGAGGCGGGCGCACGCGGTGGCAAGGCGGGCGATTTATTTTTGCGCGTCCGTTTGGCG
>JABFSR010000097.1 GCA_013140495.1 Verrucomicrobiota bacterium
CGTCCACGCGCCGCCGAGCAGATGCCCCGTGCCCTGGCCGCCCAGCCCGATGAAACCCATGTTGATCCGCTCGCTCGCTCGGTGTCGTGGCCCCGCCCATGCCCAGGACGGAGGAGGGAAGAATCATCGGCGCGGCAACGGCGGAGGCCATGGCCGTGGCGCTGTTGCGGAGAAAACGGCGGCGGTTGATCAAAGTGCTGGTTGGTTTCATGTTTGGAAATAAAGTTCGGCGCACCGTTCGGGCGTCAATGCTTGAAGCATGTTGACCAAGCGTTCCCACCAGTGCAATCCGTGAATGGCGGCCAGTTTTGGAATTGCCGCACCAGTATTTGCAGCGCCGTCAGGCGCGACATCATTGTAGAACCCAGACGATAAAGATTTCCAAGCTCCGCCAGGAGCGACATTCTGGAAACACGATTCGGAATATGCCGCTACGGATCTGTGTGGGTTGTGTGGTGGCGATGCTACAAAGATGCTACGGCGCTGTGAGTACGGACCAGAAGCCTTGTAACCCTTGTTGACAAAGCTGGAGGCGTGAAATAAAACCAAATCATGACACCAGAGAAACCCACGCTCATCCCGCAGAGCAGACACCGCTCCCGCCCACAGCGAAAGCCATGCTGACTAGGTGACTTGGAGCGCATTGATATATGACACCACACTCTCACGATCACCGATACACTCGCTGGTTTGTTTATCTTGTCGGCTCCGCGGTGTTCGTTGGGATTCTCTACTTTTGTTTGCGGCGTTTCTTCGATGCTTCGATTGGATTGTCGCTCGGAGTTGCTGTTCCGGTCGGGTTGCTCGGGTTTTGGATTTTTTTCAAGGTCTTGGAGGGCATGGACACCCCTCCCGGGTTTTGGGATGATACAGGAGCTTAGATTTGTGATTTACCATTCGTCCTCTCGTAAGGAACAGGAGTAAGAGCGAAGCCTTGTTTTATTGGGGATTTTGAAAGATGTGTTTTTGTAAGGTGACGATGAAGCCAACACAAAAAGGCCGGACATGGGTTCTGCAAAAAAATCCCACGCGGCCAAGGCACGGATTAAGTTGTGGAACCGGAGTCGGGCCGCATGGCCGAATGCAAATGAACAGTCTCGAAAACAGGGTCGTTACGGTTGTCTGGGGCGCGAGTCCCGCAACCTGTGGCTCGGCAACCCGGCTCACATCGGGTCGCAACCCACGCTCTTCCCGGAGAGCAGACACCGCTCCCGCCCTCAGCAAAAGCCATACTGACTAGGCCGCTCGACCACGCCATGCAGCAGAGAGCGAAATATCCAAAGCGACCGGTGAGAGCTGCTCTCATTGCTTTCGTCATTCTCTCTGCCTTCGTCGGTGCGTTCATTCCATTCGATGAGCGCATTCGCGCCGTTTGGCCGTTCGCGTTCGGTTACTGTGCGTTACTCGCCGTTGCCACTATCGGTTTGGTTCGTCTTGGCAGGCGCGCGTGGTTGCTACTCGGAGTTCCAGCGGTCATTGCTCTTGCGCCGGGGGTAGTGGGGATTGCATTGGCGCTTCGTCCCGGCGGTTCGCTCGACAGCGGCGGAGTTTGGTTGCAGGTGTCGTTGTATTTGTTTTACGCGCTCGCGGCGTGGGGCATTTGCCTCGTCATCAGAGGGTGGTCACTGTATTTTACGCAGTCACATGAAACGGCCTCCTGAGAAACTAGACCTCTAAATCATTGGAAAGGAACGAGGCGGTAGTTGAGGGTGGTGGCGAGAGATTGGAGGCGTTGGTGTTTCTTGCGTTTCATTTTGGCTTCTTTTTTGGCGAAGACTTCCGGGTTGAAGGGTTGCTTGTATTTCAAGAGATGCCAGAGGACGCGCGCCGGTTGGACTCGCTCGCTCCCGCTCGCCCGGCCCTGCGGGCCTTCGCCTCCGGCGAATTCCTTTCGCGGCTTCCCAAGCCGCTCAAGTGTGCGCCATGGCGGTGATGGCTTTGGGGCTGCCCAAGCGGGCTTTTCCATCGCCGGTAGAGTTCTCGGAAGCAGGAGGTCCACGCCGAGGACGCCGTTGTCATGTCTCGACTGACCGGTCACCAGGTTTTGAAATTGACATGCTGGCCGGAACTCAACAACCGTGTGGGTGTTGATCCACAGCGGTTTCATCTACTGAAGAATCGACAAAAAACAACCAACACCAAAAAGTCATGAGAACAAAAACGATCATTGCAACAAGTGCGGTGCTGCTGGGTCTGTTCGCAGCCCGGTGCAACGCCGCCACGAACGAAATCACGCCGCGTCGTGATGGATTCATCTGCGACTGGCTGCTGCTGGCCCCCATCCAACTGGCCTCGGACAGCGACGGTTCAGAAGCCATCAACAAGGACCAGATTGCGGACGAGGGGCAGTTGAAGCCCAAGGCAGGGGACAAGGCGACAGTGGCCGGGAAGGAGTTTGCCTGGAAGCGAATCAAGGCCAACGATTACTTTTTCGACCTGAACTCAATCCTGAGCAAGGACACCGAGAAGACGGTTGCCTATGCCGTGACGTACGTGCGGTCTGAAACGGAGCGGAGCAACCTGCTTTTGAAGATGGGAAGCAACGACCAGGGAAAGGTATATCTCAACGGGAAGGTCGTGCTGAAAGCCACGGAGCCGCGCGCGTTGGATCAGGACACGGATATTGCCCGCAATGTCACGCTGAACAAAGGTGTGAACGTCATTGTGTTCAAAATCTTCAATGAGGGGAATGACTGGCAGGGTTGTCTGCGATTTACCGACACGGCCGGCAAGGCTGTTACCGATCTGGTCATTCAGATGCAGCCATAGGTCGGTTCGATCTTGCTGTCTCGTTGACAAGCATGCGGCTTCCGCTCCGGCGGGGCAGCGTGTCGTGTCCGGCTTGTCAGGCGAGTAGCGGGATTCTTTGCTGTCAACTGCGCGTCGGATTCCTTCCACCAATCGTGAGGCGGGAAGAGCTTCCAACCTCCAGCGCGCACGGCGCTGACGGGTGTGGTGTTGAAGTAATAATGGGGGTGGTGAAAGTTCGTCTCTGGCGAGGTTGTAAAGCTGTTGTTGGCTTGGTAAAGTCACCCGCGCCCTATGTTATATCGAATCGCATCACTGAGTGGTTGTCTGCAAGCCGCTTTGCTGGCTGGCGTTTATCTAGCGACTTCCTTGACAAGTTCGTCTGCCGATCCCGCGAAAGTTGACTTCAGCCGCGAAATCCAACCGATCTTGTCGGAGCATTGTTTTGCCTGTCACGGGCCGGATGAGACCAAGCGCAAGGGCGGTCTGCGTCTGGATGTGCAGGAGGGCGCGTTCAAGGAACTGAAGTCGGGCAGCCGGGCTCTGGTAGCGGGTGATCTGAAGAACAGCGCTTTGGTTGAGCGCATCACATCGGCGGATGAGGAGGAACTCATGCCGCCAACCAAACACAACAAGCCGCTCAAGCCGGAGCAGATCGCTTTATTGAAGAAGTGGGTGCAGGAGGGTGCTCAATGGAAGAAGCATTGGGCTTTCATAACTCCGGAACGGGTGAAGCTGCCGGAGGTGAAAAATCGAAAGTGGCCGCGCAACCCGATTGATAATTTCATCCTCGCCCGGCTGGAGAAGGAACAAATGTCTCCTTCGTCCGAGGCAGATCGGGCCACGTTGATCCGACGCCTGAGCCTCGATATCACCGGCTTGCCACCATCCATTGCGGAGGTAGATGCGTTCCTGAACGATCGCAGTCCTCAGGCCTACGAGAAGGTTGTTGACCGGTTGCTCGCCTCGAAGCATTGCGGTGAAAATTTCGCGCGCGGATGGCTCGATCTGGCTCGCTACGCAGATTCCAACGGCTATCAGGTGGACCTGGCGCGTTCAATGTGGGCCTACCGTGAATGGGTCATCAACGCGTTCAACAAGAACATGCCGTTTGACCAGTTCACAATCGAACAGCTTGCTGGTGATCTCCTCCCGAACGCCACGTTGGAACAGAAGATCGCCACGGGATTTCATCGCAACACCAAATCGAACGACGAGGGCGGCGGCGATGATGAGGAATATCGCACCAAGGCGATCAAGGACCGCGTGGCCACCACGGCAACCACCTGGATGGGACTCACCATGATGTGCGCCGAATGTCATTCGCACAAATACGATCCGATCTCGCAGGAGGAATACTACAGCCTTTATTCTTTTTTCAACAACACTGCTGATCGGGGCAATGGTACCGAGCCAAGCATGCCTGTCCCTGCGCCGCTCGTGCAGCCGAGGATAGATTATCTGCATTCCCGGTTGGGTAAATTGAAACAGGATTTGGCAGAGGCCGAGCGGAATCTGCCCAAAGAGCAGCAGGCTTGGGAAAAGAAGGTTTCCGCCCAACCAAACGTGTGGGTGACGCTGGACCTCACAAACTTGATTTCCACTGGTGGCGCCACGTTCACAAATCTTCCTGACGGTTCCATCCTCGCGACCGGCGTGAATTCGATGTATGACACGTACCAAATCGAAACGGAGACGGGCCTGAAGAACATCACGGCGATCATGCTCGAAGTATTGCCTGATCCGAGTCTGCCCAAGAACGGCCCGGGTCGGTGGGGGCAGACAGGTAATTTCATTCTGGACGAACTCGGCATGACGGCGTCGCCAAAGTCTGGCGATGCGATCGCTCCGACTACAATCGCCTTCGGCAAGGCGTACGCCGACTGGGAGCAGCAGTATTACCGTGCTGAGCACGCAGTGGATCGTAATCCGAAAACCGGCTGGGCGATTGGTCCCAAATTCGGCCAGCGCCACTTTCTCGTCGCTGAACTCAAGGAGCCGGTGCGGTTTGATTCAGGTGCGAAGCTAGGTTTCCGATTCGACTCGTACCACGGCAACAATCACACCATTGGTCGCCTGCGACTTTCGGTGACGAGCGAGACCGATCCGTCAAAGCTTTGGCCGGTGACTCCACAGGTCGGCGAGTTGCTCGCCGTTCCTGCTCCTCAACGCACTCCGGAACAACAACGACAACTGGCCGCAGATTACCGGGCGGCGTCCCCCGTAATCCGCAGGCTGGAACGGGAAATCTTCAGGCTCAACGAACGCGAAACCGAACTGGCCGGTACGAAGTTCACAACCCTTGTCATGAAGGAGCGGGATGAGCCTCGCCAGACCTTCGTGCAGGTGCGCGGAAACTTTTTGGAAAAGGGCAAGGAAGTCAAACCTGGCACGCTGGCGGTTCTGCCTCCAATGCCGAACGATCAACCTGCCAATCGTCTTGCTTTAGCACGGTGGTTTGTCAGGTCGGACAATCCGCTTACCGCCCGTGTGACAGTGAATCGCTTTTGGGATCACTTCTTTGGCACAGGGATCGTGAAGACGAGCGAGGACTTTGGCAAGCAGGGCGAGTTGCCATCGCATCCCGAACTTTTGGACTGGCTCGCCTGCGAGTTCATGCAACCAACATTGACTCAATCCTCAACCATCAATCCTCAACCGCTTCATGCGTGGGATGTGAAGCACATCGTCAAACTCATTGTCATGTCGGCAACCTATCGTCAAAGCGCGGGCACGGATGACAAGCGTCTGGAGAAAGATGTCTATAACCGGTTGCTCGCCCGAGGACCGCGATTCCGCATGGACCCGGAGATGATCCGTGATCAGGCGCTGGCGGTCAGCGGTTTGTTGAATCCGGAGGTTGGCGGTCCAAGCGTCTTCCCCGAACAAGTGCCGAACCTCTGGAAGGAGCTCGGCTTCCTCCGGCCTGAGATCGGCATGGACGAATGGCCCACAAGCGACGGACCGGATCTTTATCGCCGCGCTATCTACACCTTTTGGCGACGCGTCTGCACGTATCCCACCTTCGCGACATTTGATGCGCCGAGCCGCGATGTTTGCATTGCACGTCGTCCGCGTTCCAATACTCCGTTGCAGGCGCTGGCGGCCTTGAACGAGCCGACGTTGCTGGAGGCCTCCCGGGTGCTGGCACAACGCATATTGCTTCAGGGCGGTGGTGATCCAGGACAACAAATTGATTATGCATTCCGTCTTTGCACGTCGCGGCCTCCCACCAAGCTCGAACGTCAACGCCTCGTGAACCTTTACGAGCAACAATTGAGAGGCTTTGAACGCGATTCGAGTTCGGCGGAAGCATTGGTCAATCACGGCGCAGCCGGGCGGCCCGGCAATCTCGATGTTCGCAAACTGGCCGCATGGATGATGGTTGCCAACGTGTTGCTGAATCTGGATGAGACTCTCACGAAAGGTTGATTATGTCTGACCCCAATCTCGAAAACCTCAAATACGTCACCCGCCGGAAGTTTTTTCAACAATGCGGCACCGGCATGGGCGCTCTCGCCCTGGGCTCCCTGCTGAACGAGAATCTCTTTGCGGCACCGGCCAAAGCTGCGGGGGCATCGCTGCCGGGAACGCATTTCGCGCCGAAAGCCAAAAACATCATTTATCTTTTCCAATCCGGCGGACCTTCGCACCTGGATCTGTTTGACTACAAACCCGAACTCATCAAGCGCAACGGCCAGAAGATGCCTGATGAAATCTTGAAGAACATCCGGCTGGCCCAGATCGGGAAGGATGCCGCCCTGCTCGGCACCACCTACAAGTTTCAACAACATGGCAAATCCGGAGTCTGGCTCTCAGAACTGTTGCCGCAACTCTCGACCATCGTGGACGACGTTGCGTTCGTTCAGGGTTTGTATTCCGAGGCTTTCAATCACGACCCCGCCACACTGTTCATGAACACCGGTGCGCAGTTGTCCGGCCGGCCCAGCATGGGCGCGTGGTTTAGTTACGGACTTGGCAGCGAAAACAAGGACCTGCCGGCGTTCGTGGTCATGACCACCGGTGTCGGGCAGCCTCTCACCAACAATTCATGGGGCAGTGGATTTTTGCCGACGGTTCACCAGGGTGTGCAGCTCAGGTCACAGGGCGATCCGGTATTGTTCGTTTCAAATCCCAAGGGAATGGGCGATGAGCGCCGCCGCCAGTCACTCGATGCGTTGCACGACTTGAACCAGATGCGCTACGACGTTCTGCGCGATCCGGAAATCGAGACGCGTATTTCCGCCTACGAACTCGCCTACCGCATGCAGACCAGCGTTCCGGATGTCATGGACATCTCAAAGGAGCCGGCAGCCATGCACGAGGCGTATGCCACCACGCCCGGCCGCGCTTCATTCGCCAACAACTGCCTGCTCGCGCGTAGATTGGTCGAACGCGGCGTGCGTTTTGTTCAGTTGTATCACCGCGGCTGGGATCATCACGGCGGGCCTGATGGCAATCTGGTGTTCGATCTGAAAAAACGCTGCCTTGAAACAGACCAGCCGGCTGTTGCACTGATCAAGGACCTCAAACAACGCGGCCTGCTGGATCAAACGCTTGTGGTGTGGGGCGGGGAATTTGGACGCACACCGATGATGCAGGGCAACCTGAAGCCCGACCAGATCGGGCGCGATCATCATCCGCATGGCTACACCGTCTGGCTTGCGGGTGGCGGCATCAAGCCGGGCATCGTTCATGGCAGGACGGACGATTTCGGTTTCTACGCGACCGAAAACAAGATTCACGTTCACGATCTCCATGCGACAATTCTGCATCTGTTCGGCCTGGAGCACACCAAATTGACCTACAGATTCCAAGGCCGTGACTTTCGCCTGACCGATGTTCATGGCGAAGTGGTCAAGCCGCTGCTGGGCTAGGCTTACCAAACAGCTCGTCCTGCAAAGGAAGAAAGGTGGTGCGTAAGTGGGAGTCAATCAGGGAAGAACTGCCGACTGCCACCTTCTCTGCAGACAGGAGAAGAAACGGGGCCGGGAAATTCAACGCGGGGCATGACTCGGTTTGTGTCAATACTACGGACCGACCCTTTCGCCTTTACTGACTTTGACGCTGCAGCTCTGCCAATTGCTTTTTTATGGACTCCATCAATGACCTGTCTTCAAAGTCGACGCCGAACCTTCCTGTTGATACGGGGACTGTGATCACCGGTGCAGAAATAAATTCATTGCCTATCATGATCAAGACCTTCATTGAAATGTTCGTCTCCGTTAAAGCCTCCAGTTGTGGAGCATCTTCGCTGTTCAGAACGATGCTAAGAGACCAGTTCGTGCGTCCTTGTCCCTCTGAAAACACCTGTTCCTTTAGGGTCAGTTCCTTCAGCCTGCGAATTCTGACTGTTGGAGATCCTCCAATAAATCCGAGTTTTGGAAAACGATCCGTGTCAATAAGTCGTCCATCGGGAACTGGTTTGTTGCTGACAACAAAGAACTTCAAATCCGCAGAATCTAAAAGAGTGTTTGCCTGGTACAGTATATTTTCCTTCCGGCTCTTTGGAACGCCAGTAGTAACGAATCCCCAGTCTGCTAGATGCCCGTTGGTAATCCCAACGGTAACCCCAGTGACAAAATAATCGTTATCTCCTTGTGCAAAATCGTTTTCGGCGAACGGACGCAAGGAATGATGCCATAATTGTTTGCCTGTGCCCAAGTCTTGAACCCAACCAGGTTGACCCAGGGCAACGATGATTTCGTTCGTTGGCATCCCGCGAATCAGAATTCGCCGTAGTTCATCTTTGTTGCTAATCGCGTTATGTAATTCTTGCGACGTAGCTCGTTTCGATGAACCGGCGGGCACTTTACTTTTGCGATCGCACGCGATAACCAAAATGGACAGAATAAAAACCGCGCAAATGGTGACTGGAATTCTTCGCATAAATTCACTTCCCACTGCCATCATAAAAGGGTCCTTAGTATTGACGCAAGTTGAGTTCGGTTTGGATTGCGGTTTCAGTTTTCTTCGCGCGAAACAACAGGTTGGTAACGTGCGTTCATGTACCCATGTGCAATTCGGCGGCAACGGGCAACGCACGGGGCATGGGTCGGTTTCTACTCCTACCCGGTGGTTGTGTCAATGCTGTTGCAGGTTGCGGCAGGATTTAGCGTCAGAAGGGGAGTGTGGGGAGAATTGAATTGTCCGGCGCTTCGCTTCGCGGCAAGCTGTTGGCTCTATGCAGAAGGTCAATCTCGGAATGATCGGTGGCGGAACAGTCGGCAGTGGCGTCTATCACGCGTTGTTGCGAAACGGCGACCTCATGGCTGCGCGTCTCGGTGTGAAGATCGCCTTCCGCAAGATCGCGGTGAAAGCTTTTGACGAGCCCCGCCCTTACGAAATCCCCCGCGCGCTGATGACGACGGACTGGCAGGAAGTCGTCAACGATCCGCAGATTCACGTCGTCGTCGAACTCGTCGGCGGCACGGGCATTGCCAAAGCGATGATTCTCGCCGCGCTTGCGCATGGCAAAACCGTGGTGACAGCGAACAAGGCCTTGCTTTCCGCGCACGGGCCGGAATTGTTCGCCGCAGCCGCAAAGTCCGGCGCGAATCTGTATTACGAAGCCAGCGTGTGTGGCGGCATTCCGATCATCAAAGCATTGCGCGAAGGATTTGTTGCGAATCAATTTCCCGCCATCTATGGCATCGTCAACGGAACGTGCAATTACATCCTCTCGCGCATGAAACAGGAAGGCGCAGACTTCGCCGATGTTCTCACCGATGCGCAGAAGCAGGGTTATGCAGAGACACCTCCTGATCTCGACATTGATGGCAAGGACGCACAACACAAGATCGGCATTCTTGCATCCCTTGCGCATGGCTTCTGGGTGGATCACCACTAGATTCACACCGAAGGCATCCGCGACGTGTCGAAGATTGACATGCAGTTCGCCGAC
>JABFSR010000271.1 GCA_013140495.1 Verrucomicrobiota bacterium
CCGTCCTGCGCAAAAGCACAATCCCCCGCGCGGACCTTTCCCGTCACGGCCTGTTTGATCAAGACGACCTCTTCCCCGGTGAATCCTGCGAAACAAATGCGCTTGTTCATAAGTTGTGAGAGCGGTTGAACGGCCGGCCGCAGAACAACACGGCTTCAACCCGTCATCGGCAAAACCGGGGAAAACTTGAGTGAGGGCAACAATCCGGGCGCTCCGGACAAAATCACATCTGCTCGACAACCTCGATGCCGAGCAATTCCAATCCCTGTTTGAGCACGCGGGCGGTGAGATCGCAGAGCACGAGCCGGCTTGCGCGCTCGGCGGCCTCCGCCTTGAGCACAGGGCAATTCTCGTAGAACGATGTGAACTTGCCCGCGAGTTCGAACAGGTAGTTGCAAAGAAAATTTGGGCGATGTTCCTCGGCGATTGCTTCGAGTGTGATGCCGAAATTGAGAAAGTGTTTTGCGAGCGCGATTTCCTCGGGAGCGCGCAACGCAATGCCTGACACCTGACACTCCGCACCTGACACTTCCGCTTTTCTGAAAATGCTTTTGATGCGGGCGTAGGCGTATTGCAAATAAGGCGCTGTGTTGCCGGAAAATGCGAGCATCTTGTCCCAACTGAACATGTAATCGCTCTGCCGGTTCGGGAGCAGGTCGGCGTATTTCACAGCGCCGAGGCCAACGACGCGGGCGATTTCCTTCCGGGCGGCCTCGGTTACGTCGGCATTCTTTTCGGAAACAACCTTGAACGCGCGTTCCTCCGCTTCATCAAGCAGATCGCCGAGCTTGACGGTATCGCCGCTGCGGGTTTTGAACGGCTTGCCGTCCTCGCCAAGAATCTTTCCGAAGCCGATGTGAACCAGCTTCACCTTTTTGGCGGCGTCCGGCTGCCAGCGGTTGAACGCAATGAAAAGCTTTTTGAAATGTTGCGACTGCCGGTCGTCCACGACGTATAGGATTTCATCCGGCTTCCAGGTCTTGAGCCGGTAATCCAATGTGGCCAGGTCGGTGGTGGTATAATTGAAACCGCCGTCGCTTTTGCGGACCAACGCGGGATCAGCCACCCATTCACCGTCGCGGTTCACCAGAAACGGATCCTCCTTGGGCGGCAACTTGCCATCACTGAAAACGCCGACAGCGCCTTCGCTTTCGCGAGCTACTCCGCTGGCAAGCAGGTCTGCCACAATGCCACCGAGCCACGGATTGTAAAAGCTTTCACCCAGCGTGTGATCGAACTTCACGCCGAGCCTGCCGTAAAGCGTGTCGAACTGAATCTGAGAAAGCCGGATCATCTCCTTCCAGATGGAAATGTTCTCCTCGTCACCTGCCTGCAACTTTACAAGTTCCTGTTTCGCTTCTTCGAGTCTCGACGGATTTGCATCGCAATCCGCATTGATGACTTTGTAGAGACGTTCCAATTCCGCGATGGCGTCGCGTTCAAGCTCGGCGTGATCCAGCGATTGTTTCCAGCCGAGCAGGAGTTTGCCGAACTGAGTGCCCCAGTCGCCGATGTGATTGTCCGAAATGACGCGATGCCCGAGCACGCGGAACACGCGTTGCAAAGAATCACCGATGCCAGTGGACCGAATGTGGCCGACGTGCATCGGCTTCGCGACGTTCGGTGAACTGAAATCAATGACAACGGTACGCGGGCAGGCGGCCTTGTCGAAAAACAAATGTTCACCACGCGAGGCCGCAACAAGCGTGGCCTCCAAGGCCGTTTGCTTAAGCCGGAAATTCAGGAAGCCTGCGCCCGCGATCTCAACCTTCTCGCATACGTCTGCCACATCGAGTTTAGCAACAACGTCCGTGGCGAGCTGGCGGGGATTCAGTTTGCGCACCTTGGCCAGCGACATGAGCGCGTTGGTCTGGTAATCGCCGAATTTGGGATCGCAGGGCCGCACGAGAACGTTGGCCGCGTCAGCGTCAGGCAGGACAGCGCGGACGGCGATCTGGAGGCGGGCTTCGATTTGTTTGTGAGGGAGCATTTGCAAAAAAGTTCCGGGTTCCAGATTCAAAGTTCCAGGTTGAATCAGACTGCCGGGTGATCTGGTCGTGTCGTCGAAAATGCAGCAGCGGGATCACTCACCACGCACCACGCGCCTACTTCTTCCCCTGCTCCTTGATGATCTTGAGCATCGCGTCGGCATTGGCAGCCTGCTCGAGCGCGTGCCGGAATTCCGCCTTGTTCAGGTATTTTGCAATGTCGCGAAGCGTGTGCAGGTGTTTTTGAAACTGACCCTGAGGCACGAGGAAAAGCATGACGAGCGTTACGGGTTGGGCATCCAGTGAATCGAAGTTGATCCCGGCCTTGGAACGCCCGAGAACTCCGACGACCTCCGGGATAAGTTCGGTGCAGCCGTGCGGAATGCCGATGCCGTAACCAATGCCCGTGCTCATGGTTTTCTCGCGCTTCTTGACCACCGTGGCGATGGCTTCGCGATGCGCGGGCGCAACTTTGCCGGCGGTAACGAGCTGATTGACCAGTTCGTCAATCGCCAGCCACCGGTCTGTGGCCTGCAAATCTGCGAGGATCTGATCTTTGGTGAGGATGTCTGCTAATTCCATAACGCCGTTCCGCAAGCTGCATTTCGCCTGAAGCCGCGGTTCAATTCAAGGCGGATTTTTCCAAAGCTGATGTTATTTGCGCCACCCTCCTCCGGCGAATCCGCCAATAGGAGAGCGAAACGAACACCGCCACCGCCAGGGAATACACCAATACGCCAAGTCCGATGGCGGTCGGAATCAGTTGTTCGCCTCCGTACAAAAACAAGGCCGCGCCCGGCAGGGCAAACAGGAAAACATTGCCCGCGAGACAACCGAACAGCAGCCCGAACGGCGCTTCGCAGATGCGGCGCACATGCCAGTCGCCGTAGGCCGCCTCACCCATCGAACGCATGAGCCACGCAGATTGGAAATTACGCGCGGCCACGAGGAGGCTTGTTGTGCTGAACGCGATCGAAACGAGAGGCGATTGAGCCAGGAACGGGATCAATATCACGTTCAAAGCCACGCCCCATTTCCAGCCGAGCCATTTGGCCACGGGATTTCCCTCCAGCGCGAGATGCGGTGTCGCTATCCATGTGCTGAAGAAATCCGCTGCCCGAGCGAACGCCAGCAAGCCGAGAAGAATGAAATAGTCGCGGCTGGCGAAAGGAATGGAGTCGTCCATGAATTATTTTCAGCCAACAAAAGAAACAAGTGGCGCATAGAGACGAAGCTTGCTGCCCCTTTTGTGCTTCTTGTACCTTTTTGTGGCGATGTTCGGGCGGCTCACTTCTTTTTGTACATCTGCTCCGGCGTGAGCAACTGCTTTTCCGTTGTCTTGAACGTCTCGCCTTTGTCCTCGATGGAACGGAAGAAACAGGAATTGTAACCCTCGTGACACGCCGGGCCATTTTGCTCCACCTGGATCAGCAACGTGTCACCGTCGCAATCGAACGCGATGTCCTTCACGGTTTGCGTATTGCCGCTTTCCTCGCCCTTCATCCAGAATTTCTGGCGCGAGCGGCTCCAGAAATGCGTCCTGCCCGTCTCGATGGTTTTCTCCAGCGATGCGCGGTTCATCCAAGCCATCATGACGACGCGACCGCTCTTTTGTTCCTGGACGATCGCGGGGATCAATCCGTTCGAGTCGAATTTCAGTTTGTCGTAGAAGCTCATGAGGGATTGATTTCACCACAAAGCAACAAAGCAACAAAGTGGAATTTCACCTTTGTTCATTCGTTTCTTTGTTGCTCTCACTCCTTCGGCAGAAACGTGAACGCCACCGCCGCCAGGACGCACACGAACGCCGCGAGATGATTCCAACGGATCCGCTCGCCAAGATAAAAGATCGCAAATCCGGCGAAGACCGTGAGCGTGATGACTTCCTGGATGATCTTGAGTTGCGTGGCGGAATAAAACGAGTTGCCCCAGCGGTTCGCCGGCACCATGAGGACGTATTCAAAGAATGCGATCCCCCAACTTGCGAGTATCACCATCACGAGCGGTTTGCCTTTGAATTTCAAATGCCCATACCACGCGAACGTCATGAAGACATTTGAGCAGGACAACAAAACAATAGGAAACCAGCGGGTTTGGATGAGATCGTTCATGTTCGGTGGTGAACTGTATGCAGGACACTGCCGAATTCAAGTTTGTCAGTCAGGGCCAAGCCTGCCACGGCCGCCTCGCCTGTATTCCTCTCGAAGCAACCCGTTGAAAATCCCGCTTGCGGAATGTAAGTTTTAAGGAATCATTAAGCTCATGAAAGAGCTCGACACGCTGACGGTGACCAAAGTCGGCCAGGGCACGCTGCCGAAGTGGTGGCGTGACGCCGCCGGACTCAAGAACGGCGGCGTGGTGGAAGTCCGCCCGGTGAAGGACGGACGGAATTCCATCCTTCTGACACCGCGAGTCAAACGGAAAGCCGGGGCGAGGGGATTGCTGGCCGCATTCTCCGCTTGCCCGCATCCCATCATCGCGCCCCGCCGGCACGCGCTGCCGTTCAAATGAGCTTTCTGATTGACACGGACCTGCTCTCCTTGCTGGAACGCAAGCAAGTCCCGGCCAAGCTCGCGACGTGGGTACGCGCAAACGACGGTGACATTTTCTTGAGTGTCGTTTCCATGGCGGAACTACAACACGGCGCGAATACCGCCCCTGCAACTCATCGCGCGGCGCTCGATGCGTGGATTTCCAACCTTCGCCGCGACTATGCCGCCGCAATCGAGCCGCTGGACGAATCCGTGTTGGTCCGCTGGAAGGAGTTGCTGGCTGAGTTAAAGTCGAAAAAACGCACCATGACTTGCGAGGATTCACTGATTGCGGCAACCGCGCTGCACCACGGGCACACACTGGCGACACACAACACCCGACATTTCACACCGGCTGGCGTCGCATTGGTTGATCCGTTGGGTTGATCAGCAGTTCGCGACGATGGCCAGCAGGAGCGGTTTGCTTTTGGATTTCAAATGCGCATTCCCGCGAACGTCATGAAGACATTCGAGCAGGACAACAACGCGATGGGAAACCAGCGGGTTTGGATGAGGGTGTTCATTTAGCAATTATTTTTGGCTCAATAAATTTGTGAAAACACTCACTGCAAATCCAATGATAACCATCGGTATAGCCGAGGGAATGCTCATCCTCATTTGTTTCAAATAATTCCCACCAACATATTTCGCAATGGTCATGAGGGTGGATTTTTGTCGGTTTGCTTTGAGGTTTTTTTGCCCAGCGTTGACGAGACCACTTTTTAGTGAGGCAGTATTCAATAGATTCTTGAATGTGAGCCTGCTCCCACTCATTTCCATGAATTATGACCTTTGACGCACTCATAACCTCACTGGAATGTTCTGCGTCGCCAAAAACTGTTTCACGTCGCCGACGGTGTATTCGCCGAAATGGAAAATGCTCGCGGCGAGGACGGCGTCGGCTTTGCCTTCGAGCAGCACTTCGGCCATGTGTTCGAGTTTGCCCGCGCCGCCGCTGGCCACCACCGGCACGCCAACGGATTCGCTGATGCGGCGCGTGATGACGAGATCGAAACCGGCTTTCGTTCCGTCGGCGTCAATTGAGTTCAAAACGATTTCGCCCGCGCCAAGCGAGACAGCGCGCTTGGCCCAGTCCACGGCGTCGAGGCCGGTGTCCTTGCGACCGCCGTGTGAGAACACGCGCCATTGATCCACGCCGGGCGCGACGCGCTTGGCGTCAATCGAGACCACGATGCACTGGCTGCCGAATTTTTCCGCGCCCTGCCGGATGAGGTCGGGATTGGCGAGCGCGCTGGAATTGATGCTGGTTTTGTCCGCGCCCGCGCGCAGCATCGTGTACATGTCGTCCACGGACCTGATGCCGCCGCCGACGGTGAGGGGCATGAAGCACTGGTCCGCCGCGCGTTCGATCACGTTCACCATCGTGCCGCGCCCGTGCGCGGTGGCGGTGATGTCGAAGAATACCATTTCGTCCGCGCCCTGTTCGTTGTAGCGCAGCGCGAGTTCGACAGGGTCGCCCACGTTGCGCAGGCCACCCTTCTCGGCGACACCGAACTGGACGCCGCGGGTGACTTTGCCGTCGTGAACATCGAGGCAGGGAATGACACGTTTAGCCATCATCTATGCAACATTGAACCGGCAATAACAGGCTGGAGCAATGACGGATTATTTCGTCCGGCGACGTGATTTGGAACGAGCCTTGAGGTCAAGGGTTCGCTTCTGTTTCAGCCAAGGCATCTCAAAAATTCGATCGGCTGGGAAAAACTTTGCGAGCAGCAACCGATTGGACCTGCTTGGTGCATCAGCGTGCGGCGGGTTTACAAGAACGACACGCGCCTGTTTTGCATACGTGACCGGCAACGCCTCCAGCACCAGCCGCACTTGATTCACAGCGCCCAGACGATTCGGACAGACGATGATCGGCCTTGCCCGCAACGCCACGATCAGATCGCGTGAATCAAATCCCTCGCCCAACGGACTGAGCAATCCTCCTGCGCCTTCCACCACCACAAGTTCGTATCGCCGCGCCATTTTTTCTGCGTGCGCAACCAGCGCAGCCAATCGTACGCACTTTTTCTCCCTGCGCGCGGCAAGGTCTGGTGACAACGCAGCCCGAAAGTGCCATGGATTGACGTCGTCGAGTGAAAGCGCGTTTCCCGCCGCCGACCGGAGCTTGCGCGCGTCGTCGCGTCCGCCTGAACAGATGGGTTTGAGTGCGACAACCCGGGCGCCGAGTTGAATGAGGGTTCGCGTCAAGTCCGCCGCGAAAACGGTTTTCCCAACGTCCGTGTCCGTGCCGGTGACGAAAATAAATCGCGACGATTTCATCCGGCAAGACCGCGCATGGAAATGTTGGCTGGACGCGTCAGGACTTGTTCTCGTCTTCGAGCGAGGAGATGCCGCTGGCGATGGCAAACTTGGTCAACCCTGCGACGCTATGGATGTCCAGCTTGCGCATGATGCGTTCGCGATGGGTTTCGGTGGTGCGCACGCCAATTCCAAGATGCATGGCAATTTCCTTGTTGCTCTTGCCTTCGGCGATCAGTGCCAGCACCTGACGTTCACGGTCGCTGAGTTTTGCGACGGGTTGGGTTTCATCCGCGTCGTTGACGTACTGGTTGAGCGCGATCTTGGCAACGGGTCCGCTGAAATAAGCTTCACCGCCATACACCGTCTCGATGGCGCGGACGAGTTCATCGGTGGGGGCGTCCTTGAGCACGTAACCGCGCGCCCCGGCCCGGATGATGCGCAGCACGGCATCACGTTGTCCCTGCATGGAAAGAATCAACACCTTGACGGCGGGCGCTTCCTTCTTTAACGCCTCGGTGAGCGCCAGTCCATCCATCCCGGGCATCTGCATGTCCACAAGCACAATGTCCGGCTGTTGTTCCTTTGCCAGCTTGATTGCGTCTGCGCCGGCGCTTGCTTCACCGACAATTTTAAGATTGTCCTTCGCAGCAAGGCAGGATTGAAGGCCTTTGCGGACGACCGGATGATCATCCACGATCAGAATTTTTATTTTTTTCTTTGCGATGCTCATTAGACGTCGTCGGGTGGCAGGAGGTTGAACTTCATTCCGGTCGCGCGACGGCTAATTCTTACCATGCCCGGTTGACCTAAGCAAGACGAGTGATTACGGAGAAAGCGAATGACTTATCATTCAATCCTGTCTTTGTGCGCGCCCTTGCTCCGACCTCACGTGCTTGGCAACATGAAGCTACATGCGAGAGCAATTCCGCGCCTGGACTGAAGTCGTTGAAACGTTTGTTCTCGAAGTCATCTTCGAGGAACGACGCGGCAAGCTTGCTTCAATTGTACGTGGATTGCTCTTTGGCAGCTCCAAAATTTTTACAGTCGCCGTCAAACTGCGCCTGTTTCTCTACAATGTCCGCATCCTGCGAGACGCAACGCTCGGGGTGCAGGTCATCGCCGTGGGCAATCTCACCGTCGGTGGCACGGGCAAGACCCCCGTGGTGGAACGGTTCGCCCGCGAACTGCGGGATGCAGGACGCAACGTCGCCATTCTCTCACGCGGCTACCGTTCCAAGCCACCACCTCTGCATACGTCCTTGCTCGACCGACTTTTATTTCGTCGCGAATCCACGCCACCGCGTGTTGTATCGGACGGCAAGTCACTCCTGCTCGATTCGGAAATGGCAGGAGATGAACCGCACATGCTGGCTTCAAACCTCAAAGACGTCGTGGTGTTGGTGGACAAGGACCGCGTAAAGAGCGGGCGTTATGCGATCGAAAAATTTGGCTGCGATACGTTGCTACTGGATGACGGTTATCAATACTGGGATTTGCGCGGTCGCCGTCACGATGTCGTGCTCATAGACCGCCAGCAGCCATTCGGCAACGAACACATGCTGCCGCGCGGGACACTGCGCGAGCCGCCGTCGCATCTCTCCCGCGCAAACACGATCTTCATTACGAAGAGCGACGGCAATTGCGGTGAACTTCGTGCGCGCATTGCTTCGCTGAACCCCAACGCTGCTGTGATCGAGTGCGTTCATAGCCCGATGTATCTGGAAGATGTTTTCACCGGCGAACGCCAGACGCTTGATTTCATCAAGGGAAGGAAGATTGCTTCGTTGAGTGGTATCGCACAGCCGGAAAGCTTTGAGCAAAGCCTTGTACATCTCGGCGCGGATCTCGTCTATTCCAAGCGCTTCGCAGATCATCACCGCTTTACCCAGCAGGAAATATTGAACGCAATCAACCGCGGCAAGAAGCGGCAGGCCGAGATCATCATCACCACCCAAAAGGATGCCGTTCGCTTTCCAAAACTCGACCGTCGCGATCTGCCGATCCTTTTCATGCGCGTGGAAATCAAGATTGTTGCCGGCGCGGATGACTTCCGTGATTGCGTGAGGAAGATTTGTTTCAAATGAACTGCAGCCAGCCATCATGTCGGTGAACATCCATCCGCCTCCACGCCGCATCCTCGTGCGGGGAGTGAACTGGCTTGGCGACGCCGTGATGACCACGCCCGCGCTGATGCGGTTACGCGAAAAGTTTCCGCACGCGCACATCACGCTGCTCACCCCGGAAAAACTGCGTGACCTCTATTTGCACCACCCGGCATTGGACGAGACCATTTCATTCGGCGCTGGTGCGGGGTTGTTCACCGTAAGCCAGAAGCTGCGCGCGGGGAATTTTGACATGGCGCTCGTGCTGCCGAACTCCCCGCGTTCGGCATTGGAAGTCTGGCTCGCAGTCATCCCATGGCGCATCGGCGGCGTGTGGCCGTGGCGGAACTGGTTTCTCACTGATGTTGTTCCACCACGCACAGGCGCGGTGAAGATGCGCAAACTAAAGGACACCGATGTGCACCAACTCGTCGCGGACATCTCTAAAGTTGCCATTCCCCCGATAACGAGTCCTTCCGCCCACCACATCCACCAATACCTGCATCTGGTGGCCACCCTTGGCGGAGACGAATCGGCATTGCCACCAATGCTGGCGGTGACGGATGAAGAAATCACCGCCGCAAAGAAGAAGTTTGATTTGGAAAACTGTTCCGCGCCACGTTTTGCGTTGAATCCCGGCGCCGAATACGGCCCCGCAAAACGCTGGCCTGCCGAACGGTTCATTGCCGCTGCCGTGGAGATTCATAGGCAGACAAATTGCCAATGGTTGAT
>JABFSR010000147.1 GCA_013140495.1 Verrucomicrobiota bacterium
AAGTCTGCGAAGTGACGTGCACTGAGGCCGTGACGCCCAGTTTCGAAAAGCAGTAGCGAACGATTCAACCTCTCCTCGGGGGAGAGGGCTGGGGTGAGGGCGAGCGTGAACACTAACTTTTATTGAAAGACAAAACTCCAACCAAGCCCGACGACCACGATCCTTTTCAAGCCTCGCAGGAAGCAGACTGGCAGAACTTTCGCGACCATCTGACGACGACCGACAAGCTCGGCCATCGCCAGTGGGTTTACGCCAAGAAGCCGCACGGCAAATGGACGCAGCGCCGCACCTGGCTGAGTTGGCTGCTCATCGGCATCATGTTCGCCGGGCCGTTCATCAAGATAAACGGCAATCCGCTGCTCATGATGAATATCATCGAGCGACGGTTCTCCATCCTCGGACAACTTTTCTGGCCGCAGGACATGGTCATCCTTGCCGTGGCGATGCTCATTTTCATCACAGGCATCATCATTTTCACCACGGCGTTTGGACGGCTCTGGTGTGGTTGGACGTGTCCGCAAACCGTGATGATGGAAATGGTCTTCCGCAAACTGGAATACTTGATCGAGGGCGACTCGGTGGAACAACGCAAACTTGCCGCTGCGCCCTGGACCGCCGGGAAGCTCGCCAGGAAATCCTTCAAGCTGGGCATCTTCTTCGTGCTCTCCTTCATCATTGGCAACACGCTCCTGGCCTACATCATTGGTCTCGACGCGCTCATCCCCATCATCACCGACGATCCGCGCCAGCACGTCACCGGGCTCGTGTTCATGATTCTGTTCACGTTGCTGTTCTTCGCAATCTTCGCACGATTTCGCGAGCAGGCCTGCACCTACATCTGTCCGTATGGCCGGTTTCAATCCGCGATGCTTGATGAGAACACGATGGTCGTCGCCTACGACCACAAGCGGGGCGAAAAGCGTGGCCGGTTGCAGCGTGACGAGTCACTGGTCAGGCGGATCGCCGGTGGACATGGAGATTGTATTGATTGTCACCAATGCGTTGCTGTTTGCCCGACCGGCATAGACATCCGCGACGGCGTGCAGATGGAATGCGTGCATTGCACCGCCTGCATTGACGCGTGCGATACCGTGATGGACAAGGTCGGCTCGCCGCGCGGATTGATCCGCTACGCTTCATTGAACAGCATTGAAAAGGGCGAAGCGTTCTGTTTCACGCCGCGAATGAAACTTTACGCCGTGGTGTTGACTGGTTTGATCGCGTTGTTCCTCACACTGGTATTCACGCGATCAGCGGTGGAAGCAATGTTCCTGCGTGCGCCAGGCTCGATGTTCATGCAAACTACGGACGGCAAGATTGAAAACCTCTATCTGCTCAAGCTCGTGAACAAGACAATGCGTGATCTGCCGGTGGAATTGAAACTGGAGGACTCGGACGGGCAGTTGGAGGTCATGGGCGAAAAGAATCTTCTTGTGCCCGCCGGCAAACTCATCGAAACCTCGGTGCTGATTCAATTGAAGCCCGCCGCGCTGGATGGGGCAACCAAAAAGCTGAAAGTAGGCGTCTATTCCAATGGCAGGCGGATGCAAACCGTAAAGACCGTTTTTGTCGGGCCGAGAAAATCTGAATCCGAACACGAAAAAGAAAATGAACACCACGACCGGTAGCCGCAATCCGTGGCCCATCGCCATCGCAGGTTTTTTCATCATCGCCATTCTCTTCATCGTGTCTTTCATCGCGTTTGCCGTGCGACAGCGTGAAGACCTTGTTTCGGCGGATTACTACGAGCGCGAAGTGCGTTACCAATCACAGCTTGACGCCATGAACCGTTCGCAGCCGTTCGCCGCGCAAACCGTGGTTACGTTTGAGCCGGCCCGGCAAACCATCGTCATCACGCTTCCGACCGCAAAGGCCAGCAGCGCGACCGGCAGCATTCACCTCTATCGTCCGTCGGACGCGCGGCTCGACTGCGAATTCCCTCTCGCGTTGAGCGCGGATGGAACTCAACGCCTCGACGCAAAACAGTTTCGCGACGGTTTGTGGAAGGTTCGCGTGAAGTGGAACGTGAATGGTCAGGAATTCTTTCTCGATCAACCGGTCATCATCACTTCGAGCTAGAAAGTCATGCAACTTTGGACCGCATTTCTACTCGGCTTCGTCGGCAGCGCACACTGTGCCGGCATGTGTGGTCCGCTGGCGCTGGCGCTGCCTCATTGGGGCCGGGGACAGTGGTCGTTTCTCGCAGGCCGTGTACTCTATAATTTGGGACGCGTCGTGACCTACGCCACGATGGGTGCGGTGTTTGGGATTCTTGGACGAGGCTTCGCTCTGGCTGGATTTCAGCGCTGGGTTTCGTTGGTGCTCGGTGCTGGGATCCTTATCGGGCTTTTTGTATCGCCCAGATTTGCCAACAGCGTTCCTGTCTCAAGAGGCGTTAATTGGATGAAAGCAACCTTGGGAAGGCTTTTCCAGCGCCGTGCGATGCCGGCGATGTTTGGCATAGGCTTGTTGAACGGACTGCTGCCTTGCGGTCTGGTCTATGTGGCCTGCGCCGGAGCGATTGTGGGCGGGACAATTGTTTCCGGCGTGGAATACATGATTGCATTTGGGCTGGGCACGCTGCCGATGATGCTGGGAATTTCTTTGTTGGGAACAAAACTTCAATTTGCCATGCGCCTCAAAGTTCAGCGGCTCATCCCCGTAAGCATGGCCATCGTAGGCGTTCTCCTGTTGCTGCGCGGGATGGCTTTGGGAATTCCATACGTCAGCCCGAAACTTCCAGCGCAACCTGGCGCAGCGCAGTGCTGTCATTGAAGCAGACTGCCAGGTAATCTTGCGGACCAAAGGTGTTATCTTTCAAAATCCAACTGGTCGCGGCGGTCCATCATAAGGTTTCGCTCCAAGCACCCGACCTCGGTTTCGCTCGACGGTGAGGAGCGCTGGATCGGTGACGCGTGGCGCTTCGATGAAGCCATGATAGCGGCCCATCCAATACGCCAGCAGCCAGGCCGAAGGTTGCACCACGTCATTCCCGCCCGTACCGCCGTCGGCTTTCATCGTCCAGTTGTCCCATAGCATCGGCTCGCGTTCGCGCGGCGAGAAGGCGCGCGTACCGCCGGAGTAAGCGACGTAGCCGGGCGGTGTGTGCAAGTCGGCGCGGTGCGAATTCTGGTACGAGTAAATCACCAGATCGAGCGGCCATTCACGCAGGTGGGCCACGGCGGGCTCTAATTCACAGTCGTTGCCGGTCAATGCGCCATAAATGAAGTTGAACCAGGGGACCTGCTCGATGCGCTCGATTTCCCAACTGCGCTCGAAACTGCGGCGGTAAATCGAGCGAAGCTTCGGGTCCGTTTCGTATTTCAACAGGTTTGGGTAACAGAGAAAGGAGAGGTGTTCGAGAAACTGCAGGACGTCCCCGGGCGGAAACGTACACTTCTGCCGCAAGGTGTATTCGGGATAGCCGAGCTTCACCAGTTCCTGGTAACCCTGCGCGAACTTCGGTTCGCCCGTCAGCACTTCGGCGGTTTTGATGAATGAAAGAACTTCGAGCGCGTTCAATCCGCGGGCGGCATTGCCCTCGCCGGCTGCATTGAAATACTCCGGACTCCAACGCCCCCAACGCGTCGGCTTGCCATCCACATCAATCAACTGCCACCCGTGGTCCATCAGATGTCCGGCCACACGCGACAGAAAGGTTTTGGCCTGTTGGATTTCTTCGCCCTGTGCCGCCAGTTCGAGGAACAGGGCGACCGCGTAAAAGTGCGCGCAAATCTCGTCGCTCGACGTGTCGCCCTTCCACTCAAACAAACCGTCCTTCGTGTCGTGCCACTCGGCGGCGGCTTCGCCGGAGCCGTGTTGGGCCTGGTGACCGCGCTCGTTCTTGGCCCAGACGGCGCGGGCGGGAAAACCCTTGATCCCGGTCATCGCTTCCAGCCAGCGGATGGTGTGGAAGGCGTTCACCGCCTCGCGCCGCGCCTCCGGGTCCTTGGTCACGGCGTAGCGATAGGCTTGGGCCGCGAGATAGTCGCACGAGTAACCGCCGTCGTTGTCGCCGGCTTCGCGGACGAACTCCTTCAGCGTTCCGTCCCACTCCAGTTTGTGGACGAGTCCCAGCCGCTTTTGCCCCCATTCCTCCAGATGCCGTTCGTAAAACGCCGCCTTCTTCAGCAACGTGTAAGGCTCGTATTCGATGATGCCCAGGCCCTTGTCCGTTGCGATAAACACCGCGCGGTCGCTGCTCGCGATCGCGTTCACGCGGTCGTCGGGCAACCAGCGCTGGCTGGCAAAGTAATGAAACCGACCGTCCGTGTGCCGAATCGCGCCGCGCGTCGTGCCGATCCAGAGGTCGCCACCAAAACCGCGCGCCAGACAGGTCGTGTCTTCGTAACACAAGCCTTGCTCGCCACGCAGTTGAGTGAGTGACATGCCGCGGAGCACGCCCAACCCGCGATCCGTGGCGATGTACAACCGGCTGCCGAGGGGCAGAACATCACGCGTGTTCACCGACGGCAATTCGCCCCAGTCCCAAACCTTTTCCACTGGCCAGTTCCAAACATTGCGGGCGCCGAACCGGGTGCCATCAAAAATGGTGAGCCGCCCCGGTCCATGCACATAAAGCGTTTCGCCGTAGGAAGCGACCCGCGTGATCCCGAACGGACCCGCCGATGAGGTCAGCGACTCCAGCGCATCGCCTTTGACTTGCCACAAGCGGCTGTCACCCGCGACGACCACTTGGCTGAGGTGTTCGCAAACGTCGCTCACCCCATCGGCGGAAATCTTTTTCAACGACCCGTTCTGAAACCGATGCAACCCTTGACTCGTGATCGCCCACAAAGCTCCTCCCGCCGTGATAAGCCGGCTGACCGGCGCGCGCAACTCGCTGACTTCAACCAGTGCATCACCCTTCAATTGAAAAAGACCTTTGGCCGACCCAGCGAAAATATTTCCGTCGTAAACCGCCACCGAGGTCAACGGCGCGCTCGTGGTTATTTTGCGACCGACTTCCTGGAGATAAACGTCGTCGCGAACCGGTTGCCAGAGTCGTTGGATGGCGACCCCATTTGTTGCGGCAATCGCGCTGATTTCAGGGGCAGAGAAAATCAAGATGAGCGGGACCACGAGAGCGGACGAAAAGCGAAACATGGCTTTCATGAATTTGCCCGCAGCTTACCGTTGCTTCCGCAAGTAGGCGAACAAATCCCGCACCTCCTGCGGTTGGAGCGGGTCGAGCAATCCTTCCGGCATGAGCGACAGCGCGGAAGCCTGCAAATTTTCAATGTCGCGGCGCGGCAGCACGAGGCGCTTGCCGCTGACATCGGTGAGCGTGACCGCGCTCGGCGTTTGTTCAACGATGAACCCGGTGATGGTCTGGCCGTCCTTCGTTTCGACGTTGAACGCCGTGTATTCCTCGCGAATGGCCAGGCTCGGGTCCACAATCGCCGGCAGGATGAAATCCAGATTGTCGCGCTCGTAACCGGTCAGGTCCGGGCCAATCTTCGCACCTTCGCCATTGAGCGTGTGGCAGGTGGAGCAACTCCGCTGGAAGATCACGCGTCCTTGCTGCTCGTCCCCCTTGCCGGCGGCGAGAAACTCGCGAACTTGGGCGACCTGCCGTTCCTTCTCTTCCGAACTGCGCGACAGCCGTCCCCAGTGCTTCTGAATGAGCGCGTCGCAGGTGGTGTCTTTGAACCCTTGGATGGCGAGCACGTTCGCCATCGGGATATGTTCCTTCTTCAATCGTCCGCCATTTACGGCTTCCAGTAATTGCCTGGCCCAAAGTACCCGGCTGCTGAGGGCTGTTTGGGCGGCGGCCTTCAATTCCGGACTGGCGTTGACGGAAAGCTCCAACAAGGCCTGTGCGATCTCGGGCTGATCGAAACGTTGCAAACTATTGACCAACTCCAACCGCCATGCTAAAGAACCGTCCCGACGAAGTTGATCCAGCATCACCGGTACGGCCGCCGGCTCCCGGCGCTCACTCAGGAGCTGTACGAGTTCGCGACGCTCGGTCTCCGGCACTTCCGAGTTGGCGATCTTTTGAATCGCACCTTGAGTGGCTGGAGCATAGCCCAGGCGCAACGCAAAGCTGATCAGCGTGGGCGTTGGCGGGCGGCTCGCCCAAATTTCTCCGACCTTTCTTTGCAAGGATGGCGGCACAGTTTTCACTGGATCGCCCTGCAAGCCTTCCGCCATGCCCTTGACGAGTTCGTCCACTTCACGCGAGGTCGGTGCGAGCGCAAGGAACTGTGCGCACGTTTCCAAATTCTTCTCGTTGCGCTCCGCCGCGTAGCGCCGCCCCAGTCGCGAGACGATGAAGCGGCTGACGATGGGTGTCTGCCAGAACGTGCGGTCTTGAAACATTTTCAGAACCAGCTCGCGGTCGCTCGCGCATTTGCTTTCCAGCGCCCACCAGAGGAGCAGGGGAATGTGTTTGTCGCCGGCATCATCGGTGCGGAGCAGCAACTCGTGAGTGATCGAGAGCGCGTTCCTGCCTGGCAGTCGCTTTAGGGAGCTGGCCAGTTGACTGCGGACTTCGGCGTCCGGTTCGGAGAAGGCGAGTTTTATCAGCGCCGTCTGGATCGCAGGAGAAATTTTCCCGGAATCGCCGAGCAAACGAATGGTCCAGTAGCGCACCATTTTGTTTGGGTGTTGGAGTGTTTTCAGCGCGAGCGCATTATCAAAGCCGCCGCTGGCGTTCAATGCCCAAAATGCTTCGAGCGCGAGCTGGCCATTCGCCCTCGCGACGAGCTTTGAAAGCGCCGGCACCGCGCTAGGGTCGTGGCGATCCCAAAAAACTCGCAGCGCCATTTGCCGCCACCATTTGTTCGGATGCGATAAGAGTTGGATGAGTTCGTCCGTGTTGATCTTTGCGATGTCGAATGGTTTTACAGACAGAGCGCCACCTGCTTTCAGCCGCCAGAGCCGGCCCGTGGCCTTGTCCCAGGTGTCGCGCGGGTCGAGGTGACTAAGCCGGCTGTCGCACCAATCGGCGATGTAGATCGCGCCCTCGGGACCGGTCTTCGTGTCCACGGGCCGGAAGTGACGGTCGGGACTGTCAATGAGCACCTCGGTGTCATCGGTGCGGAAACTCGACGTGTCGCGCGAGAGCCGGCTGGCCTGGTAGCGGCTCGTCAAAGCCATCCCCGCGATCAGTTGCCCTTCGAGCTGCGGAATCGCGCCGCCTTCGTAAATGAGCATCGTCTGCGGGAAGCGCGGCTTGTAGCCGGTGTGGCTCATGTGCTCGAACCAGCCGAACGCGTAGGGATTCATCAGCGGCCCGTGCTTGCCCCAGTTTTTGATGTAACAGCCGCCCTGCGCGTAATGCAGCCCCCGCGTGTTGTCGTAATTCGAACCGGAAAAACATCGCCCCTCGGCGTCAAACTCCACGCAGTACGTATTGCCTCCACCCTCGGCAAAAACTTCAAACGCGCGCGTGGTGGGCTGATAACGCCAGATGGCCTGACCGAGAAACTTCACGCCGTTCACATCCGCCGTGCAGGTGCTGCCGTGCGCGCCGTAGAGCCAGCCGTCCGGTCCCCACGCGAGACTGTTCGCGCCGGAGTGCGTGTCCTCCAGGCCGAAACCGACGAGCGCCACCTCCGGGTCGCTATCGGGAATGTCGTCGCGATTTTTGTCGGGATAGAACAAAAGGTACGGCGGATTCAAAACCCACACGCCGCCCCGGCCCGTGACGACGCTGCGGGCCATATTTAGATCGCTGACAAAGTCCTTCGCCTGGCTGAACACCCCGTCGCCCTTGGGATCTTCGAGAATCGTGATGCGATCCAGGCCCTTGAAATGGTTCGGTGGCGGCGGCGGCACGCGGTCGTAAACCGCGCGCAGATACTGATCATACTTTACGATCTTCAATCCGGCGGGGAAGGGATACTGGAGATATTGCACGACCCAGAGCCGCCCACGTTCGTCAAAATGCAGATTCAACGGCTGACGGATGACTGGCTCGCTGGCGACAACATACACCACCAGGCCATCGGCGACCTTGAATTGCTTGAGTTCATCGGCAAGCGCAGGTGCAGGCGATTGATTGCCGAGTTCACCGCCGGATTTGAAAGTCTTGAGATACTCCTGAACCTTCGGGTCGAAGCGGTTCGGCGACTCGGCGGCTAATACGGCAGGCAGGAGTAACAAAATTGCGGCGAGTGTGATGGTCGGACCTGCGCAAGCAACGAAGCACCCAATCAGCGAAATTGGAATTGCCGTGGACCTTTTGGTGCAATAGTTTCTGCTAAAAATCACTTCCAAATCGGTTTATTGGGGATAATCTTACGATACATACCGCAAGGCCAAGAGATTTTATTTTGAATTTATCGTGGGGCATTTGCTGACATGAACCGTCCAACAACAATTGCCAGGAAAGCGCCGCCGCTGTTGCCACTTCTATGTGGTTTGGTTTTGTCCACGGGTTTGGTCTGCGCTCAAGTCTCGGATCCGATAAAGGCTGCTTCAACTACGCCTCTGGCAGGTGACACCGGTGGTTCTGGCTCATACTCGCCAGTCTTCAGCGGGGATGGTCGCTTTGTTGTTTTCACCAGCCGCGCAAACAATCTTGTCACAAACGACAGCAATGCCATCTGGCTCGACGTGTTTGTTCGCGACTTGACCAATGCCACCACCAGACTCGTGAGCAGCACCGGCAGTGGCGGCGGTAATGGCAACTCTTTCAATCCATCCATTTCGTCCAACGGCCAGTTCATAGCTTTTGAAAGCGCAGCCAGCAATCTGGCGGTTGGCGATACAAATGGTGTAAACGATGTTTTTGTCCGCGATATGATCGCTGGCGCGACAACACTCGCCAGCGTGTCAACCAATGGGTTCTCGAGCGGCAACGGGGTTTCAAGATTTCCGGTCATGTCTGCCGATGGAAGCAGGGTGGCCTTTGAGAGTGATGCAAGTGACCTGACGCTTGATGATACGAATTCATTGAAGGGAATTTTTGTTCGTGACCTCCAAACGAGCACTACCGTCATGGCCAGCAAGGATGTGCAGACTTCGACCAATGGCTTTGAATCTCCCTCCATCAGTGCTGACGGACAAACAATCGCATTTGCCACCGTGTCCGCATTGTCATTCTCGAACCCAAACCGGAGGAGCGATGTTTACGTGTATGATTCGAACAGCGGAGTGACGATTTGGGCCAGCTCAAACATCAACAACCTGGCTACGACCGTCGGGTCGTTCAACCCTGCCCTCAGCGCAGATGGCAAGTTTGTCGCTTTCAAATCAACGCTCAGGACAATCGGGTCCGCCACCAACAATCTCTATCAATGCGACCTACAAGTGCTCGTCACTACATTGGTCAATAGCAACGTTGTGGAAGATGGCTTTCCTGAGATGACTCCCGACGGCAGATTCGTTGCCTACGAATCTCGCACGAACGTTTTTATCTGGGACCGTCAAACTGGAAGCAATACTCTTCTAAGCGTGGACGTAACCGGCACCAATGCAGCCAGTGGAACTTCATTTCGTCCAGCGTTGACGCCGGATGGCTTGAAGATCGCCTTCTTGAGTGACGCCAACAACATCACAACCAACGGCGGGAACGGTCAGCCTCAACTTTACGTTCGCGACATGGCTTCCGGAGTTACCCGGCTCGCCAGTTTCAATCTCGAAGGTCAACTGTTATCCAGCATGAGTGGTTTGGTTACTGCCATCACGCCAGACGGAAGCAAGGTCGCCTTCTGGAGTACGGACGAGCGCATCGTCCCGGACGACCAGAACAAGGACGCGGATGTCTTCCTTCATGATCTCAATTCTGGAACCACTTCGCTGGTTTCGGCCCGCGATCCAAATTTGCCCTCGCAAACCAGTGTCGGCTTCCTTTCGTTGTCCACTGAATCAGTTAGCAGCGTCGGTAGATTTGTCGTCCTCTCAGCTTTAGGCAGCAGTTTAGTTGGGGGCGAAGCAAATCTTGCGACTCGTAACTTTGTGCATGATCTTGCCACCGGCGCAAATCTTCCGATTGAGGCGCTCGAAAACCCGAACGGACTGCCCATCGCAGCCACGAATCTCCCGTTTCCGACCAACTTCACAGCGCGGTTTCCGGTTCTCAGTGCCGATGGACGTTACGCGGCTTATGTCGGGCAATTCAGTTCTGACATTCCAGTTGTGGATCAGGTTTATTTGCGGGATATGCAATCGCAAACCAACTTGTTGGTTAGTCGCGGATGGGGCGGCACCGCCGGCTCGGCCAAATCATTTGCTCCTTCATTAAGTGGGGACGGACGATGGGTGGCTTTTCAAAGCGACGCTCCAAATCTCGTTTCGACTGACATTAATAGCAGGTCGGATATTTTCGTACGTGACATGGTTAACGCCACCAACTTCTTGGTGAGCATGATCTATTTCGGCTTCAACGGTGGAAATAACTATTCCACCAATCCAGTCGTAAGCCGTGACGGTCGCTGGGTTGTGTTTCAGAGCAAGGCGACTGATTTGGTACCAAACACCATCAACAATTCCTATTTTCATTTGTTCGCACGTGATCTCACCTTGCGCGCGACGAGGCTGGTTAGTGTGGGTGCGAGCGGAATAGCGCTCACTGGCGATTCGGGCAGGCCTGTTATGAATCCTGCTGGTACGTTGGTCCTGTTTACAAATGCCAACAACCAGGCTTTCATTTATGATTTGACTGCGCACCTTAGTTTTTTGGTTCGAAGTAATTGCTTTAACCCTGCGATGAGTGCAGAAGGACGGTGGGTCGTTTTTGAATCCCTGCTTCGACCCGGCCAGATCAGGGACATCGTGTTGCTAGATCGACAAACAGGAACGACGAACCTAGTCAGCATCAACCGGAACGGTACTGCTGGGGGGAATGGAACATCCATTTGTCCGCAGATTTCGTTCGACGGCAGATATATTGTGTTCGCCAGCAGGGCCAGTGATCTTGTAGAAAATGACACAAACGGCAGCACGGATATTTTCGTCCGCGACCAGATTTTGAACACAACGATTCTCGCCAGCCCTAATCGCCAAGGCTCCGGATCTGGAAACAACCTTTCACTCAAACCTGTGCTTGGTGCAGATGGTCGCACTATTGTATTTCAGAGTTATGCCTCTGATTTGACCGAGAACGACTTCAACAACGCTCGTGATGTTTTTGTCCTGCGGCTTGATGCAGGGGATTCCGACGTTGACGGCATTGCCGATGATTGGGAACTGGCCTATTTCGGCAACTTGTTGCGCAATGGTTCTGGCGATTTTGATGGCGACGACCACACGGATTTGCAGGAATTTCTGGCAGGCACGGATCCCACCAACACCGGATCCATTCTGCGGGTGATGACGATCACATCTCTCGCTGGTAGCGCTACCATCCTCTGGATCGCCACACCGGGTAAAAACTATCGCGTACAATTCAAGGCTGAATTGAACGACCCGGGTTGGACCGACCTTTTTGGAATAGTGACCGCAACCAGCTCAAGTGCGTCACGTATGGATGATTCTGTTGGAGCGGATGGACAGAGATTTTACCGAGTTGTTTTGGTGCCCTGACACCATTCCAGAAGACGTGAGTTTAGTTGCCTGGTATCGGAGTCAGCGGCTTCTCGCCGGTATAACAGCGATAGTCAATTCCAGCGTCATACCCGGTGAAGGGTATTTTTGAAACGTTGCCCGAGAGCCAAAGTGTATTGCATCGCTTGTCGTGGCGATACCATTCCCACTCGAAAGGGTAGCTTCCGTATAGTGTGGACAAACCGCCATAATTGACTGGGGCATTGTTTCCAATCCATTGGGTCAAAATACGAATGTTACCAGGGAACAGACTGGTACTGTCGCCATCTCCCTCCATTCTCTGCTCTGCTGAGTCTTGTATCATTATCATGGTTGATGGATTTTGAAAGTCGGTGATCTTTGCCGTAGAAAGCGATTGGTATTTGGTCGTCAAATACCGGCCGATCCCGTAGGTGGAGGTGAGCCAATATTCGTCAGTGTAGGCCAGACCGGCGTCACGCCATTGGTCTACGACCTTTGCGCTTGGGCAACGGAACAACTCCTTGGGTGTGCCTGCGTAGCTTGAATACGCGACGCCCCAATATGCAAGCTGATTGGAAGGGGGCAGGATCACCGTGGAATTTGAACTTGCAGTCCACTGCCCGCCGTTTGGAGTTGAACCGCCGCCGAGATTATGGAACGTGTCATTATTTTCCCCGGCGTAAATCATCATCCCATTGTAAATCTGCCGGAGATTGCTCATGCACACGGCGCTTCTGTCTTGGTGCTTTGTTGCTGCCATGCCGGAGAGAAGCAGCAGAATCAGAAAACCAGTTGTTGCCAGAATCACGGCCAGTTCTGTCAGCGTGAACGCGCTTTGCGAAGTTGCGCGAGAGCTTTTCTGTCGAGTTTTGGGAGACAAACCATCTTTCATATAAACAGTGCTTTGGTTGCTTGGGCCAAAACAAACACCTCGACACGCGATTTAGCAAGGCATCATTTTGGCCTAAATCAGTGCATCCAACTCTAACGCTTCTTACTGCGGGCAACTTTCTTGAGCAACGAGACGACAGTGTCCTTGATCTTCGGCTCCGCTCCAACTTCCAGATAGCTCGAGCGTGCTCGCCAGGTTGTGTAGCCGCCAAGTTCAAACTGATCCGGCGGCGGGAGGTAGCCGTTGCAGCCGTTCGCGAGTTCAATCACCATCGTTAGTGCGAACGGGCTGGCCTTCTTGATGGCGAGTCCCGTGCTGCCGTAGGTTTCGCACGGCGTCGTGCCGATGCCAAAGTCGCCGATGCGCAACGCTTGCAACTTGATCTCCTTCTTTGCCGGCCAGTCTGCCATCTTGACCGTCTCGCGTGCATAGTTTTCTTCCCAGGTGCGTGTGGGTCGGTCGCCTACATTTTTTGCGAGATAATCGCGCGCCTCTGTCACATCTGCTTTTGAGGGAAGTCGAACCTTGAACGATTTCTTTTGTTCAGCCATCGCCAGCGGTACCCAGTCCTGGTAACGCGCGTCCTTGAGCGCCACCAGCGCTACGTCGGCCACGGCGCGTGCGACCATGAAGCGGTCGTTCTTCCAGTTGGGCTTGGTGAAATCAATGCAGTTGGCATCGCCGCTGGTGCCGTTGCTCATGATCGCGACAAACGGTTTGCCTTCCTCGACGCCAAGTTCCTTCGCCATGACGCGACAGAACTCCGCGAAATAATCCGCCGACAATCCCGCCTCGGAAACACCGGCATAGTGCGTGGAATAATTTGCGAGCAACGCTAGCGGCCTGCCATCGGCGGTCTGGATCGAGAGCACGGTGACGGCGGTGTCCACCGGGCCGGTCTGGCGGATCTTGTTCGTGTTCGCATAGCCGGGATTCATCATCGCGATGTTCGTGGCCTGACCGGTGAACGCCACGGGCGGACTGCTTGCGGTGCCCGGCTGCATGATCCACCGTCGGCAATGTACGAACTGCGGGCAATCGCCTTTGCCCCAGCCCACGCGTGCGGGCACGCGGTTGCGCCAGGCTTCAATGATCGCCTGAGCAATGCGGGGAATCAGAAATTCCACATAGCCCGGCTCCGCGTCGTTGCCGTGGCAACTGTATGCTGCTGGCGCAGTGTGCGTGTGCGTCGAGGAGATCAACATTCGCGCGACCGGAATTCCGGTGACGCGCTGCGCTTCAGTTTTTGCAGCGTCCATTGTCTCGCGATCCACCATGCAACTGTCCACGACCGCAATTGCGACCTGTGTCTTGCCGTCATCCAGTACCACTGCTCGGACGTTGAGCGGATCGAGAACCTTGTTGGCGATTGTGAGCGTGAGATTGCCGGCTGTACGAATTGGGAAGTTTGTGGGTGTGATATCCACCATTGCCGAGCCGGCGCGGAAGATGGCCGGGGCAGCGTGGCTGATTGTTGAGCCGATGAGCATCGCGGACAGAATAGAGAGGCAGGCAACGAATTCCAGATTTTGCACGCTCCTCGTCTTTATGTGTTTGGTGTATATCATTGCATCGTTCGATTTCATTCTCATTCTCCTTTCAAACACGCGAGCAGATCGGCCAGTTCCTGCTGGCTCATTGCCGTTTCCAATCCTTCAGGCATCAACGATACCTGACCCACCGTCAGTTTATTGATGCCGGAGCGTGGGATGGTTTCTTCGATGCCTTGCGCCTTGCGCAATGTGACGCTTGCTGGGGATTCACCAATGATCAGGCCGGTAAGTTCGCGACCGTCCTTGCACTCAACCGTACACGCGTTGAAGCCGGAAACGAATTCGTAGTTCGGATGGACGATGTGCAGGAGAATGCTTTCCTTGGGTTGATTCCGAATGCCGAAGAGGTCCGGGCCGACGTTGTGACCTTCGCGGTCAAGCCTGTGGCAGGAAGCGCAATGGGTCGCAAACGGTTTGCGCCCGTTGACTGGATTGCCAGTGAGCGACAGAACGGCGCGCGCCTTTTCGTAGGCCTTCATTCGGTCTCCTGTTTCAGCAGCGGCAAATAGTAGTTGAGCGCGTTCACGGATCGCGGCATCGCTGTGTTTGCGCAAAGCCTCGCGCTGCGTTCGGTTGAGAACATTTTCGGGAATCTGTTTCGTTTCGACGGCTGTCAGGAGTGATCTTACGTGACGCGGTTGGGCCAGTAACGACGAGACAACCACGCCACGCGTATTAGGAGGGAGACTGGTCCATCGCGCTGGGGTGAGCAGCTCTGTGGCTGCCGTATCGCCGGGCAAACCGAGCAGCGAACGGACAGCCGCCACTTGCAGTTCTGCCGGCTCAGTGGCGACCAGCACCGGCAGCAATGCGGCACTGGCTTGTGAGCTTTCAGCGTTTACGAGGAAACCAATCCCTGCTTTGCGAGTGGCGACAGGCTCGGCAACCGAGGCAGCGAGGCACGCCGCTTCGGTCGTGAAGCGAGGTAGCAACTCTGCCGGCAACGCGACAGTCTTGCCGCGCGAACGCAAAGCCTCCGTCACACCGTCGAGCGCTGCAATGAGCCAGGGTGACGGGGGAGAATCCATCGCAAAGAACTGCGGCACCGTCCCGGTTTCTGCGCCGAGCACACGCCCGAGATCAGTCCAAAACTCAACGGGCGCTGGGTCGGTTTTCCGCTGCGTGAGGTGACGGGCAAGTTGCAGAGCCTGCTGCTCGTGAGATTTGAGTCCGCTGAGGATGGCTGCGCGCATCCAGCGGTTCGTGCCGTCGCTGACTGCGAGTCCGCCCAATACTTCGGCCCAATTGTTGGCGCGTGATTCCCGTGTTCCTTGATTGAAGCCGAGTGCGAACCAGAATCTAGCGCGTGGATTGGGATCTGCGGCAAATACCGGGAACAGGGCTTCGGGAAGACCCGGCACGTTCCGCTGTTGTTCCGTCAGGATACGCCAGGCGTTTTCACGCAACACCGGATCGCTTGCAAGCACGGACTTCCGCAATGCCTGATCAAGGAGTGCCGGTCTCCAACCTGGCACGTTGATGTCGGTTTGAATCACGCCGGATCGGAGATCGGCGCTCCGTTCATTTGCAGCGAGTATGGCCAACGTGCGTAATGCGTGCAGACGCTGGAACGTATCGGTGTGCTTGGAATCGTTGGGTAAACCGAGCCAGCTTTCCGTGTGCAATATCTTGATTCGTTGTTTGAGATCCGCCTCTCCAGGCGATTTGAATTGTTTCGCGAGTTGCGAAGGCAACTTCGGGACTTGCCTCTGAATCAACAACCGTTGGGCCGTCTCCCGGTGCCACGCGTTCTGATGGCCGAGCGCGTGAATCAGCTCTCTGGTGGAAGCGCGTGCGAGCGGTTTGGTGTTTGGTGTTTGGCGTTTGGTGTTTTTCCCCGTCACCCGCCAGATTCGTCCCATGTCGCGACCGCTTGTGAAATCAGTCCGCTTGCGCACCTCGACGGGGAGATATTCTGGATGCTCGATGGTTTTGCGATACATGTCGCAGACGTAAAGCGCGCCGTCGGGTCCGGTGGCAAGAAAGACAGGTCGGAACCAGTTGTCAGGCGAGGCGAGAAATTCGCGGCCCTCATTCGCCATGCGCGAGGCGAAGGTTGGTCCAACCTGCGTGAGCTTGTCGCGATGAACCAGATTCGCTGTTGGATCACAAGCGAACGCGTCGCCGCGATACTCAGCCGGAAGTGCATCGCCGCGATAAATATGAACGGCACAGGCTGCCGTGAACGTGCCGACATGCGAGTCTGCGGTGGTGAGATTATCGCTGATCGGATACAGGCGCGCGGCGAAATTCTGATTCGCGCCGCCGATGAGGTCGGTGACCATGGCCTCCGGTACATTCTGCACCGTCTCGGCCAGCGCATAGTTTGGATTTCTTGCAACATAGCGTGGTGCGATGACGGTATGCTGGATGTGGACGCGGTTCATGCACTGTAAGCGATTGCCCGCGTCGTCGAAGGTCTGTCCAAATTGTCCGCGCCCGCCAACCGGTTCAATTTCGAGTGTGAACGGATTGAAGCGCGCATCTGCACCTATTTCCACGGCGGGGCGTTCAGGATGTTTTGGCGAAGTAATTTTGCTCGCCCGCGTCAGCCCACTGGTGAGGTAAATCCAGCCGTCCGGTCCAAGGGTCGGATGACTGACGCGCAACTGAGTGGTGGAGTTCGTGTCGAAACCTGTTAGCAACACGACTCGTTCATCAGCTCTGCCGTCGCCATCTGTGTCTTTCAAAAAAAGCACATCCGGCGCGCACGTGACGATGAGTCCGCCGTTCCAAGGTGTGAGGCCGTTCGGAAAAGTCAGGCCGTCGGCAAATACCGTTCGGCGATCCATGTGCCCGTCGCCATCGGCGTCATCCAGTCGTGCAATGGTCCCGACGGGCGGCTGGCCTGGACCAGGGCCGGTGGGGTAGCCGCGGTTTTCGGCGACGAATAAATGTCCTTCTGCATCCCATGTCACCGCGCACGGTTGGAAAACCAGTGGTTCCGCAGCGACGAGTTCAACGCTCAGACCTGGATCATGTTGGAACGCCGCGAGCACTTGATCCGGAGACGAGGGGCTTTCAAAAGCGTGACTGGACAAGGCAATGCCAGCGAGTGCGACCATTGCATAGAAACAGAAACGCCCACTTCGCGAGGCGAACCAAAAAGAGCGGCTGTGATTTCGTTGCGACCAGGCGCGGGTGATCGGTGTTTGCATTCGGTTTCCGGAACTTGCGGAAACTAAACTGCCGATCAGATGGCAGCCAGATTATTTTGGCAGATGCAAGGCTTGGGTGGGCATGGATGTGAAGTTGGACAGGTGGCGAGAGCGGCATAATCCGCTCGGTGCAGAGGCTCGGAGAAGAGTCATCATCCAACACGACTGTTCACCGCACCAGATGTTGGGCTTCTAAAAAGCAGAAACCCGGACGGCGACTCATCAACCGTCCGGGTTTTGGTTTGCGACGTTCGTTCCGGTCTCCTTTTATTGGAGGAGACGCAGAGCGGATTGCGGAGTCGCGTTTGCCTGCGCCAACATCGCCGTGCCTGCCTGGACAAGGATGTTGTTACGGGCAAAGTTTGTGCTCTCTTCCGCAACGTCCACATCTTTGATGCGGCTGTTGGCGGCGGTGAGGTTGTCTTTGAGCACTGCGAGCTGGTCGTTGTAGGACGTGAGCACCGAGATGCTCGCGCCGACAGTCGCACGATCCGTGGCGACGACATCCACCATGGCGACGACAGCGGTTTGAGCCGCAGCCGCACCTGTGGTGAGGTCTGAACCAGTCAGGTCGTAAGCCGAGCCGTCAATACCCGTCATTGTGAACGTGGCGCCTTCGCTGTCCACCACGACGTTACGATCCGTGCCATCAAGCAGGGCGACGCCGTTGAATTCCTTGGTCGCCAGGTCGTTGATGTAGGTCGCCAGCGAGCCGAATTCCTGTTGATACAGAGCCACGTCCGCCGGACCCTTGGTGACGTCCTGTGCGAGCACGGACAATTCACTCATACGATCGAGGGCTTTGGCAACTTTCTTGAGGAAGCCGTCCTGCGTCTGGCTGAACGAAACCGCGTTGCTCACGTTCGTGCGCACTGCGTTGATACGGTTGATCTGTGCGTCGAAACGCGAAGACACCGCCAAGCCGGCGGCGTCATCTTCCGGTGAAGTGATCTTCAGACCGGATGAAAGGCGCGCGAGCGACTTGTTGAGTTGGGCTGTGGATTCTGAGAGCAGGCGGGCGCCTGTCTGTGCTGCGATGTTTGTGTTGATGACCATATACTAACTCTCTCCTTGAGTTTGCCTCCAGAAATGGAGGTCTCTTTGTGATAACGGCATCCCTGCCGTTGGCGTCATTTGTTCTGGGGCATCTGCCGTTCTCCCCTCTGGCACTTTTTGGCTGCCAGCCGCCTGTCACTAGACATGACCTGTATCGGCCACCCCTGAAATTACTTTAGTCACATGATGAGAAATATCGGTTTGAGTGCTGAAACAGGCTGAAATCAATGCAAAACCTCGGAAGGGCGCTGTCTCCTTTCGCCGGACAATTGGAATTTGACTCGATTTCCGATCAAGCTTTCCCATCATTCCAAACCGATGACCGTCACGCTTTTTGTTCCATGCTTCGTGGACCTGATGTATCCGCAGGTGGGCATCAGCATGGTGCGCATCTTCGAGAAGCTGGGGCACAAGGTCGTCGTGCCGAAAAGTCCGGCGTGCTGCGGGCAACCGGCGTTCAACACCGGTTACTGGGACGAAAGCCGTGAAATTGCCAGCAAGATGATGGAATCGCTTCAAGATGCCGAGGTCGTCGTCATCGCCAGCGGTTCATGTGGGGCGATGATGAAAGTGTTTTATCCCGATCTGTTCGCTGGAACAAAGTACGAGGCGATGGCCCGCTCTCTCTCGCCCAAGTGCCATGAGTTTTCCGGCTTCCTTGTCAACAAACTTGGCGTCACCGATCTCGGCGCGAAGTTTCCGCACAAGGTCACGTTTCACGACGGCTGCCACGGCCTGCGCGAGTTGAACAACAAACGTCCGCCGCGCGAACTGCTCGCGAAGGTGAAAGGATTGGAACTCGTCGAAATGGGCGCGTCGGAAACCTGCTGTGGTTTCGGCGGCACGTTCTCCGCGAAGTTTCCCGCCATCTCCACGGCGATGGGCGAAGTCAAATGCGCGTCCGCATTGGAAACGAAGGCGGATTACATCGTCTCGTGCGATTCGAGCTGCCTGATGCAGATTCAAGGCTTGGCCGACAAACAGAAGAAGGGTCTCAAAACGATCCATCTGGCGGAAATTTTGGCGCAGCAATGAATGCACAAGTTTCAAAAAGCTTTAGACACGAATTGCCACCAATTGAATTCGTGTTAATTCGTGAAATTCGTGTCTCAGCTTTTTCCGCATGAGCGCGCCCGCCACCCATTTCAACGAAGACGCCCGGCGGGTCGCGCCGGACACGCGGCATCGCGGCATCATTCAGACTGCGATGGGCAAATACGAGGCCGTTCGCGATCAACGCAAGTTGTGGTTTCAAGACTGGCAGGGGGCGAGGGATCTCGCGGCGCGCACCAAGTTCGAGGCCGTCAATCATCTGGATCGCCACCTCGAACAGTTCGCTCGACTCCTCGAAACTCGTGGCACGAAAGTTCATTGGGCCAACAACGCGCAGCAGGGGCGCGACATTATACTTGGCATAGTTCGCGAGAAAAACGCCAAGGTCATTGTGAAGTCGAAGACGATGACCTCCGAGGAAATCCATCTCAACGATGCGATGGAGCACGCGGGCTATGAAGTCGTCGAATCGGACCTCGGCGAATACATTGTGCAGTTACGCGAGGAGCCGCCTTATCATCTGGTGTTTCCCGCAATGCATCTCACTCGTGGCGAGATCAAGGACTTGTTCCAAAAAAAGCTTAACGACGCGCCGTCCGATGATCCTGAGGCGCTGACGATGGTCGCGCGGCGTGCGTTGCGGAAGAAATACCTGCAAGCCGACATTGGCATCACTGGCGCGAATTTCTGCATCGCCGAGACGGGCATGATTTCCATCACGGAAAACGAAGGCAACGCCCGGCTTACGGCGGCATTGCCCAAGACGATGATCACGCTCGTCGGTATCGAGAAGATTTTACCGCGCTTGGAAGACCTCGCGCTGTTCCTGCCGATGCTCGCGGTCATGGGCACTGGCCAGGCTTTTACCTGTTACAACACGATGTACGGCGGGCCGCGTCAACCTGGCGAATCCGACGGGCCGGAGGAATACCACGTCGTGTTGCTCGACAACCAGCGCACCACGTTGCTTGCCGACGCCGAGCAGAGAGACGCGCTGGGCTGCATCCGCTGTGGGGCCTGTTTGAATGTGTGTCCGATTTTCCGCAACGTCGGCGGTCACACCTACGGCACGGTCTATGGCGGGCCGATTGGCTCGGTCATTACGCCGCACCTGCGAGGGTTGAAGGACTGGAAGCATCTCAGCTACGCGTCTTCACTGTGCGGCGCATGTACTGAGACCTGTCCGGTAAAGATTGACCTGCACCATCACCTGTTGCAGAACCGTCGCAACGCCTCACAAGGTCCAAAGAGCAGTCCAAGCTGGTTGCAGAAACTCGCGTTCAAAATCTTTTCGCCCATTGCCAACAAACCCGGCCTGTGGTCCTTGACTACGAAGTTGAGTCGCTTCGGGATGAAGCTGCGAAGTCTGGTGAACGGCAGCCTGATTGACCCGGCCCGACCCTGGACGAAATCACGGAACCTGCCGCCAATTGCGAAGCAAAGTTTCCGCGAGTGGCTCAAGGAGCAGGGAAGATGAGGGAGCACGCGAACTGCTTCACTCAATTGCGTGAATTATTCGTTTCAATATATTCGGAGGAACCTAGGATTGAACCAACCCGCCGACAACCTGTCCAACCCACATGATTGCTGAAAAAGCAGAACCCGCGTCCCTCATGCCCGCCGCGTCCGACAAACATCACCTGACATTCTTCCGGCAAAGCGGCTGGTTGATGATCGCCACAACGCTTGGCGGCTTGATGATGTACGCCGTCCATCCCATCGCCAAAAATATGGGCAAGATTGAATATGGTGTGTTCACCACGCTCATTCAGATCGTGTCGCTGATGACAATTCCGGCGGTGGGATTGCAAAGCGTGTTTGCGCAGCAGGCGGCGGGTGTAATGACGCCCGAGCATGAACGGGAACTGGCCGGGGTGTTTCGCGGCGTGCTGCGGCTGACGTTTTTTGTCTGGGTGGCGATGGCAGCAATCATCTTCCTCCTTCGCGACCGGGTGCTGTCCGGACTCGGCATTTCCAATCCCGTCGCGCTCTGGGTTACGCTGGTCATCGGACTGGTGGGATTGTGGAGGCCAATTTTTCAGGGCGTGCTGCAAGGCCGTCAGAATTTTCAGTGGCTCGGCGGGTTGATGATTGCCGACGGCATTGGCCGGCTTGCGGCCGTGTTTTTAATCGTCAGCGTTCTCGCGCATCTCGCGGCGGGTGCGATGACGGCGGTTCTGGTCGGCATGGTTTTCGCGCTGCTGGTAGGTGGCTGGTTGTGCCGCGACTGCCTTCGTAGTGAAACAATGCCGGTCAACTGGAGCGCGTGGTTGAAGCGCGTGGCGCCGCTGACGCTCGGCATGGGTGTAGGTATCTTCATGCTCGCGGCGGACATGATCTTTGTGCAGAACTTTTTTTCCAAGGAGCAGACTGGATTCTACGCGGCGGCGGGAATGATCGGCCGGGCACTGGTTTACTTCACAACGCCTGTTGCGGCGGTGATGTTTCCCAAGCTGGCGCGCAGTGCGGCGACGGGTGAAAAATCAAATGCACTTGCTCTTGCGCTGGGTGTGACGGCGCTGGCGGGCGCAGGTGCGGCCATGATGTGTACCTTGTTTCCGACGCTGCCATTGCGAATTGTCTATGACAAATCCTTCCTCGATGTCTCCGGCCCGCTTGTGCCGTGGTTTGCGTGGTGCATGTTGCCACTGACACTGGCGACGGTGTTGCTCAACAGCCTGATGGCGCGCTCGCAATTCAAAGCCGTGCCGTGGATGGTGGCGGTGGCGGCAGGCTACGGTCTCACACTTTACCTGCGCCATGAGAGCTTCATTCAAGTGATCCAGACCATCGGCATCTTCGGCACGTTGCTGCTCGCCGTCTGCGCGTGGTTTACTTTTCGACCTGGGGCAGCTACAAGGACTTGAGCGCAGCTATCACGGGCAATCGCGCGGCGCGGATGGCCGGGAAGAAGCTGCCGAGAATTCCAACGATCACGGCGAATATGACTCCTTGGGCCATCAACATCGGCGTGATGCGGAATTGAAAAATCACCTCGCTGAATGTGTTAAAACTCAGCGTGCCGAAGCGCACACCGAACGCCACACACAACCACTGAGCCAGCAGGGCCATTCCACAGCCGAGCACGCCGCCGAGACCAGCCAGGATTGCTCCTTCGAGATTGAAGCTCGCGAGGATTGTCCGGCGACGGAATCCAAGCACGCGCAGCGTGCCGATCTCCCGCGTGCGCGATCCCACGCTCGCATACATCGTGTTCATCGCAGCGAACACGGCACCCACAGACATTGCAATGGCGAGAAATTCACCAAGAATTTTGATGGGTAATGCGGTCTTCGTTTGCTTTGCGTAATACTCTGTTTCCATTTCGGCCCGGAGCGGCATCCGTTTTTCCAGATCAATGCGTTTGGCGAGGGCGGCTGCGGCGTCGGTGCTGCCAACACGGGCCAGAACACTCGAGTAACTTTCGCGATCAAACGCCGAGCGGGCTTCGTCCGCGTCCATCCACATCTCGGAATCAAACGCGCTGTCGCTTGCTTCGAACCAACCCACCACGGTCAACTCGGTCGGTCCGGTTTTGAATTTCTGGCCGGGATCGGTGTTAGCGAAGCGTTTCGCCATTTTCGCGCTTACCACCGCCTCCCGTTTGCCAGGAGTGAACCAGCGTCCGTTCACAAGTTTTACCTGGGGGCGTAATTCGATGCCCATTGGCGTGACGCCGCGCATGGTGACGTTCGCTTCGCCCGCGCCTTCGCGACGCGGCAGGTTGATGATTATGGCGAGGTCGGCGGAGACAATCGGGTGGCCCTGTGCATCGCGTTCAATCTCCGGCCAGTATTGGAGAATTTTCAAATGCTCGCGAGAAACCTGGCTGCTGGATTCGGCGGTTGAGCCCTTGCGGACGATCATCACATTGCGTGGGTCACCGGTGTTCTGGCTTGAGCGTTCCAACCCGGCAGCCATGGCTTGCATGAGGACGAAGACGGTGACGACCAGCGCAATGCCCAGGACTGTTGCCGCCGTTGCGCGCCAGCGGATGAAGACGCTTTTGAAATTGTACAGCGCAGGAATCGGTGACGTAACGACGGAGTAGAGGAGCCAAAGCGCGTAACCGCCGATCGTGAGAGCGAACAGGCCAAAAATAATTGTGGAGGCGTTGATGTCCATTTCACTTAATCCAGCGTCTTCAACCGTTCCGTCATAGTCCTGCGTTCAAATCCTGTTGTCATAGTCGTTGTGCGTTCCGATCCAAAACCATACCACGCCGCCCGGTTGTTCGGTTGCGATGGCGCGGTATTTTTGATTGATGCGAACAGACCAGAGCCCGCTCCGGAGTTCCTTGAATTGGAGCGACGGATGAAACGGATGCGTCTGCCAGAGTTTGAATCGTTCACGGGCGAGTTGTTGGAGTTCGGACGGCAGCGCGTTGAAGTGCGTCCAGAAGCTTGGATCAGTATTTGATTTCACGGCATCTCGCCGAGCCGTCCGGCCTTCGTGTTTTCATCCACTTCCCTGAGCACGCCGGCATGTTTACCTCCGGGCGCAAAGTCCGCCGCCATCTGACGATCCCACTCGTCGTCCTCCCATCCGTTGAACCACTTGGCGAATTCCGCACGTTCGGACAGGGACAGTTTAGTCACCGCCTGTTTGATCTCAGCTACTGTGCTCATGGTTTGAATTTAGTCTGCGTATGCGAAGCGGCAACTACTTTTCTGGCCTCGAACTCTCAATCCAGCGTCTTCAACCCGTCCGTCACGCTCATCTTCGCCACAGCCAGCGAAGGCATGATGCTTGCAATGATTCCCAGCATTGCCGCGACCAGTGTGCCGATGCCTACGATTTTCGAGGTGACTTCAAAGGATGGGAACAAGCCGTTCGTCAGCTTCGCCACATCACCGTAGGTAAACAGCACGTACGCGCCGCCCACGCCGATCAATGCGCCCGCCATCGCCAGGCCGAAGCTCTCCGCAAGAATAAAGGCGAACAGTTCCCGGCGGCGAAACCCGATGGCCTTGAGGATGGCGAGTTCGCGAAAGCGTTCGCGGATGGCCATGCTCATCGTGCTCGCCGTGACAAGCAGCAATGTGAACACGACCGCGCTACAGACCAGCGTGACGAGCAGCTTGATGTTGCCCCACATGGAAATAAAACCCAACTGGAATGCGCGTTCTGTTTCGGCCCGCACTTCTGCGGAGGTGTTTGCAAACTTTTTGTTGATGGCATCAATCACACCCGGCATTTCCTCGGCCGAACTCACACGCAACCACCACATGCCCACCATGCCTTCCACGCCACTCGACTCATCAAGGTAGTCGTGCCGAAAAAGCATGTTGCGGTCGTCTGGTGTGCCGGAGTAGATGCCGACGATTTTGAATTCCATGGTGCAAGGATAGACCGTGCTTTCGAGCGTGATCTTGTCGCCGACTTTGAGCTTGTACTTCTCGGCGGAGATTCTGCCAATCACAGCGGCGTCCTTTTCCTTTTCAAATGCTTCGTAGCCGGCTTCGCTCATCTTCGTCTCGCCAAACACCGGCCTGAGCTTTTTCGGGTCCATGGCGAACTGGGCGAAAGTCATTCCTTCCTCGTTCTTGTATTTGCCGCCGTACCATGTGAACGGCGTCACTGCCGCGATACCCGGGATGCGTTCGATTGCAGCGAGCTGACGCGCAGGCAGGAGGTTGGCTATGGAAATTTTGTTTCGCACCGCTACGCGCAAGGCTGCTCCGACGTCCTCCGCCGGCAATGTGATTTCGCGAAGTGCAACCAGAAGCGTCACCAGCAGGAACAGGCTTACGGCAACACTGAGAATGGAAAGCGTTGCCCTGCGCTTGTTGCGCAATGCGTTTTTGAGAATGAATGTTGGAATCGTCATCGCCTAATTGCTCAATTCACCCTTCTCAAGATGAATGCTTCGCGAGCCGAACGCCGCCGCCTTGGGATCATGCGTGACCATGATGACGGTCTTGCCCGCATCGCGTGCGAGCAGTTGCAACACCTTCAAGACCTCCTGCGCGCTGTGCGAATCCAGATTGCCCGTCGGCTCGTCTGCCACCACGAGCGCGGGATCCGTGACCAGCGCACGCGCGATGGCGACGCGTTGTTCCTGTCCGCCGGAAAGCTGTTTCGGCAGATGCTTCATGCGATCTGCCAGTCCAACCAAGTCGAGCGCAGTTTCAACCTGCTTGCGCCGCTCGCTCCGGTTCAGTCTGGTGAGCAGCAAGGGCAGTTCGACGTTTTCGTATGCCGTCAGCACGGGGATGAGATTGAACGTCTGGAAAACGAATCCGACATTTTGATTCCGCCAGTCGGCCAGTTGCGATTCATTGAGTTGGGCCACATCAATGCCCTGCACGTGACATTCGCCGCTCGTTGGCCGGTCAATGCCCGCGATGATGTGAAGCAGCGTGGATTTGCCCGAGCCGCTTGGGCCCATCAGCGTGAGAAATTCACCCGCTGCGATGTCGAGCGAGATATTGTCCAGAGCGGTCACGTTGATTTCGCCCTGCTGGTAGATCTTTGACAGGTTGCGGATCGTGACAATGTTGCCGTTCGACTTCATAAAGCTTCAAAGAAATAGGCGAAGGCGACGGAGAATGCAAACAGCCTCTCGGCATCGGTTGTGACTGTGACTGAAACCGCAGCGTGGCTTTCGTTGGAGTTCACGCTTTAGCGTGTCAGGGCGGCGATGAGATTATGGGAACAAGCTAAAGCTTGGACTCCAACTCTCAGTCCAATCGAATTGCGCGGCACTTCCAGTCTTACCCCTCAGCTTGGGGCGAATTCGTCCCAATCGCAAAAGGTCAACTCGAGAAGAACATTCTTGCGGCGACTTTGGCGCAACACGAACATGCCTCACGCCTTTTACGCGATGAACATCCAAGACGAAGCAGTCCCCACAGAAAACAGCCCGCGCAAAGTGCCGGGTTTGTGGGTCGTGCTTTTGTGTTGTGTGGTTCCCGCGCTGGCAATCAGCAGCCAGAGCTATTGGATTGACGAGGCGCTGACGGCGGTGAAAGCGTCGTCGCCCACTCTCGCAACGTGGTGGGAGCGGATGGCGACGGAGAAGGCATCCGATTTGCAGATGCCGCTCTACATGCTGACGACCTGGGGTGTGGTGCAACTGTTCGGCAATGCGGAGTGGGTGTTGCGCGCGGCGAACCTGCCTTGGTTTGCAGCAGGGTTGATGGCATTCGCGTTTTCGTTTCGAGGACGGCAAAGAATGTTCGCGGCAGCAGTGGGCGCGCTGTCGCCGTTTGCATGGTTTTATATCGATGAGTCGCGACCGTACGCGATGCAACTCGGCGCAAGTTTGCTCGTCGCGGCCTCGATACGGCAACTGACGAAGGACGCAGAAAACAACGCCGGGCTCACAACTTGGCTCGCGCTCTTTGCCATCGGCATCGGCGTGCTGGCAGGAACAAGTTTGCTGGGTGTGTTCTGGTGCTTTGCTGCGGTGGTGATGCTGGTCTGGGTGAAGGGTTGGAGTGGCTCGCTTCAATTGCTCAGGTCTGCGCGCGTTGCTTGTGTGTGTCTGGCGCTGTGGCTTTGTTTTCTGGGAGCTTACTATGCGTGGACGTTGAAGGTTGGCGCACGAGCATCCGCCATGGCGACGACAAACTGGCAAAGCCCTTTGTTTATTGTTTATGAATTGATGGGGTTCGGCGGCTTGGGGCCGGGAAGATTGGAAATCCGCGCCGCAGGATTTTCGGCATTCAAATCGTGCCTCGTGCCGTTGGTGTTTTATGGGAGCGTCATTGCTTCGGTAATGATGGCGGGCACTTCGGGATTATGGCGGCGAAGCCGGAACGAAACTTTCAAGGTTGGCCTGGTTATGATTGCCACGCTGTTGTGCCTCGTGGCCGCAGGATTACTGCTGCACTTTCGGGTGTTGGGGCGGCATTGTGCGCCTGCCTTGCCTGTCGTGCTGGTGCTGTTGATCGAAGGTGTTTGGATCGTCGGCAAATGGCGCGGCGCGGCGATGATGTCTGTGATGGTTGTTCTCACGGCTTCGTGTCTTTCGGCGCGGTTTGCGGAGAGACATCTCAAGGATGATTATCGCGCAGCAGCAGCTCGCGGTCGCGAGGCGGCTGATGCGGGGAAAACCGTTTGGTGGTCGGCGGATGCGCAGGCGGCGGAGTTTTATGGGTTGCGAATCTCCGCAGAGCAGACGAACGGCGCCATGGTGAGGCTGGTTTTGAATCCCGACGATGCTGCTCTTGCAGATGCCGCGCTGCCAGACATTGTGATTTGTTCCAAGCCGGATATCTACGATGTTCACGGAGCGCTCAGGCGGAAGATGGTGGCGGGTGGTTTTGTGGAAACGACGAACCATCCCGCATTCCGAGTTTTGCAAAGGGCACAGGGTAAATGATCAACTGTTTGATTGCACAGGTCTCGGTTCAGTCAGGTGAATCGCCTTTACGTCTTTTGATGTGATGTGCATTTTGATTCGGCGATCCGTTGGGATCGTAGTAACAACCGGATCAATGACAAAAGCATTTGCAGTGAGCACGTTCATGGATGGCATGTGTCAGCATGGGCTGGGCGGGTTACATTTTTATTTCAACTCACGCTGATGAAAATGAATCGAGAGAAGCTGGACGGCTGGTGCGAGCGCGGAATTCTGGGACTGGTACTCGCGATCCTGTTGTTCGGGCCGCTGGCCTTCGGCGCGGTGCAAACGGAATTGTTCGTGGTCATCCAATGGCTGACGGCGGGTGTACTCATTTTGTGGGCGGCGCGTTTATGGATGGCTGATCGAGCAAGGTTTTTGTGCCCACCCATCTGCTGGGCGGCATTGGGGTTCGGATTGTATGCCATTGCGCGCTATTTTACATCCGACATCGAATACGCCGCGCGCCTCGAGCTTCTGAGGGTGCTGGTCTATGTGTTCCTGTTCCTTGCCATCATCAACAACCTTCACCGTCAGGAACACACGCAGGCGGTGGGTTATACCATGATTTTTCTGGCGCTGGTGCTTTCGATGTACGGTGTGTGGCAGTTCATGACGAAATCAGACCGGGTCTGGTGGGTTTCGTCGGGCTTTGTCGGACGCGCATCCGGGACCTACATCTGCCCGAATCATCTGGCGGGATTCCTGGAAATGCTGTTGCCACTGGCGCTGGCTTACACCCTGGTGGGGCGGAGCAAGGCCGTGATGAAAGTGTTTCTGGGTTATGCGGTGCTGGTGATGTTGGTGGCGATTGGCGCAACCGGTTCGCGCGGGAGCTGGGTTTCGTGCGGCGTCGCGTTGTTATTCTTCTTCGGCACGCTGGCCTGCACTCGCGGCTACCGGCTGGCGGCGGGGATAGGATTCCTGGTTCTCGCACTGGCGGGCGGTTATCTCGTTACCAAGACGAGTATTTTCAAGGGGCTAATTGAGGGAACGGCTACTGGCGGAAATCTCGACATTGCCGTCAGGGTTGATTTGTGGGATGCCGCAGTGCGGATGTGGCGGGATAACGTCTGGTTCGGAGTCGGCCCCGGCCATTACGACTGGCTATATCGCGCGTACCGACCAGCGGCGGTGCAGTTGCAGGCGGACAGGGCGCACAACGAATACGTGAACACACTTGCAGACTGGGGTGTGACAGGAACGGCAATTGTGGTCACAGCTTTTGTGTTGCTCGGTTTGGGTGTTGCACAGTGCTGGGGCAGCGTCCGGCGTAGCAACGGCGAATTCGGCTCCACCTTGAGCAACAAGTTCGCGGTGGTGATCGGCGTCGCCGCCGGAATGGTCGCGCTGTTGATCCATTCGCTCGTGGACTTCAACATGCAAATTCCGGCGAACGCCATTCTGGCAGTGGCCATGATGGCGGTTCTCAGCAGCCACTGGCGGTTTGCGACGGAGCGGTTCTGGTTTTCCGGCGGCGCTGTTGTAAAGAGGGTTGTCAGCTTGATGCTGGTGCTGGGTGCGGGTTATTTGACCTGGCAGGGCATCGGTTTGGGAAGCGAGTTTGTCTGGCTCAGACGTGCCGAACAGGCGGAACTGTTCTCCGCCGGGCAGGCGGCGTTGCTCGAAAAGGCTTATGCCATCCAACCCAGGAATGGGATCACTGCCCGCGCAATCGGCGAAGCATATCGAATTCAGAGTTCCGAAGGCGATTTGAAGACCACCCTCGCGCTTACCGAAAAAGCCATGAACTGGTTCACGCGCGGCATGACGAACAATCCCCATGACGGCTACAACTACATGCGTTATGGCATGTGTCTGGACTGGCTTGAACGCCATGATGAAGCGGAGGCGTTTTTCATGAAGGCGGACAAACTCGACCCGAATGGCTATTTTACGGCTGCGCACATTGGGTGGCATTATGTACAGGCGAAGGATTATGCTTCGGCACGACCCTGGCTTGAACGTTCGCTTAGTTTGCAGCGAAAGAACAATGACGTTGCCCAAACACACCTTGATCTGGTGAACCAACGACTGCTTGAGGGTGCGGCAACGGGTGAACATCGTTCCTTGCTCGAAACCCTGCGTGCCCAGCCAGCGTCCCAGTAACGCCTCAAATCAAGGCAGGGGATGACGCGCCGGGCTGGCCGGACTGGCCCGGGAATTGCAAATAACAGCCAGAAAAAATGTGAAGATTCCTCGTTGACATGAACCGCCATCGTCCTAGACTTGAAACGAAATAAAAGAAGTCGTTCCGCACAAAACATTATTATTTATGAAAAGAACGCAAAACTCCCTCTCGTGGCTACTCGCAGCCGTTATCATGCTGGCAGGCATTGCTGGCGCAGGCGCTGAATCCGCCAAGCAACGCACCGGCAAGGTTGTGCGCATCAAGGGTGCGGCCCGCTATTCCACCGGCGGCAACGTATGGCAGCCGCTCAAGGTTGGCACAATTCTCAAATCCGGCACGGTCGTTCAAACCGCGTCTGACTCCTTCGCGGATGTCGTTTTGAACGAGGACACGACTGCCAAGGCCGCGCCCCAAGGGGTTTCATCCGCTGCCATCTCAACAGCCACGATGGGTTATCGCCCGGTGGCCGAGCAGGACCTCGTTCGCATCTGGGATGACACCGTTCTCGCGTTCGACAGACTCAACGCCACCGAAACCGGCGCGGACAAGATCACCGAAACCGAACTCGACCTCCGCAGTGGTCGCATCATGGGATCCGTCAAGAAGCAATCCGCCGCTTCCCGTTTCGAGATCAAGATCCCCAACGGCGTCGCTGGTATTCGCGGCACGGTTTTCTACTTCAGCGCCACTGGTGAGTGCGCCTGCAGCGCAGGCTCATTGATTGTTGCCTTCACAAAGTCCGGCGGTGAAACTGGCACGCAACCCGTCGTTGGCGGCTTCATGTTCAATATCGTAACTGGCGAAATGTCCCCGATCCCTGCCTCGATACTTTCGATGTTGACTGAGTGGGTTCAAGGGCACGGCCAATTGGACTCGCGCTACCGCCTCACTTATGTTTGCGACGACACGATTCATCCGGTGACAAACACCAAGCCGCGCCCGCCTCCGGCAGGTTGACCATAACGAGCATCTTCAAAAACCAGAGCAACGCAGGTTGCTCTGGTTTTTTGTTTTTTAGTCGAAAGGAACAGGGAAGTGCGTGGTCGCATTGAGAACTGGGGCAAGGCCACATAGCTCGCGTTTGTTTGATGCGGAAACATCCGCCGGAATATCATTTCGCCTGCAACCACCTCATCGCTTTCTCCGCCAGTTTGTCAAACGCGGTCACGCAAAGTTCGAGATGATCTTCCTTCGTGTCCTCGATTTTGTTGTGGCTGATGCCGTGCAGGCTTTGGACGAACATCATCACGGTCGGCACACCGGCAGCCGCCACTTCGGCGGCGTCGTGCAACGGACCGCTCGGCAGGCGATGCACCTTCCCGCAGGTTTCGCGGATGGATTCGTCGCACAATGCGATGAGGTCATTATTGAACGGGCGCGGCGCGATCTGCCAGAGGCGCTCCCAAGAGACGCTGACGTTGCCTTCCTTGGCGAAGCGTTCGCTGGCGGTCTTGGCTTCTGCCAGCATCGTGGCGAGCCTCGCAGCATCAAGATGGCGCTGATCGAGTGTGATGCGACATTCTTCGATCACGCTCGTGACGATGCCGGGTTTGGTCGTGCATGAACCGATGGTGCATACGCCGTTGCCACTGCGCTCGGCGATTTTATAAATCTCGGAACTCATCTTGGCGGCGGCGAGGAAAGCGTCCTTGCGGCGATTCATCGGCGTGCTGCCGGAGTGCGCGGCCTGGCCGTGAAATGTGATGGCATGTCGCTCGACGCCAAACGTGCCGAGCACCGCGCCCAGCGGCAGATCAAGATCAAGCAACACCGGACCTTGCTCGATGTGCAGTTCGAGGTAGGCGGCGGCGTTCTTGAGTTCCTTGCCGCTGTCCTTTACGCGCTCGAAATCAATCCCCACTTCGCGTAACGCGTTCGGAAGTTTGATTCCCTGCTTGTCCACGAGGCCACGCGCTTCGTTCATATCCAGATTGCCGGAACACGCGGACGAGCCGAACAAACTCTTGCCGAAACGCGCGCCTTCCTCGTCAGCCCAATCCACGAGGCGGATTGTGATTGGTGGTTTGCCGTTGTATTGCGCGTTGATGCGCCGGAGAATCTCCACGCTGGCCATCACATTCAGGCAGCCATCAAGCCAGCCGCCGTTCGGAACAGAATCCATGTGACCGCCGATGAGCAGACATTTTTCCGATTCACCGCGCAGTGTGGACCAGAGATTTCCGGCGGCGTCCACGTGCGTTTCAAGTGGCAGCGCTTCGAGCTTCTTTTGCAACCACGCACGCGTCCTGACCCACATTGGCGTGAAGGCGACCCGTTGCGCGCCGTTGTCATCGGCGGTGAGAGCGCGGAGTTCCTTGAGTTCGGCAACGGTGCGTTTGGGATTCAGCGGAGTGCTCATGTGGTTTTATCATGGCGGGAAGCAGATGATTTTCAATGCTGGTTTTGGTAACGTTTCCACGTGACGTATATGCTGGCGCGGTGTCAATAGAAGTGTGCCAATGACAACGACGTTGCGTGTGGCTGCGATAGTCACCAAAGCGAACTTTCGGGTCAGTCGTCAGATGAAGCTGCAATCAGCGGCTTTTTCCCTTGTGGAACTTTTGGTGGTGATCGCGGTTGTGGCAATCCTGGCTGCCCTGCTTCTTCCGGCCTTGAGCAGGTCCCGGGAAAAGGCAAAGGAGGCCCGGTGTGCCAGCAATCTGAAGCAGATTTACGCGGGATTCTTGCTTTACCAGTCAGACAATGACGGACGTTTTTCAGCGGGATTTCGTTGGAACAATCAAATATGGGAAAATGCCTATTTCGTTGGTGGCAAGGATGGCTGGGATACCAATGTTCCACCGGCGAAGCTTAGACCACTGTTTCCTTACTTGGGTGCAAGTGACGCGTTTGGATGTCCGGCGGACGTGGGGGTTGATTTTACCAACAAGGATGGAATTGTTCTCGCTCCAAGCGTTTTCGCGGCGCGTGGATTAAGCTACGGTTACAATGTTGGAATTTTTGTATATTCAAAGGTCGGAGTGCCCGAGTCGCTTAATGAACGCTATAGTGGACTCGCAGGAAAGAAAATGGATTCGATAAAATCGCCTGCGACATACCTACTCATGTATGAGGCTCCTGCGTTGAGTAACGATGACGATCAGCCCATCGAAGTTGTTTATTGGCATCGCGCACGAAAACCTGGCACAGCAAAAGGTCCGCCATGGGCCGACCCTGACAAAGATCGAGGGCCGAGAGTGTCTCCGATTCTCTTTGTGGATGGGCATGTGATATTTTTGGATTTCACTGGTGGACGTGGACGCTTCTCGCCGCACAATGAACTTACAACTGCTCAATAGAACCTGACCAGACTAGCTGCAAAGTTGCGTGTGACGGTTTACCTGCTTTGCTGGACATTGCCATTGATTTCGCCTGAAATGTCCGTGTTGCAGCATGAGACGACCGTTGCAACCAACAAGCCATGATCAAACTAAGTTTTCCATTCACCGAAGAAAAAATCCGTGCGCTCAAGGTGGGCGACGAAGTTCTCATTTCCGGCATCGTGTTCACGGGACGCGATGCGGTTCACAAGTATCTGCATGATGGTGGCAAGCTGCCGCCGGGTGTGAGCCTGCGCGACGGCATCATCTACCACTGCGGCCCGGTGATGATGCAGCAGCCGGATGGTTCGTGGAAATGCACAGCCGCCGGTCCGACCACGTCCATCCGCGAAGAGCCGTATCAATGGCAGATCATCCGTGACTTTGGCTTGCGCGGCGTCATCGGCAAGGGCGGCATGGGTGACAAGACTCTGGAGGCGTGCAAGGAATACGGCTGCGTGTATCTGCACGGCGTGGGCGGTGCGGCGCAGGTGCTGGCCGAGCGCATCAAAAAAGTCCGCAACGTGTATTTCAAGGATGAGTTCGGCGCCCCGGAAGCCATCTGGGAACTGGAGATCGAAGACTTCCCCGCAGTGGTGACGATTGACGCGCACGGAAATTCGCTGCACAGGGATGTGCTTGCAGCGAGTCAGGCCGAGCTGGCGAAACGCGTGTGAGACGAGCGTGCCGTGAGCGTGTTTTGATAAAGCGTTGAAGCCTTCGAGCGATTCGCTATCCTTACAGCAATGAATCGCATTGTGGAACGCTTCGCGAAATTGAAGCGCGAAAACAAAAAGGCTTTCGTCGTCTATATCGGCGCGGGTGATCCGAATCTGGAGGCAACGCGCCAGTTGGCGCTGGCGTTTGACCGCGCAGGCGTGGACGTTCTCGAACTTGGCGTGCCGTTCAGCGACCCTCTGGCCGACGGTCTGGTGAACCAGCTTGCTGCCCAGCGTGGCCTTGAATCGGGCACGACTCCGCCGAAGCTTCTCGAAACCGTTGCCGCCATCCGACGCGAATCGCAGATTCCAATCGTCTTCTATATTTACTTTAACCTCATCCACAAAGTCGGGATGGAACAATTCATTGCGGACGCGGTAAAGGCTGGCGTTGACGGATTGCTTGTGCTCGATCTGCCGCCCGAGGAATCGGACAACTACGAGGCGCAAATGGCGAAGGCCGGTTTGTGCAACATCTATCTCATTGCGCCAACCACTCCCGAGGCGCGCATGGAAAAGATCGTGAAACGCGGCGCAGGTTTCATCTACTACATCTCGCGTGAAGGTGTGACTGGAATGCAAACCAAGGTGGCGTCGAACCTCACGGAACAAGTCGCCAAAATTCGCGCACACACGGCGCTGCCCATCGCGGTTGGCTTTGGTATCTCGAACCCAGAGCAGGCCAGGGAAGTTGCGAAGGAAGCGGACGGCTGCGTTGTTGGCAGCGCGGTGGTGAATCAGATTGCACAACTTGGCAAATCGCCAGAACTGGTCAGCAAGCTGGGTGCGTTCGTCAAGTCACTCGCTGATGCCGTAAAATCAATTTAGCCGTGCATGAAACCTGGAGCGAAAACGCGTAGCGCAGGGGACTTCGGATATTTCGCACGTCGCGACTTTCTCAAACTCACCAGCGCGGCTGCGGCGGGTTTTGTGTTGTCGCGGATGCCGGTCGCCGCCGGCCCGTTCACACGGGAGGACTTCGACAAGCTTGTGCCGGCGGACAAAAAGCTCGACCCGGCGTGGGTCAAATCACTTTTCGAGCGAGGTCAGCCAACGGTTTATCGCGGCGCGGAACTCGACAGGATCGGCATGCCCGTCGGCGGAATTTGCGCGGGGCAACTTTATCTCGGCGGTGATGGACGGCTCTGGCATTGGGATATTTTCAATCAACACACCAGCACCGGCGCCGATCATTACGCGAATCCGCTTCCGTCGTCTTCACCGTTGGAACAGGGGTTCACAATGCGTGTGACTGGTGACGAGAAGTCACAAGTGCGCAAGCTCGACCGCGCAAGTTGGCGCGACGTGACCTTCAACGGCGAGTATCCGATCGGCCATGTGGAATATCGAGATCCCGATTCTCCTGTCGCCGTGTCGCTCGAAGCGTTTTCGCCATTCATCCCGTTGAACATGGACGACTCCTCGCTTCCAGCAACGGTGATGCGGTTCAAGATCACGAACTCAAGCAAGCAGAAGGTTGAAGTCGAATTGGCCGGCTGGCTGGAAAATGCCGTCGCCATGAAGTCCGGGGAAATCCAAGATGTGCTTCGCCACAACCGCATCGTACGCCGCGGCAATTTTGCCTTTCTCGAATGTTCTGCATCAGGCACGCCGGAGCACAAGGACCAGTCGCAGCGACCGGACATTTTGTTCGAGGATTTTGAGCGCGAGACTTACGCGCCGTGGACTACCAAAGGTACTGCATTTGGCAGCGGCCCCATCGAGAAGATCAAGGTGCTTGAATACCAAGGCGACCTCGCCATGCACGGCCAACACGCCGTGAACACGCATTCCTCGGCACCCGATAATGCTGTTGAGGGGCGTGACGGGCACACTGGCACGCTGACCAGTCCGCCTTTCACGATCGAGCGGAATTATATTCGTTTTCTCGTAGGCGGTGGCTCGCATCCGGGCAAGACCACCGTCAACCTGCTCGTGGACGACAAGGTCGTGCTGTCCGCCACCGGCGCGAACGCCAACAAGATGAGAACCTTGACGTGGAGTGTCCGGCGGTGGGCCGGCAAGACTGCGCGCATCGAGGTGGTGGACCAGGCAACTGGCGGCTGGGGCAACATCGGCCTCGACTACATCGTTTTCAGCGACCAACCAGATGTGCCACCTGGCCCGCTGGCGGAACAGCCTGATTTCGGCACGATGGGCCTGACACTCCTTGGTGGTGACAAGGGCAGCATTGGCGTGGCAGCGTTGTCTGAAGAAACTACTCAAGGTTTCTTCCCAAGTACAAGCGGTGAACAAGCCGGCCAAGTCACCAAAAAATTCGGTGACTCGCTTATTGGTTCGCTTTCCCGCCGTCTTACGCTAAAGCCCGGTCAAAGTGGTGAAATCACTTTCGTTCTCTCGTGGCACTTTCCAAACTTGAAATTGCCCAAGCTTCCGCCGGGCCGGCATTATGCCACACGCTTTTCATCGGCTCTCGGCGTTGCGGAATACGTGGCCGCAAATTTCGACCGCCTTGCGTCACAGACTCGCCTGTGGCATGACACCTGGTACGACTCCACCCTGCCTTATTGGTTTCTCGACCGCACGTTTCTCAACACCTCGATTCTGGCCACGTCCACTTGCTACCGGTTGAACAACGGACGGTTCTGGGGCTGGGAGGGTGTCGGCTGTTGCGAAGGCACATGCGGTCATGTCTGGCAATACGCTCACGTCGTTGCGCGGCTTTTTCCACAACTCGAGCGCGACACCCGTGAGCGAGTGGACTTCGGCCTCGCTTTGCAAGCCGATGGCGCGATTTTCTTTCGCGGCGAGCACAACAACATACCAGCCATAGACGCCCAAGCCGGCACCGTGTTGCGTGCGTTGCGTGAACACCAGATGTGCAACGACACGAGCTGGCTGAAACGCAACTGGCCGGGCATCCGCAAAGCCATCGAGTGGCTCATCGCGAAAGATGAAAACGGCGATGGCCTCATTGAAAGCAACCAGCACAACACTCTCGACACCGACTGGTTCGGCCCCGTTGCGTGGTTGAGCGGAATGTATCTCGCTGCGTTGCGCGTCGGCGAAGAGATGGCGCATGAGATTGGCGACGAAACGTTCAAACGCCAATGTCACGACATCTTCATTCGTGGCCAAACGAATCTCGTCACGCAGCTTTTCGACGGCGAATACTTCATCAACAAACCAGATCCGAAACACCTCGAAGCGATCAATTCCGGAACGGGTTGTCACATTGATCAGGTGTTTGGTCAAAGTTGGGCGTTTCAAGTTGGGTTGCCGCGCATTTTGCCCAAAGCCGAAACGATCTCCGCGCTAAAATCACTCTGGCGTTACAACTTCACGCCCGACGTTGGTCCGTATCGCGACGCCTACAAACCTGGCCGGTGGTACGCGATGGCGGGCGAAGGCGGATTGCTCATGTGTACCTTCCCGCGCCGCAGTTGGGATTACGCGCAGGCCAAAGGCAAAGGCGCGGAATGGGCCGCCGGTTATTTCAACGAGTGCATGAACGGCTTTGAACATCAGGTCGCCGGGCACATGCTCTGGGAAGGCATGGCGTTGGAGGGGCTGGCGATCACACGCATGCTTCACGACCGCTACCACGCCTCGCGCCGCAATCCGTGGAACGAAGTCGAGTGTGGCGACCACTATGCGCGCAGCATGGCCAGTTACGGCGTCTATCTCGCGGCGTGCGGGTTCAGTTATCACGGACCGCGCGGTCATATCGGCTTCGCGCCAGGATTGGCTCCGGAGAATTTCAAGTGTGCATTCACCGGCGCCGAAGGCTGGGGAAGCTTTTCCCAGAAGCGTGCCGCGCGAGGTTTTAGCTGCAAGATTCTGCTCCGTTGGGGCCGGCTGAAGTTGAATTCCATTTCACTCGCATTGGCAGACAACGCCATCGCCGAAACGGTGCGCGTGAAATTGAACGGGCGCAAACTTGGGGCACGCCTCATCCAGAGCGGAAACGAAGTCATCATCACGTTGAGCGCAATGACCGAGCTTGCAACCAAGGATCGGATCGAAATCAGCGTACAGGAGCACGTGTGAAACTGGTTATTGTGACAACCTCCGAGGCCGGCGAACGGAGTCAACTCGCGCCTTTGCAACTGTATTCAATCCGTGTTCAATCTCTCCCTGAAGAATTCGTATGAAAGCAAAGACCGATAACAAAGACCGATTTGTCATCATCATGGCGGGTGGACGCGGCGAGCGTTTCTGGCCGGTGAGCCGTGAGAAGACGCCCAAGCAACTCATCAGGCTGCTCGGCGACCGTTCATTTCTGCAACAGGCCGTGGACCGCGTCACACCGCTCGTCCCGATGAAGAATATTTTCATCATCACGAACGAGGCGCAGGCTGCGGAAGTGCGGAAGCAATTGCCGAAGCTGCCCAAGGAAAATGTCGTGGCAGAGCCCGTGGGTCGCGACACCTGCGCGGCGGTCACTCTCGGTGCAGCTTTGGTCGGCGCGCGTTCAACGACGGGAGTGATGGCAGTGTTGCCAGCGGATCATGTCATCCCCGAGGAGAAAAAGTTTCAGCAGGTGTTGAGCGATGCTTTTGATGTCGCCGCCAAGGGCCAGGCAATCGTCACGATCGGCATCAAACCAACCGAACCTGCGACCGGCTACGGCTACATCCACACGGGCAATGAACTGCCCACACCGTCCGGCGCGAAAAAAACCAAGACGACCTTCTTCAAGGCGGAGCGTTTTGTGGAGAAGCCAAACTTTGACACGGCGTTGGAGTATTTGAACAGCGGTCAGTATCGCTGGAACGCAGGCATGTTCATCTGGAGTTTCGTGACGATCACAAACGGGTTGGAGAAACATCAGCCGGAAATGTTCGCTGCGTGCCAGCGTTGGTTCAAGGTGGCCACCAACGGCCCGAAGCTCGCCAAGGTGCTGGCCAGGGAATATCCCGACATTAAAAGAGTCTCGATTGATTTTGCTCTGATGGAGCATGCGCAGAACGTGATCGTCGCTGACGGTGCGTTCGAGTGGGACGATCTAGGTGCGTGGAATGCGCTCGCCCGTCACATCAAGCCGGACGCTGAAGGCAACTGCGCCATGGCGGATTTCATCCACGTGGATGCCGCGCGCAATATCATCTACGACGCGCGCAGCAAGGATCGTCGCACGCCCATCGCGGTGGTTGGTCTGCGGGATTCCATTCTCGTGCAGACAGACGACGCGGTGTTGTTGGCGCACAAGAGTCAGTCGCAAAAGGTAAAGGAACTCGTCAAGAAGATGGCCGAGGACGTGCGGTTGAAGAAGTTGGTCTAGCGCGTCCGGATATTTTCAAACCCTTAAGATGAGCCTGCCCGCACCAAGCCCCTCCATCGAGGGGAGCAGCAATCTGCTCCACACATTTGCCACGATCACAGAGCGGATTGATTTGCAGCCTCTGTTTCCGAAACAACAACCACTTGAAGTCGAACTAGGCTGCGGCGACGCGTCCTTCATTGCTGAATATGCAAAGCGGCATCCGGGACGAAATTTTCTCGGTGTCGAGCGGTTGCTTGGGCGCATCCAGAAACTGGATCGCAAAGGTCGTCGCGCCAGGTTGACCAACCTGCGCGGAGTGCGCATCGAGAACGCGTACTTTCTCGAATGGCTGTTGCCTCATCGGTCGGCGACTGCGCTTCATATCTATTTTCCAGATCCGTGGCCCAAGAAGAAACACCGGCGACACCGGCTTGTGGGCGGTGGTTTTCCCGCACTGGCCGCGCGTTCGCTCATCCCGGGTGGAGCAGTTTATCTGCGAACGGATGACACGGATTACTTCGAGCAGATGTTGACGGTATTCGGCGCGGCGAAGGAATTCGCAGCTGTTGAAACACCAACCGAGCTGGCAGAAGTGAGGACGGATTTTGAAGCGGACTTCAACGCGAAAGGAATTCCAACCCTGCTAGCGGGATATCAACTGAGGTGAAACTCTTCACACGTCAATCACCGGCCCACCGCCTTTGTCATCGTTTCCTGGACCAGGTGGCGGGCGCTGGCCGCGTGTGAATGTAACACGCGACTTTCCAGTACCTGTGATGATTTGAAGAGTCACAGAGACGATGCTGATAATGACCGCACCAAGGAAGGCCGCCCAGAATGAATCCACGACAAAGTGCGGTTTGAGCAGCGAGCCGACGAGATAAAGCAACGCCGCGTTGATGACGAGCGTGAACAACCCCAGTGTAAAGATGAGCAATGGCAGGGCCAGCAGCATCATGATCGGGCGGATGAAGTAGTTCAGAATTCCAAGAACCAGAGCAGTGACGATTGGGGTCCAAAGATTACCCTTTTCAAAACTTATTCCGTCAACAATCCGCTCCGCCACCAGCACGGCGAGCGTGTTGATGAGCCAGCTTTGGATGAATCGCTTCGTCCGCGTCGGTTGAGATTGTTCTTTGTCTTTCGACATCCGGGGAAACTTTGTGTCAGCTTCGTCCCAAATTCAAGGGGCAATCACTCGAATGAACCGCAGGTGATGCGCAGGAACCGGCTGCCGGGTTGTGCGACGAGTTCTGTGGTTCGCAATTCAGCCGGGACAAGACAAAACTGTCCGGCAGAAAGCGCTACTGGTGCAACTTCCGCATCGCTTGTGATTGTGAGAGTCCCTGAAACGGCGCCGATGATTTGCATTCGTTGTTTACGCCAGCAAACGGCGTCGGCACTGCGCATCAACCATGACTCCACGGTGAAGAGCGGGTCGTTGACCAGTTCTCGGATGCTTGCGTTGGAGAGGTCGTGGACTTTGCCGGATACAAGCGGCGGCTCGAAGTCCGCAAAGTCAATGCTCTCCAGTGACTGCGCAATGTGCAACTCGCGGGGTTTGCCATCAAGACCGGCCCGATTCCAATCGAACACGCGGTAAGTTGTGTCCGAGTTCTGTTGAATTTCAAAAATCACCAACCCAGCGCCGATGGCATGCACGCGACCGCTTGGGAGAAACATCGTGTCGCCGGGCTTTACGGCGATTCGATGGAAGCATTCGGCCACCGAGCCATCCCCAAGTTTGCGTTCGAAGTCCGTGCGTGTGATTCCTCGTTGCAAACCTACGTAGAGTTCAGCACCAGGCGCGGCGTCAGCGATGAACCACATTTCTGTTTTGGGTTCGCCGCCGAGTTGCGCGGCCTTGTTTGCGGGCGGGTGAACCTGAAGCGAAAGTTTTTGTTGAGCGTCCAGGATTTTAATGAGCAGAGGGAAAGTGTCGCCTTGCGGTTTCGCATTGCCAAGCAACGCGGCGTGATGATTCTGCATGAGCCAACGCAGGTCATGACCGGCTAGTGGACCATTGGTGATGACGCTGGCGTCGCCGGGGCGATCGGTTATTTCCCACGACTCACCAATTACAACTCTGGGAGGAAGGGGTTTTGCGTAAAGTCGTTCGAGGTTGCGCCCGCCCCAGACCCGATCCTTGAAGCGTGGCTGAAAAATTAACGGATAAAGTGTGGGCATGAACTGGAGCACGGCGGGTTGCCGTGCCTCTGTTGCTACGCTGCCGGAGCCATCGGCACTTCGAGTTGTTTTGTCTTCTTGGCAGATTTCTTTGTGCCGGCGGCCTTCTCGGCAGGAGTAGGAGCTTTCTCGAGGAAGTTTCCGAAGGCGCGGAATTTTTCGTAGCGCTTTTTCAGGCGGTCAGGTGCGGGCAGTGCGAGGAGTTCTTCGAGGTTTTTGATCAGAATGAACTTGAGAATGTCCGCCGTGGCTTTTTGGTCGGTGTGCGCGCCGCCGAGCGGTTCGGGGACGATTTCGTCCACCAGGTTCAATTCCTTCAAATCTCTTGCGGTGATTTTTAGCGCCTCGGCAGCCTTGGGCGCAGCGGCGCGGTCTTTCCACAGAATGGCCGCGCAACCTTCCGCGCTGATCACGGAGTAATAGGCGTTTTCCAAAATCAATACGCGATCTGCCACACCGATGCCGAGCGCACCGCCAGAGCCGCCTTCGCCGATGACGACAGCGATGACCG